>CAISVF010000185.1 GCA_903888765.1 uncultured Verrucomicrobia subdivision 3 bacterium | reverse complement strand
GTGACCTCCACCCGCCCGGCGGGAAGTTTGGTGGGCGGCCCGTTGTAGTCATAGTTTGAATCAAAGACGTCGTTGAACTCGTCCATCTTATTTTCGGCCACCAGCCGCTGCATTTCCGCCCAGTTAAAACGGTTTTGCACTTTGAGAAAATCCTTCGACGGACGTTCATCCCACAGGTCACCGCGATCCAGCGAGAGGCGGATGGTATTCCCCTGGCCCCACAACAACAGGCCCATGGCGCCATTACCGAGCGGCACCGCTTCATCCCAGGTATTAATGGGCGCAGCCAGTTTCAGGTTGAGCGCCGCAGCTGGAAGCGCCGGTTTAGACCCGGACGAGAACACCAGACTCAACAGGGCCAGAATGCAAACCAGAAGAGGTTTCATGGAGGTTAGCCTGAAACACCAGCTGGTACTTCCATGGACTTCATAGGCGAACTTTATGCCCCGGGCGGACTGCCACAGCAGGTCCTTTAGAGTTTGAGTTCTCGTTTCACTTCGGCGAAAGCATTCAGGGCTTTTTCCAAATCCAGCCAGGAATGCGCGGCCGAAATCTGCGTGCGGATGCGCGCCTTGCCTTGCGGCACGACCGGATACGAAAAGCCAATAACGTAAACGCCTTTTTTCAACATGGCCTCGGCAAATCTTCCCGCCAGCGCGGCATCGCCGAGCATCACCGGGCAGATCGGATGTGTGCCGGGCAGAATATCAAAACCCAGCTTGGCCATGCCTTCGCGGAAATACTTGGTATTCGCCTCCAGCTTGTCCCGCAGGGCGGTGGACTCGGTCAGCATTTCCAGAACTTTCAGCGACGCGCCCGCGATCGCCGGGGCGAGCGTGTTGGAAAACAAATAGGGCCGGGAACGCTGGCGCAAATATTCGATGATGTCACGACGACCGCTCGTATAGCCGCCACTCGCACCACCAAGCGCCTTGCCCAGCGTGCCGGTCAGGATGTCCACGCGCCCCAGCACACGATTATATTCGTGGGTGCCGCGACCCGTTTTGCCCATGAAACCAACCGCATGGGAATCATCCACCATCACCAGCGCGCCATACTTATCGGCCAGATCACAAATGGCGGTCAGGTTGGCGATGTAGCCATCCATCGAAAACACCCCATCGGTGGCGATCATTTTAAAACGACAGCCAGCGGCTTCTTTCAGCTTTGCTTCCAGATCGGCCATGTCGTTGTTTTTGTAGCGGTACCGCTGCGCCTTGCACAACCGGACGCCATCAATGATACTCGCATGATTCAGCTCATCGGAAATAATCGCATCGGGCTCGCCTAGCAGAGTCTCGAACAATCCGCCATTGGCATCGAAGCAGGAGGAATAAAGAATGGTGTCCTCGGTGCGGAGAAACTCGCTTAATTTGGTCTCCAGCTTTTTATGCACCCCCTGAGTTCCGCAGATAAAGCGCACGCTCGCACAGCCATAGCCCCATTCGTCAATCGCCGCCTTGGCGGCAGCGGCCACGGCGGGATGCTGCGCGAGACCAAGATAATTATTGGCGCATAGATTGAGCACGGGCTGGCCATCGGCCACGCGGATGGAGGTGCCTTGCGGCGTGACAATGACTCGCTCGTTTTTATAAGTGCCGGCGGCGCGAATATCCGCGAGCTGCTGCTGAAGGTGGGTTTGAAATGAACTGGTCATAGCGGGAAAATAATGATTAAAGACTGGTTTATTCAGGCAACGGCGGCAGCACCAGATCCGCCGGGGCTGCACCCAGGGCGGGGCGGGTGAATTTCTCGCCAAATTTGGTGAAGCCGGGCAGGAAGCCGCCGGTGGAGAGGAAAAACTCCCCATGCTCCAGGCCCATATAACGGTCAAAACGGTCATTCCGGCCGGTGGGATCATGGCTGAAACTGGCGGTGAGCACTTCGTGCCATGCACCGTCGGCGGTGCGGAGCCATTGATTGCCGTAAAACGCCTGCCGATGGAGCAAGCCATTGTCGCCGCCAAAATTTTCAACAAAACTGTAAAGGCCGTGCAGATAGGCACCGTCCTTAGGTGCCTTCCAACTGGAAATCAGCATCCATTTTTTCTGTTCGGGATGGTACCAGTAGCCGGTGTAAATGGTGTGCGTGGCGTCCGGCACTTTGGCAGTGACCAAGAAGCGCTGTTTTTCGCCGGTCTTCCAATCATAGACCAGATGGCTATGGCCACCCGTGCCTTCATTGCCAAAATCTCCGGCATTCACCCCCTCGCCCTTGGCCAAAAGCGTGACGCGGTCTTCCTGCCCGACTTTGTTGCGGCTCACCGCTTCGTTGCCGCTGTCCCAGACGGAAAAAATTATCCGCCGCTCCGTCGGACTGTTGACCTGCATCCCGAAATAGCCGCGATGCCAGCCCGCCGCCTCAAAATAAGTCCAGAGCGGGGTTTCCGTGGCCGTGACCTCGCAATAGAAGGCATTCACATTGGTGAACTCTTTCGTGGGATAGGACAGATGCACCGAGGCGGTATTGCGGCGCGGTTTAAGATTAAATTGCGCATCGGCCGCAGCCGGCCCGCTTAACTGCAGCGCCTCAATATCGCCAGCCGGTTTGCCGGCAACATTCAAGGATTCGAGGGCGAATTTTTGAAACCCCGCCGCCGCGACATCGAACGAGCCAAACGCGACACTCACCGGCTCGTCACCGGCACCCTTGGCCGTGGCCTCGCGGGATTTCCCCGCAACCGTCAGGCGCAATTTGCTTTCCACCCCCGCCGGCAAACGCAGCGACACCGCGCATTCCAGCTGGCCCGGCGTTTTGATATGGCCGAACCAGAGCACGCTGGTTTTCGGATCCTCCCAGCCGGTGATGCCGGAGCGGCCGGAAATCTGCGCCCCTTCGACATCAGGATCGAAGTAGGCGGTGAAGGCGGGCACCCGCAGGGCCGGTTGTGCCAGGCTGGTAAAAGCGGCCAGCAACCAAGCGGCCAGAATGGGGAATGATTTCATTATATATTTTTGTTCGAAAGAGACATTTAATTTAATTTTCCGGCGCGGCAAACAGCGCCGTGCTGAAATAGCGTTCCGCGCGGTCACAAAGCAGGGTGACCACCGTGGCACGCGGCCCCAGATCCTGCGCCAGACGCAGCGCCGCGCTCACGTTCGCACCGGAGGAGGTGCCGACCAGCAGGCCAAATTCCCGGTGCAGCCGGCGGGTCATGGCCATGGCCTCGGCGCTCGTGATCTTCACCTCCCCATCCAGGGGGGCATCGCGCAGCAGGGGCGGAATAAAGCCATCGGCCACCCCTTCGATAAAATGGCAGCACGGACATTCGCCCGCCAGCAGGGCCTGCTCCGCAGGTTCCATGGCAATGATCCGCGCCGCCGGCCAGCGACGCTTAATGGCCCTGCCGCAGCCGGCCAAAGTGCCGCCGGTGCCAAAGCCGGTCACAAAAGCATCAATGGGACCGGGCATCTGCCGGAGAATTTCCTGGCCGGTGCAATGCTCGTGATCGGCGGCATTGATGGAGTTTTCAAACTGCCGGGGCAGGAAAATCCGCGCATCGTTTGCCGCCATTGCGCGCGACATCTCAATGCCGGTCTGATACTTGCCGCCGCTGTCGAATAAAACCAGCTCCGCGCCCAACTGACGGATGAGTTGCCGGCGCTCCTCGCTGGCACTGGCCGACATGAGAATCCGCACCGGATAGCCCAGCGTCGCCCCGATCATGGACAGGGCAATGCCGGTATTGCCACTGCTGCATTCAACAATGATGGAGTCCGGGCGCAAGGCGCCACGCTGCTCCGCATCCACCAGCACACACTTGGCAAAACGATCCTTGATACTGCCGCTGGGGTTGAAGATTTCGCACTTGGCGTAAATCGTAAGCCGCTCCGCCTCGAAATGCAGCGGCACGAGCGGCGTGTTACCGACCAGCGATAACACCGCTTCGCTACGGCTGCGGACAAGGGTTGACCGGCTCATGATTCAGCGCCAATTGAGCACCACCTTGCCGGACTGCCCGCTCAACATCGCTTGAAAACCCTGTTCAAACTCGGTGTAGTGAAAACGGTGCGTGATGACGGGCCGGATATCCAGGCCGCTTTCCAGCATTACGGTCATCTTATACCAGGTCTCGTACATTTCGCGGCCGTAAATGCCCTTGATGGTGAGCATGTTGAACACGACCTTGTTCCAATCAATGGCAATCGGTTCAGCCGGGATGCCGAGCAGCGCAATTTTGCCGCCGTGAGCCATGGCATCAATCATATCGCGGAAGGCGGCGGGGCTGCCGGACATTTCGAGGCCAACATCGAATCCTTCCTTCATGCCCAGCCGGGCTTGCACCTCGGCCAGTTTGCCCCGGGTGACATTCAAGGCCACATCCGCCCCCATTTTCTTAGCCAGTTCCAGCCGGTAATCATTCACATCCGTGATCACGACATAGCGCGCGCCGGCATGCTTGGCAATGCCGGCGGCCATCACCCCGATCGGCCCCGCGCCGGTGATCAAGACGTCTTCTCCCAGCAGGTCAAACGAGAGGGCGGTATGAACGGCGTTGCCAAACGGATCAAAAATACTCGCCACATCGCGGTCAATTCCCGGCTGATGATGCCAGACATTGGTCATCGGCACCGAAATGTATTCCGCAAAGGCCCCGGTACGATTCACGCCAATCCCCTTGGTGTCCTTGCATAGGTGGCGCCGGCCGGCAAGGCAGTTGCGGCAGCGGCCGCAAACCACATGCCCCTCAGCACTTACCACATCGCCCGGTTTGAAATCGGATACATTGGACCCCACCTCGACAATCTCCCCGACAAACTCATGACCCACCACCATCGGAACGGGGATGGTTTTCTGCGCCCAGGCATCCCACTTGTAAATATGCAAGTCCGTGCCACAAATGCCGGTGCGATCCACGCGGATGAGAACGTCGTTTATGCCGATGGTCGGCTCCGGCACATCCTGGAGCCAGAGACCCGGTTTGGATTCTTTTTTGACAAGTGCTTTCATAATCAGTCCCGTTACGATGAATACATAAACTGCTTTGCAAAGGAGCTTATAGCAGGCTGCCAAGGCGCAGCCATACCACATTTTGGGGGACGTTGGCAGCATCGAGCAAACTGTTATCCGGTCCGAGAATCCGGCGGTGGTCTTGAAGCAAACGCAGGAGACGGTCAAGACGCGAGCAGCAACAGAGCTCGGAGCGGCTCAAAAGGAAACGGCGCGCGAACTGAGCGAGAAACTGGCAACTTGCGGGGCATCGTGTGGGTGGGTGTCGCGCTCTACCTGCTCGGCCTGGCGGCGCTATTTTATCCACCATTGAAGTTGATCGTCGGGAGCGTGACGACCAGTTGCGCCCTGATCGGCGGCGGGCTGGCGCTGATGGTGCTGCCGTCCATGGTGGTCGGCAACGAACTGCTGATTCTTGGCTGCGTGCTAGGG
>CAISVF010000184.1 GCA_903888765.1 uncultured Verrucomicrobia subdivision 3 bacterium | reverse complement strand
GGTACTGGGCCACATTGGATTGATAATCGCGCTGGGCTTCCGCGACCTTGGTGTCGGCCTGAAATTTGGCTTCCTGTCCGGCTTGGTTCGCCTGGGCGGAGCGGATGACGGAATCGCGATCAGCCTCGGCTTGGGCAATGATGGCGTCGCGCTTGACTTGGGCTATCCGCGGTTTGCCCAGCGCATCAAGATAGCCTTGCGTATCGCGAATGTCGCGGATGGTAAAGCTGACAATTCCTAAGCCCATGTTGGCCATGTCGCCGGCAGCCACTTCCTGAACTTTGGAGGCAAAGGCATCGCGGTTTTGATAGATTTCCTCAACGGTCATGGTGCCTAGAATCGCGCGCAAATGCCCTTCCAGCGTCTGCATGGCGATGTTCTTGATGTCATCGACGCTCTTGCTCAAAAATTGCTCGGCGGCCGTGGCGATGGAAATGTCGTCGCCCTTGACCTTGATTTGGGCCACGCCATCCACTTTGACCGGCACGCCTTTGCTCGTATAAACTTCCGGGGTCTGCACGTCGATGGTCAGCAGTTCCAGCGATAGAATGTCCACCTTTTCCTTGACCGGAATGACAAATGTTCCTCCCCCCTTGACGACGCGGAAGCCGACCTCCCGCACATTGCCATCCGGATCTACCAGTTTCCGCTTGCTGCCGGAAATTATCAGCACTTGGTTCGGGCCGGCCTTGGTGTAGCGGCTGGCCCAGATCACGATGAAAATAAAGAGCACAAAAATCAGCGCGCCCACGGCGCTGACGACGCTAAGCCACGGAATTTCGGCGAGGAAGGGAGTCGGGTTCATAGGATCAAATAGTTTTGGTGGAGAGCTTTTTCAATTGCTGGTTGTGACAAAATATTGTGTGCCGACGATGCGGGTGATTTTCACCGTGCGTCCCGCGGCGATGGCCAGGCCGTCTTCGGAGCGGGCCGGGGCGCTGTACCGCGAGCCGCCGTACACATAGGAAATTTCGCCGACCCCGTTTTCTGGAATGGGCGAGGCGAGCGAGGCCGTGGTGCCGATGAGCTGTCCCACGCGGGCTTCGCTCGAACCCTGCGTTTTGCGAAATATCCAATTCATCAAGGCCAGCACGCCCAAGGCCACCAGCAATGCAATGACAAACGCAATGGGCGCATTCAGCCATACGCTGGCGGTGGCGGGGATTTCCGCCAGAATCAAACCGAACGCTCCAAAGCCGGTAATGAAGCTGGCCAAAATGGTGGGACTGAAAAAGGTGATGCCGGGAACTCCGTCCGAACTGAAGCCGGCATCGGCGTGTCCGCCTGTGCCGACGGAATCGTGTCCGCCAAATAGATGCCCTGCAAACGCGCTAACCAGCGTAAACATCAGACCGAACACCAGACAGATTGCATAGATAATCATAAGCAGACTCCGGGTTGTATTGGCGACGCGATTAGAACATCAAAGCCGCCCCCAGCGCAAGCCGGAAGGTGATCAAGTTGTTCACCGCTTGGTTCCATCTCCCTAGCAAAGCCCATATGCGGAAATAACGCAGTGATAATTTTTGGCTGAAATCGGAATCGCTTCGCACTTGCCAAGTTGGCAGCGCTTTTCCATTTTCACGGCATGGAATCCCACGAATTGCTTCGCGAGGTCTTTGATAAGAAGACCCCCAAACAGGTGGCTGATGATCTGGACCTCTCCACTTCCATGATTTACAAATGGACGCAGCCACGCGAAGGGGAGGGCAGCGGGGTTGAAAATCCTCTGGACCGCATCGAGGCGCTGCACCGCAGCACCGGTGACCAGCG
>CAISVF010000183.1 GCA_903888765.1 uncultured Verrucomicrobia subdivision 3 bacterium | reverse complement strand
GACTTCCCAGTCTGCTGTATAGCGGGTTTCCCAACCCGCCGACGGTGAAAGGTTTTTTGAGCCCGAGCTTTCACGCGGTCAGCCGACTGGGAAGTCGGCGATACAGCAGGTTGGGAAACCTGCGCCACGACAAGCAGACGATTCGACTTCGTCGTTGAGGTTTAGTCCACTCCGGAAGGGGTATCTCGAGATACGCGGCAAAAGTACAAGGGTGGCCAATTTTTACCATGCGGCAACCGCATGGGAGTCTGGCCAAATGAAGTGTCTGGGCTTTCCGGCTGATTCACCCCGGCTCGGTCTGGAGGAAGCCATTTTTCCGGCAAATCCCGGCATACACCTTTGCCAGTGGTTTTGGCGTTCGCGGAAGTTTGGCGTCGCTGAAATCCACAGCGAGTAGTCCGAACTTTTTTGTGTAGCCAAACTGCCATTCAAAATTATCCAGGAGCGACCAGTAAAAAAAACCGCGCACATCCACTCCCGCGCTGATGGCCCCATGCAAGGCGGTGAGGTTTTTGCGCAGATCCAATTCCCGGAAATTCTCATCGTGCGAGGCGGCGCCATGTTCGGTGATGTAAATCGGCAGGCGGAATTTCCGGTGGAGATAAGTCAGGATTTTCCCCATGCCTTCCGGGTATCGTTCAACCATGTCATCGCAAACAAAGCCAAAATCCCGGAGCCGTCTTACCGGTGTGCCGCTGGCGGGAATCATGGCGGCAAAATGGTGAAACCGTACCCGGCCATAATAATTCAGGCCGATAAAAGTGGAGGCGCGCCGCCGCCACCGTCCCAGAAAGGCATCCAGCACAAACTTATTGAACGTATAGTGGCAGGCGTAGGCGGTCAGGCGGTCCCAGGGGGAGTAGGGTTTGTAGGCGTGGAAAAAGGTCCAGTTTTTGGCGATGCCCACTTCCACTTTATGGCCGGCGACCTGACCTTCGCGCCGGATCACCCGGCTGGCCTGCGCATGCGCCCGGGCCATGTGGTTGATCACGCGCCGGAATTTGCCGAGTTGCCATTTGTGGTGCGGCGGAAAGCCGCCCAGCAGATACGCCACGCAGGCATAAGTATCCGGCTCGTTGAAAGTATTCCACAGGAAGACTTTCCCTCTCAGCGCTGTCACCAGCCGGTGGACATAATCAACATAGGCGGCAATGGTGGCCGGGTTGGTCCAGCCTCCCGTAGCATTGATCCACGGTGGATTGGAAAAATGATGTAGGACCACCATGGGGGTGATGCCCGCCGCAAGTAAGCGTTCAATCTGGTCCACATAGCGGGCCAGCTCTAGCGGGTTCAAGGGAGCGAAGGGCGCACTTTGCAAGCGCGACCACTCAATTCCAAACCGGTAGGCATTGGTGCCGAGCTGCTGCATCCATTGAATATCTTCGGGATAGCGGTGGTAGTGGTCGCACGCCACCCGGCAGTTGCTGCCATCCTGCGCGGTAAACCCGGTCCACTCATTTTCAATGTGGCCTTCCACCTGGGTCGGCGCGGTGGCCGTGCCCCAAAGAAAACCCGCCGGAAAGCGAAGCCAATGGGGAGCGCTCATCGGGAAGAACTGACCGCATGTTCAATGGCTTGGAACAATTTATGGGGTGCCTGATCGAGCCAGGCGCGGAAGGCTTCCGTGGGCAGCCGATCCGGCAGCTCGGTCAGCCGGTCCAGATTAAAGCTGGGGCAGCTCAGGCCCAGGCCGAATTGCTGGGCATCAAAGGCATTGACCTGCTGTTCGACATGGTTTTCCACCGGCACCATTAACAAGGGCTTGCCCAGCCAGGCCGCCTCGCTGACGGATTCAAAGCCGGCGGTACAAACCACGTGTCGGCATTCCGCCATCATCCGCAAAAATTTTTCGCCATCCAGCCGATGGAATGTGAGGGAGGGCGAATAAGCAAATTCTTCCGGCGCTCCCGGCTTGTCGTAAAAACAGTGCAAGCGGGTCTGTGGATTGCGGGCGCTCCAGGCCGTGATTTGCTCGGCATAGCCGTGGTTGAGCAAATACACGAGCACAAAATTTCCCTCGGGATTCGCGTGCAGGCAAAACAATTGCTTGCGTAAAATGGGCGGGCCGACAAACAGGTTTTCCGGCGGCAAATCAGCCGTGCGGTAGAGCGAAAGCGCCAGCTTGGTGGCGCGCGCGCCCACGAAGCCGGTGTAGCACTTCAGACTCCACCGCTGTTTCCAAAACTTGGGAAGGTGAACATAAGCCGGATGTTGGAACATGAACTGGTGGCCAATGGCAACCACCGGAAGTCGCCGGTGCAGGAGGGAGTAAGCTGCGGCCATCGGCTCAAAGAAATTCAAAATGATCTCCGGGCGGGTTTCCCGGACCAGCGCATCCAACCAGCGTAGCACCTGAAAGTATTTCGGCAGGCAGGTCAACCCGCCCAGCAAGGTGGCGGCATTGCTGACGGAGCGGTTGTTTTTATATTTAAACTCGAGGGTGGGCAGCTGGTGGACGGGCAGTTTCATCGCCGATGCAAAGAAGGCCGGCATCGGCCTTTGCGAGCTCACGCCGAGCGTCACGGCGACCACCTGGTGGCCGGCGGCTTCCACCATTTCCTTCACTGCTATCGCCTGGGTCATGTGCCCCCGGCCTTCGCCCAGTACGCAGAACATCATTTTCATGGAAGTGAATCAATTTGATTTTGCCGTCGAAATCTTCCATCAAGGCGGTGCAGCTTTCCACCCAGTCACCGCAATTAAAATATTGCACGCCCTCAATCATCTTAATCTCAGCCCGATGAATGTGACCGCAAATCACCCCGTCCGCCTGCTGATTCTTTGCCATGGAAGCGAGCGTTCCCTCGTATTCGGTGACAAATTTCACGGCCGATTTCGTTTTTAATTTCAAATACGCCGCCAGCGACCAATAGCCAAAGCCCAGCGCCCGCCGCAGCCGGTTGAAATACAGGTTAAAGTCGAGAATCCAATTGTACAGGTGGGAGCCAAGCTTCTCCAGCAGATGATTGAACTGGGTCAGGCCATCCGCCTGATGGCCGTGAATGACCAGATATCTTTTACCGTCGGCCGCCGTATGCATCGCCTGGCGCGCCATGGTTACCTGGCCAAACCGGGTCCCGATGAATTGTTCCATGAACTCGTCGTGGTTGCCGGTGATATAGATAATCCGGGTATGCTTGCGGCTTTTGCGGAGTAGTTTCTGAATGAGCACGTTGTAATCATCCCGCCAATACCAGCGATATTTTAATTCCCACCCGTCAATAAAGTCGCCGACGATGTAAAGGTATTTGCACTCCACGACCCGCAGGAATTCCAGCAACTCGGCCACGCGGGAGTGTTTGGTGCCAAGATGGATGTCGGAAATCCAAATGGATCGGCAGACCAGCGGTTCCTTCAGGTCTAAGTTTAAGCATGGCGTATCCTGTTTCATGATGGGTGGCCGGTTAATATTGTTTTTTCACCATGACAGCAAATCGGCCTAATCGGCCGCTGCGAAAACCTGGCTTGCCTGCACCTGCTGATAATGACGCCTTGCTCAATTGCCCTGCGCAAGGATTTCGGGCTGGATCAATTCAGCGATCCGCAGTTTCAGCCGGTTCAAGTCCAATGGTTTGATGAAATAATCTTGGGCCAACTTGGTCGTGGTGCGATTGGTCACGTCGCTGGTCAGCGCGCTCATAAAAAAAATCGGGATCTCCTTGGTGGCTGGCTGCCGGCGCAGAATGGTGCAAACGGAAAGTCCGTCCAAATCTGGCAACATGATATCCAGCAGAATTAAATCCGGCTTCGACTCGCGGGCCAGGGTCAGGGCTTCGACTCCGTTTTTCGCCACCAGAAAATTGTAGCCCAGCCCGGCGAGACGGTATTTCAGCAGTTCAATGAAATCGTCTTCGTCATCCACAATAAGTATGCTCCGTTGCACCCTGCCACCATAAACCATAATTGCCTTTAATCCTATGTCGCCAAGGTTAAAATCAGGTTACAATATGGTAACAATTGCCTTTCGGCATCTGGACAGGAAAGTCAAATTGTGATTTACTGTCCGCTCCTATGCATACCGCATTGGTAAAATCTGTGCCGGTGGGAGATTTTGTGGAAGTCAGGGCTTTGACCAAGGGATGGGAAGCCAGGCTGAAAACGCTCGCCATCGAGGATCGGCCGATCCGGTATGACCGCTATCCCTTGGAGCAGATTCCGCAAGCCATTGAAGTTTGCCTGGAAAAACCAGGCTGCCATGATCTCATTTCGGAAAATGATCGCTGGCAACACTTCTTTGTGCCGGATTTAAAGAATTCCCGGTGAGCAGTGCTTGCGTTAATTTTGCCCATGCTAATGAAACTTTTATCGAAAAAACTGGATGGGACCACTTTGGTTTTGTCACCTGATTGTAACTTGTTGTCTTGTCCTCGTAACTTAACCTTAACCAAATGAATCCGGCAGAATTATTTGCACATGAAACCAATCCGGTGCGCCTGGCACCCGGCGAAACCCTTTTTCAGGCGGGCGATGCCCCCGATGGCATGTTTGTAGTGCTCGAAGGGGCGCTAGATATTATCGTGGGGGATAAGGTGGTGGAGCAGAGCCGCCGTGGAGCCATTTTGGGAGAACTGTCTCTGATTGATCAGGCACCCCGTGGAGCCTCGGTCGTGGCGCGCGAAGCCTCCAGTCTGGCCAAACTGGATGAACGCCGCTTTCAGCGGCTCATCCAGCAAAATCCCTTTTTTGCCACGCATGTGATGAAAGTTCTCGCGGACCGCATTCGAAACATGAACCAGTTGCTGTCGCAAACGAAGGTGGGCTGAGCGGGTTTATTTCCAGCTCAACCTCATAACCAAAATCTTCCCCACGCCCAGCCCGGTGGAAACACCAGCCGGGCGTTTTGTTTGGAAAAAGTCGCCAATCGCCAGTTGCCAGCCGGCAAGCTGCGCTCAATCGGCACCGCGAATCCCAGGCCACGGAGTTAACCTCGCTCGCCGTTATTTGCCACTGATCGTGGCCTGATGGCTGGCTTGGTAAAAGAGGCCCCGGTATTCGGCGGGCGCATTGGTGTTATCGTAAAAAACGCTGATGGGCTGCCCTGCCGGCAGTGATTGGCGGGCGATATATTCTAGAAATGGACCGTCGGTGTGATAGCTGTCTCCAAACCCCGCCAGGATATATATTTTGACTTTTGGTTCCGCCTGCCGGAGGTCATCCACGATCTGCTGAATTTTCTGCCGCTTCCCGACGTTCCAGGTCAGGGGATAAATCAGTTCTTCGGTCAGAAAGCCGTCCTTTATTGCCACCTGGATGCCGTGAATGTAGTTGGTGGGCAGTCCCAGACTGGCCGAGGCGCCTTGGACAAAGAGCTCCGCGCTGGCAGAGACAATCTGGGAGGTCACCCCGCCGCGGCTGAGCGCCTGCATGATGTGAACTGACGAGGCCCGGAAATAATTGCTCAAGGTGTTGCTGAAATAGTCGCGGCTCAATTGCCGGACCGCAGCTGCGTCGGCGCCCCGGAGCATCTGCGGAATGAAAGGGTATGCGAGCCAATGCCCGATGCGCGCGTCCAGATTGGTGTAATCATTCCAGAATTGTGAATAGCCGCCCGCCGCCGGATAAAGTCTGGAAAGCCCATGCTCAATCGCCTCTTGGGCCAGTCCGGCATAAACCAGGCGGCCATTTTCGTAACAGCCTTCGGAACAATCACCTTTCAGGGTCGTGCCATCAAAATCCCAGAACGCAAGAAAGATGGCGTTCGTTTCGCCGGTGGTCTGCAGAATGGCTGACCGGGTTTTTAATATCTGACCGATGATCCGGCTGTCATCCGGCTCTTCGGCTCGCAAGGGACTCGCGATGACGGAACTGAGGATCAATACCACCATCAGGACCAGTTTTACCGGGTCCCGGATGATTTCACCGGACACGAAAAATCGCATGTTATCCTTTGCTTGTCTTGGCAAAGGGCCGGGGTGCGACTTCCATGCGGAGATATTTATCCTTTGGCTTCGCCGCCGCGTGCGGTGCCGCCAGTCCGATGAAATCCTGCTGGCAGCGGCGCGGCGCGGCTTCCGCCGGAATTGCCGCCCGGCGATACCCGCCCGCCGCCCCAAGGAACTGGGCCCGGGAATTATCTGCCAGCGTGACCCGCAGAATTTCGTTGATGACCCGGTCGCACAGGTTCCCATCCTCAATCGGGAACAAAACTTCAATGCGCCGGAAAAGATTTCGCGGCATCAAATCCGCACTGCCCGCATAAACCTCCGGCTGGCACGCGTTTTCAAAGTAATAAATCCGGCTGTGCTCCAGAAACCGGTCCACGATGCTGCGCACGGTGATATTTTCGCTGACTCCCGGCACTCCGGGGCGCAGGCAGCAGATGCCTCGCACAATCAAGTCCACTTTCACTCCCGCCTGGGAGGCTGCGTAAAAGGCTTGAATGAGTTGGGGTTCCACCAGGGAGTTGCACTTGGCAATGATGCGGGCCGGCAAATCGCGTTTGGCATTCGCCGTCTCCCGCGCAATGAGCGCCAGCAACTTTGCATGCAGGTCAAACGGAGCCACCACCAGTTTGCTCATGCCTTGAAACTGGCAAATGCCGGTCAGCAGATTAAATAAATTTGTGGCGTCCTCCCCGAACTCCGCGCGGCAGGTCAGCAGGCTGAGGTCGGTATACAGCTTCCCCGTGGTCGGGTTGTAATTACCGGTGCCGAGATGGACATAGCGCCGGATCTGATACTGCTCGCGCCGCACAATCAGGGCGCATTTGGCGTGAATTTTGTAACCGACAAGACCGTACACCACATGCACGCCATTTTCCTCCAGCTTGCGTGCCCATTCAATGTTGTTGGCCTCATCAAACCGCGCTCGCAATTCCACCACAGCGGTCACCTGCTTGCCGTTATTCACGGCGTTCATGAGCGCCCCGACAATCCGGTGATCGCCGCCCGTGCGATACAGTGTCATTTTGATGGCCAGCACATCGGGGTCGGTGGCGGCGGTTTCCAGAAAATCGACCACGCTGGAAAAACTTTCGTAGGGGTGATGCAGCAGGATGTCCCGCTCCCGGATTGCGGCAAACAAATCTTTGCCCCGCAGCGTTGCGGCCACCGCCGGCAGGAAGGGCGCATCGCGTAATTCCGGCGAATGATCGCCTTTATACAGGGCAATGAGCCGGGTGGGATTCATCGGGCCGTGAATCAGATACAAATCGTCGGCCGTGAGGTGCAGGGTCTCCAGCAGCGATTCCCGGATGGCTTGCGGGCAGGCATGATCTATTTCCAGGCGCACGGCATCGCCGCGCCGGCGCTTGTGCAGTTCTTCCTCCACTGCCTTGAGCAGATTGGGTGAGTCTTCCTCGTCCACATAGAGCTCGCTATTCCGCGTCAGGCGGAAGGGCCAGAAACCCAGAATGGTCGTGCCGGGAAAAAGGTCGGCCAGAAAATGGCCGACTAGGTGGGGGAGGAAAAAATAATCCCGGCGCAGATCCTGCCGGGGGAGCTGAATGAGGCGCGGCAGAATGGCGGGGCATTGAACCACCGCCAGTTGCTTGACTAATTCACCATTCTTGACGATTTCCAACTGTAGGATCAGGTTCAGGGACTTGTTGAGCAGTTGCGGAAAAGGATGGGCGGTATCTACGGCCAGCGGGGTCAGCACGGGCCGGACTTGGGCGAGGTAAAATTGCTGTAGCCAAAGCCGGTCCGCCTGGTCGAGTTCGTCAAACTCGAGAATGCGGATGCCGTTCTGTGCCAGCGCCGGCTGGAGATCCTGATGCCAGCAGGCATATTGGTCGGCCACCAATTTACGGACGCGGCGGGTGATCGCCTGAAAGGTTTCCGAGGGGGTAAGGCCATCCACGCTCCGGTCGCCCCGGCCGCTCTCAATCTGCTGCTTTAAGCCGGCCACCCGGACCTCGAAGAACTCATCGAGGTTGGAGCTGACGATGGTGAAAAATTTAAGCCGTTCCAGCAGAGGATTGGCCGCATCCATTGCCTGATCAAGCACGCGCTGGTTGAATTCCAGCCAGCTCAACTCACGGTTGAAGAACTGGCTGGCAGGAGTTTGGTGGCTTGGCATGTGTATCCCGGCCTTTGCGGCATTACTCCGTGAAGCGGTATCCCGTGCCGCGGATGGTATCCAGATGCTTCGCTGCCGGGCCGAGTTTTTCCCGCAGTCGCCGCATGTGGGTGTCCACCGTGCGCGTGTCAATCAGACTATCATAAGCCCACACATCGCGCAAAAGCTGGTCGCGTGACTGCACGCGGCCGGCCCGTTCCATGAGAATGCTCAGCAGTTTGAACTCTGTCGCCGTCATTTCTATGGGCTTGTTCTTCCAGCTTACCAGGTGACGGGGCAAATCCACCAGCAAATCGCCGCAGCGCAATTGGTCCTTCGCCGTTTCCTCAGTTTGGGAGCGGGCGAGGATTTTTTTGATGCGCAGCAGGAGTTCCCGCACGCTGAAGGGTTTCGTCAGATAATCATCCGCCCCCAGTTCCAGGCCCAGCACCCGGTCGATTTCCGACGCCTTGGCGGTGAGCATGATGATCGGCACTTTGGCCGTGGCCGGTTCCCGGCGGAGAATCTTGCAGACCTCCAGGCCGTCCATCTCCGGCATCATGATATCCAGCAGAATCAGATCCGGCGGCTGGCTGCGGGCTTTCTTCAAAGCTTCCGCTCCGTCCACTGCCGTGGCTATGGAGTAACCGGCCTGCTTGAGATTAAACTCAACCAGTTCCACCAGCTCCGGCTCGTCGTCCGCAACCAATATTCGCAGCTTCACTCTGATAGCCTCTCATTTTTAACGCCGCCGCACAATTTCATTACTGTGACAAATGCGTGACAACCGCGTGAAATTTAAGTGACGAACGGGGTGCGAATTTGCCCCCTGATGAGCTGGCCGCCCCGTGGCGGAAAGCCATCCGGCCTAGCAGTTTGTCGGACTTAGAAATTCTAATAAATTATGGAACTTTTGGTATGGGGCTGCGTCTAGGTAAGGGATGGCGACCCGCTTTGTTCCGATTGACCGCGACACCCCGCTGCTGCTGCCGCCCAACCTGCGG
>CAISVF010000182.1 GCA_903888765.1 uncultured Verrucomicrobia subdivision 3 bacterium | reverse complement strand
GCATGCTGGCGCGTTTGGTTTGGAAGTTGAGCCGGCGATGGAGTTCGCTGGCACAGGCGCTCTAGGAGGACGGTGGTTTGGCAGCGAGCAGTTTTTTGAGCAGCGCCAGAACTTCCGCCGACCAAGCCGGCTGATGATTGCCGGCGGAGGGGCCGCTATTTCCATATCTGGCGTCGGTGCGGGCGGGGGATCGGGCGACGGAGTTTCGGTCGCGGTGTCAGCAGTTAGGGATTGCGGGGGTGACGCTGCATTCGTATCGGTATGCGTGGGCTGAGCGTGCGCTTAAATGTGGTTATCCGGAGCGGTTTGCGATGGAGAATTTGGGGCACAATTGCAAGGCGGTCCATCGGGCGTATGCCAAGCGGGCCCAGACCAAAATTCCTTCCCTCGAAGAGTTTGAATTGCAAAATGCTGAAACGCTGCAAGCAGAAAGCTGAAATTGGTTGCGCCGGGCTCTGGCGGACGGGACTTTGCAGTCGGCCATCGGGCTGATGTTTGATTGGCCAATATCAAGACCCCGTTTCGATTAAGGCGGAGGAATTTCGACGCGGTGCGCGTGCGCTGGCGGATGCGTGGATTGACCGAGGCCACAGCGGGGTGACGCAGCCTCTGTTCGCGTGCTGGGGGTGTCAGTGGCGAATAGCATCAAACCATGACCCCTTCACGAACCATCGGTGGTCGAGCCGCCCGGCGGTTGTTTATTAGCTTCCTGTGCGAGTGCTGCCGACAAAATACCTGCCAGCGCAAACATCGCGGTGCTGAATCGGATAATGGTTTTCATGGTTTTGTTTTGGTTGTCTATTTTGATATTGAATGTGCTGTCTGCTTTTTTTCGGTTCTCAATTAAACTAGCCTAAGCATCGGGGTTAATGTCTTTGCGTTGTTTGTTCCAGATTTTTTTGGCATTGAGCCATCCGATCCCGGGCAGGGCGATGGCTAGAAGATAGAGCAAAATATCAATGCCAAGAAAACCGCCAGTGTGCTGACCCCACCATCTGCCCGCCCACACACAGACCAGCCCCAACGGAATGAAGCCATAAGAAACCAACAGCAGGACTTTCTGGGAGAGCGAGAGTTTCATAATATCTAAAAGCACATTTCAGAAAGGCAGGCCAAAAATTGCGGCGGTGCGAACCGAATATCGTGAATGGATAGTCACGGTTGCTTATTTGCTTCTGCAGGTCGAATCACCAACTTACCGGCCGCTGAATCGAAAATGGTCTGTTCCGTGCCGACATAGACGCAGTGCGCATCGCCATCGGATTGTTTGCCATCCAGTCCGTTGAACTGGCAGACGACGGCGTAGGTGTCAACGGGATTGGCGTTGTCTGGACGATACTCAAGCCGCACGACAATCATCGTCTTCCCTTTGCCGTGTTCGAGAACCGCCTTCGTGGAGTTGCGCGGATAATATTCCGTGGTGTCAAGCGCCTCGGTCGGCACAGCGATAGGAAAGGCTTTTCTCCCATCCGGTGGGTAAAAGATCAGGCGCGCCGGAAAATGCGGTTTCCTGCCGGGCAGAGTGCTGGCTGGTGATTGGCTGTTCTGTTCCCTCCCGGTTACCTCAATTCGGAGCGAGGTGGGAAGCTGTTCAAACTTCATTTCCGCCGGGACAACCAGCAGTGACACCGTCGGACCTTTGAAAATGACTTGTGGCTTGCCATCGTAGTTGACTCCCGGGGAAACCTCCGTCTTGCTCGCTCGCTCGCCTAATTCCATTTTCACATTGTAGAAATCGCGAAGGCTGCCGGTGCTGGTGTAAAAACCTTTGTAAGCTGCGGCCAGAGTCAATTCAAATTCACCCTTGAATGTCGAGGTTGCGGAAGGTTGCGCTTCATCTGGTGGTGTCAGCATCTGATTTCCGAGATTGATGCGGGTCAACTCCCGGCCATCCGCACGCACACAAATCAGGTCGGCGTTGTAATGCGGACGTGTGCCGGCGGGGGAATGCAGTTCCACGGCAACCTTGCGGTAGAACGCCAAGTTTTTACCCACAATCGCCTTGTTGTAGAAGTCCGAGTAAACGAAAAAGCCCAAGGAGATAGTGAAGATGCCTACAGCGCATAGTTTCACCCAAAAAGTGCGGCGTTCGGGGCGAGCCGCACTCAACCGGCGGGCAACCGTCTGGTATCGTGCAAATGCCGCGAGCGCCAACATCAGACAGGCGAACGAAATCGTCAGCGGGTGAAAATCCCAGCCGGAACTGTATCCGCCCGAGAAGTTACCCGCTGGGCTGGTGGTGATGACTTTGGCCGTCAGCCAAGGGTTGTTCGCCCCGAGTCCCACGTCCGCATGATCGATTGCGGAATGGCCGCCAATGTAAGCCCCCAGCAAAAAGAGAAGGAATGCCATAAGCTCATAACCCAGCAGTGCCGGTTTCCTCAGCCAGACCGGAATCGATGCTGAAGACTTTTCGATTTCCATTTCTGCAGTGCCAGGCTGCAGAGGCGAACCAGCCTGCGGCTTGCCGGTCAGGCTTTCCACGCCTTGTTTCACCTCGCTCACGTGCTGATACCGCCGCTCCACGTCGCGTTCCATCGAGCGCAGCACGACTTCATCGAACCGCACATCCACCTGCACTTTCTCGGACGGCAGTGGGAAGCGCCCGAGCGGCAACTGGCCGGTGAGCATCTCGTAAAATACGACGCCGAGAGAAAAGATGTCCGCGCGATGATCCACTTTGCCGGAGTCCTCGAGCTGCTCCGGCGACATGTAATGCGGCGTGCCCATCGCCATGCGCGACAGGGTGAGCGTGAAGTCATGGGCTTCCTTCCCCACGAGTTTAGACAAGCCGAAGTCGGCGATTTTCACACGGCCCTTTTTATCAATGAGGATGTTCGCCGGTTTGATGTCGCGGTGAACCACGCCCTCGTCGTGCGCAAACTGAAGCGCATCGCAAATCTTCGGAATGATGCTCAACGCCTCTTCCGGCGTGAGTTTGCGCGACTTTTCCAACTGGCTGAGGTTCATGCCGTCCACGAACTCCATCACGAAGAAGTAGTAACCGCCCGCCGTGCCAAAGTCATAAACGCTGACAATGTTCGGATGGTTCAGTTTTGCCAGTGCTTTGGCTTCGCGCGAAAACCGCTCCGCGAACGCGGGGTCTTTGGCGAGTTCCGGCGAGAGCAGTTTCAAGGCAACAAACCGGTCGAGCTGCGGTTGGCGGGCCTTATAGACCATGCCCATGCCGCCCTGACCGAGGAGTTCCAGAATCTCCAACTGCGGGAACAAAGGCGCGAGTTGAGCGATGGATGGCGGCGGCACAGTGGGCTGCGCGGGTGTGACAGGCTTGGGTTCGAGGGCCATCGCTTCGCGCAGCAGGCATTCAGGACAGAGTCCCTTGGGCGCGTTGGGCGGCAGCGTTTTTTTGCAGTTTGGGCAAATGTAGATAGTTTCCATAATGTTCTACTTGCTTTCTACTGGAACGGCGGTGAAAGGTTACACGGTTTTCCATTCAGGCGGATTCAAGCGGCTAGCGCCGAAAACAAATGTCGCAATTCAGCTTCAACGTCTTCCGAGGGTGCGATGGTGTTTCCTATTTCCAAGCGAATCAGGTCGCGATACCGCTTGCGCAACCGATGCACCGCCACCTTCACGGCTGACTCGCTCATATCCAGCTTCACTGCCAATGCGGAATACGGTTGTGATTCATAACCGCCCGCCAGCGTCGGACGCAGTGTGGCAAAAAGGTCAGCCTTCCCCTCACGTGCGAATTCTGTTTCGAGCCGTTGCAAAACTTCATCCAGCAAAGCATACGCCCAGCGCCGGTCGAACTCTTTGTCTGGGGCGGAAGCCTCCGCCGGTTCGAGATCAAATCGTTCCTCAGCGGCGTTAAGGTCGAGTGACAGCACCTCGCGACCGCCGCCGCGTTTCTGCGCCCGCGCCTTTGCCCATTCAGTCGCCAGGAAATTATTCATCGCCGCGAGCAAGAAAGACCGGAACCTGCCGCTCCAGCAGTTGCGCAAAGAATTCTTGGGTCAAATCCTCCGCGTCGTGGGGATTGTAACCCCTTCGCCGCGCATGGGCATAAAGTGGAAACCAATAAGTCTGGCACAGCCGTGAGAGTGCGAGTTGCGCCTCGGACGTATCGGCCTTGCCCGCCGACAAAACCAATGACCAGTGTGTCACTGGAAAATCTCGCGGCGCTTGCTGAGATGAACGGGCTCTTCCCATGCCAAAAATTTACCCGAAGACACTCCAAGTAACGAGTCAGTTGTTGTTCATGTGTTCCGCGGTGAACCAATTCCGTTTCGGTGCGGCGAGAAAGCAAATCGGTGAAGGGGTCATGAAGGGGTCACCCATTAGCGTGAGCGGTCAATAGAAAAAATAGATTATCGTCAGCCAGCTTTTTTATTAAAAGCTGTCTTTTCTTTTTCGGGCCGTTGCGGGCGGCGTCCAAGGAGCAATTCGTGCCTGTCATTTCAGTCGTTGT
>CAISVF010000181.1 GCA_903888765.1 uncultured Verrucomicrobia subdivision 3 bacterium | reverse complement strand
GCAGAGAGCAGCCGGAAGATAATATTGTTAATCACGCCGAAGGCTTCCTCGCCGCTATTTTTGCCGGTTTCAAACAAAAGCGACCCTTGCGTCGGAAAAACCAGCGCGAGTGGGGCCAAAACCTTCGCCGGTCCGGGCCACCGAAGATGCGCATCCTTAGGCAAAACCCCGACCAGTTTTTCCACCTCTGCTTCCAGATGGCCAAATTTTGCAGCATTCGGGAATTCTGCTGGCGGCACCCAATTTTTCCAAGCCAGCGACTCCCACGATGGAAATAGTTTTTCGGCTGTCTCATTGGCAGCCCGCAACCGGTCGCACAGGAGGGCAAGCTGCCGGGTCCAGTCCGCTGCCAACTCCTGCCAGCGCTGCTGATGCACCTCTTCCAGCCGGGTCATTTTACTTTTATGCGTCTCATTAATCTTCCGGGTTTGCGCGCGGTCATCGGTTTTCAGGCAGGCCAGGGTATCCGTGTTCGCGGTTTCCAAGCGGTTCCTTTGCCGCAGTAACCATTGTTCGGTTTTTTGCCCCAGCCGCGATGCTTTGGCATCAATGACTGCGGGTTGGGTGCCGCGCAACTGACTGATTTCGCGAACGGCCTGTCGCCATTCCTGATGAAAGGTTTGTTTGGTGGTTTCAAATTCTGTCTTAATCCGTGCTTGCTCTTGCACAAGACGGGCTGCGGATTTTTCTGCGCAAGCAACCAGTTGCCGCCTGATTTTTGTCAGATCATTGGCAATGCTTGCCGCCACCGGGTCCACGTTGCGTCGGCTCAAAAAATACAGCGCCAGCAAGCCGATCAAAGAGGTCAGGGCCAAGCCAGCCACTCCATCGGAAATAAATTTATGGCCAAAATGAGTCAGCACCGGGTCAGCCACCCCCACGCCCAGCAAAAGACCAGCCGCCGGCCAGACCGGCAGAAACTTGAAAATTTTGGGGAACGGCAGCTTGGTAAAGCGATTTAATTCCCCGGTGACTTTCGCCAGTAATTGCTGAGCATCGCTGAACAGTGTGTTTTCATCGGCCGCTAAATCTTGCTCCGGGTGAGCGGGCTCGGAAGTGAGCCGGCGGCGAAATCGCGCATAACCGCGAAAGCCGCTGAGCGCGGCGGATTCCAGTCGGGCAAGTTCTTCGGTGGCGGAACCAAGCTGCTGTTGAAAATGGTCATGTGCCGTCGCTGCGCCAGCCAGTTCATCCGTGCGCCGTACTTCCGCCGCCTGCACCCCCTGCTGGGTGCGTTCTTTCCATTCCGTATCGCACCGGCTGATGGCGTCCAGAATACGCCGGCTGATTTCAGCATGGGCGCGATTGATGCGCGTCCGCCGCTTTTCAAAACGGGACTGCAACCGGGCCTTGGCCTCTGCCAGAGCGGACAGGGCTTGCGTCTCTTGCGCATGGGCCGCCGCCTCTTGCGCCTGGCTCTGCGCAGCCAGGAGGTTCAGCTCAGTCGCGCATTGAACGCGGAATTCGCTATTTAATTTTTCTTCGCGCGCGACAAAATCGCTGACCACGCTTTTCAGCGCGTCCAGCAGCGCCAGCATTTCGATGACGCCCGGTTGGCTATTCACAATCACTCCTTGCTTTTTTTAGTAGTTCTTCCAATTGATCCAGCACCATCACGGCGCGATTCACATTCGCCGAAAGTTCGGCGATATAGAGCCGCTCAAACTCCTCACTTTTGGCATCGCGCCAGTGATTTTTTGTCTCCGTCCACGCCAGCGAAAGCTCGCGCGTGAGCCCCACGAGCCGGCTTTTGTTGCCGCCTAATTTCATGCTTTTGCCTCCCCATCAGCCGGCCCGGCGGCGGCAACCGACCGACTCCCGGGAGGAGCGCTGACCTGGCGGTAAGCGTCCAATGCCTTAAGCGCCTGATCCAGATAGGTCACGGCGCGAACCATGTCCGAGGCCAGAAATCCCTGCAATTGTTCCGTCTGCTTCAGCAGAGGAGCGGCGCGATGGTCCAACTCGCGATCCCACTTTTTCAGCTGCGCCAGTCTGGCTTCGGCTTCCTGCACCGCCCGCTGGGCCCGCTGGAAATTCATTTGATATAAAGCGATGGATTCATGAAACTGCGATAGCCGGGCATTGAACAATTCCTGCTTGGCTTCCTCCATCCGGCGTTCGCGCAAACGCCGTTCATGGTCCCAGAACTGGCGCTGATCGTTCTGCAGCCACAGCCGCGTGCGCGACACTTCGTTGCCGACTTCATCGAGCAAAGGCCGCACCTGACTGAGATACACAATGAGACTGGCCCGGAATGCCTCCAAGGATTCAACCGAAGTGATCTGGGCTGCAGCCGCCATGCCTCAACGCTGGTTCAGATATTCTTCAATCCGCTGCGCCTTGCGCAAAAGGAAAGGGGTGTGATCCTTGGAAAGCACCACAAATTTTTTAAGCGCCTTCATCGCCTGCTTGAACTCCTCGGAAAATTTCTCATGCTCCTGATCCGACCAGGTTTCACCCAGTGCCGCAAAACGGGATTGCAGCAGTATCATCCGGTTTTCCAGATCGCTGTTGAAGCGCTGGAGTTCCTCGGCGAACCGCCGCACTTTTTCGGGTTCCATGATTGCCTGTGCCATGATTTTACCTTGGTTTAATTTTGTGGAACACTATCGCAAAGCGCGGTTCATTTCGCAATGCGTAGGTTTAGGGCCGCTATTGTTGCGGCTTCGCACATTCTCGCCAATAGTCCGTTCTTCTTGTGTCGCTTAGCGAGGGGCTCATTCCGCGTGCGCCGATACAATCGCGAGGCTTGCCAGCAGGTCCGTCACTTGTTTTTCCATCAAGGCTTTTTCGTCATCGGTCAGGCCGCAAGGGTCGAAACGGTAACGATAGTGCAACTGCAAGACGCCCAGCAACGTGCCCCGCTGATCCGCCAGGGCAGCCTCAGCGAAAGCTTTTTCCAGCCAGAGGGATAGCGGTTCACCGGGCAGGCGTGGAGGCATTCGAGGCGCCAGACCTTGTTCCAACCGGTAAAATGCGGAATCCTGACCCGGTATTACGCCACGCGTATCTGCAACCAACCGCTTCCCCGTCGGCCGGCTTTTTTTCCGGCGCTGGAAAAAGATGAAATAGAACAATACCGTCATTAGAGGCACAAACGTCCAAAGCAAATAAGGCCACAGATGCGTCTGTTGAGAGCGGAATTTGGCAAACTGAAAACCCAACCAGGAGCGCACATCCCCCAGCCATTGAGTGAAGGCGGCAAAAGGACCATTCACTGCAGGCTCAGATCCCGGAGTGGTGTCGAAATCTTCCCAGTTATGGCCATTCCATAGGAGGCACCACGCATGCGCATCCCGCTCGCGCACCACATAGCCGCTGCCCGCCGGCTCGTGGACATAATAGCCCACGGCATAGCGCGCAGGAATGCCCAACTGGCGCAGGAGCAAAACTGTGGCGGTGGCAAAGTATTCGCAATGGCCGCGGCGGTGAGCCAGCAAAAAGCGGGTGAGCGGCGTGCCATTAGTGGCAGCCGGATCCAACCCCTGCCAGGTGCTGTAGCTAAAGTGGCTCGCAAAAAAGTCCATGATCGCACTTCGGATTTCCCCGGTACTGGTGCCGGCGAGGTTCATTTCAGCGATCACCTTGGCCAGCGCGTTGCTTTCTTCGGCCGGAACCCGCAGGTCAAATTGATTGGTGCTGGCATCGGGAGGCACATCCAGCGTGGCCCCCGGGCCGAAGCGCGCATCAAACAACATCAGTTGGCCTGCCCCCGTAACGAGCACCGCGCCATTCCGATTGGTTTGCAATGCAATGACGGAGCGTTCCGCCGGAAAATTCTCCAGCCGGCAGCTCCCGCTGGGCAGCGGCAGGAGGCCTTCCGGATCGCCGTCCTGCGTTCGCCCGTTGAGATAGCAGACCACATTCACCACGGCGGTATTGGTTTTGCCCGCCACCAGCAGCCAACTGGTGGCATCTG
>CAISVF010000180.1 GCA_903888765.1 uncultured Verrucomicrobia subdivision 3 bacterium | reverse complement strand
GCCATTTTCCTCGCCGACGGCGTGATGACGTTGGTCGGAGGTCTTTACGCCGTCTTCCTCTTGCCCGATTCGCTCCTGCGTTTTGTCTTGTGGTGCGTGGTTAATTCGGCCTATCGCCTTCGTGCGGTGGGCCGCGAACATATTCCCGCGAAGGGCGGAGCTTTATTCGTTTGCAACCATGTTTCCTTTGGCGATGCCTTGCTGCTCATCGCCGCCACCGACCGCCCGATTCGCTTTGTGATGTTCAAGGACATTTATGAAAAGCGCTGGGTGAAGCCGTTTGCCAGAATTTGGAAAACCATCCCGGTCTCCTCGGAACAGCGTCCGCGGGAATTGCTTAAGGCGCTGCAAACCGCGAGCGACGCCATCCGCGCTGGCGAGGTGGTCTGTATTTTTGCCGAGGGGCAGATCACGCGCATCGGTCAGATGCTCCCGTTCCGCCGGGGCATGGAGCACATTATGAAGAATTTGGACGCCCCGATCATTCCGGTCGCGCTCGACGGTTTATTGGGCGGGCCCTTGAGCTTTCGGCGCGGCCGGCTGGTGCATCTTTTCACCGCCAGCTATCCGCACCCGGTGACCGTGAGTTTCGGTCGGCCGCTGCCCGCTACCACCACGCCGTTTGCCGTGCGGGAGGCGGTGCAGGAATTGCAGGTGGCCGCCTGGTCGTTGCGCCGGGAGCGGATGCGGCCGCTGCATCGCCAATTCATTCGCATGGCGCGCGCCCATTCCCGTCGCTTTGCTTTTGCCGATGCGCACACGCCGAAAATCAATTTTGGCACCGCCCTGGCCAAAACCCTTTTCCTCGCTTTCCGGTTGAAAAAAGTATGGAACGACCAGCATATGGTGGGCATTTTTCTGCCGCCGAGTGTGTCGGGTGCCCTGGTCAACTACGCCGCCTTCTTTTGTGGCAAGGTGCCGGTGAATCTGAACTACACCCTGTCGGCATCCGCGATTGCCGATTGCGTGCGGCAATGCGAGATCCAGACTGTGGTTACTTCCCGGAAGTTTCTCGAGAAGCTCAAACTCACGCCGCCGGGTAAAATCATCTATCTCGAAGACTTTGCCGCCCAACCGCAGGCGACCGAAAAACTCCAGGCCTTTCTCCTTGGCAAACTGGCGCCGGCATGGCTCTTGGAAAGACTGTTATTTTACCGCCGGAAAACCGGAACCAGCCACCGGCCATCCTTGGACGACCTGGCCACCGTTATTTTTTCCAGCGGCAGCACCGGTGAACCCAAAGGGGTGATGCTCTCGCAATTCAACCTGCTCGCCAACATTGAGCAGTGTGGCGAAGTCATTGCGCTGGATGAATCGCAGCGGTTACTCGGCATCTTGCCGTTCTTTCATTCCTTCGGCTTCACGGTCACGCTCTGCCTGCCGCTCGTGCTCGGCACCGGCGTGGTTTTTTATCCCAACCCGCTGGATTCCAAGGGCGTTGGCGCGGCGGTGCGGGAACACGAGGTCACCGTGATGCTGGCCACGGCCACTTTTCTGCAAATTTACCTGCGCGGCGTGGCCCCGGAGGATTTTGGCAGCCTCAAGCTGATCGTCACCGGTGCGGAAAAATTGCCCGAACGGCTGGCTACCGCCTTCGCGGAACGCTTTGGCATTCGCCCGCTCGAGGGGTATGGGTGCACCGAATGCTCTCCCGCCGTGGCGGTGAACTCCTGGGATTATCGCGCTGCCGGATTTTATCAGGTGGGCGGCAAGCCCGGCAAAATCGGTCAACCCGTTCCCGGCATGTGTGTGCGTATCACCGAATCAGAACATCCCTGGGATGGTCCGGCATTGCCGCCCGGCGAATCCGGTATGTTGCTGGTGCGTGGGCCGAACGTCATGCTCGGCTACCTCAATCAGCCGCAAAAAACCGCCGAGGTGCTGCGCCATGGCTGGTATTGTACGGGCGATGT
>CAISVF010000179.1 GCA_903888765.1 uncultured Verrucomicrobia subdivision 3 bacterium | reverse complement strand
TCTAGCGGATTCAGGAATAAATCGGCTAAAAACTGGCAATTTCACTGACAGTGGCCACCGTTTTTGTCACGAAACCCTTTATTCATGCGGGTTTTAACAGGCGTGACAAAGAAATGGTAAAGTTTCGCAATTTTGCTAAGGAATTTGCAGGTTTTTTTGGAGTGGTCTGGCTCCGGTAGCGGCACTCTGACTGTCGAGGCAAAATAGCCATAAAAAGGTATTTTAGACATGTCGCGCAAAAAATGACGCGCCAAAACCCGCCAGAATACGCCAAAACCCGCCATCTATCGGAACCATAACTACCTATAAAAAATTATTCTCATATTGGATCAAATCCAGAGAGACAATCCTGCGACAGGCAGTGAGAGCACGGGGGGCATGAAGTTTTCCTACCCCTGAAACAACTGTCTCTGACTGCCGGGGAAACCAGGATCATCCGGCCTGTTCCGCTTGATCAATGAAGCCGAGCCATTTGATGACAGGCCACGCATGCCTGATTTTTAATAAACCGAATTTAATAAATAAGACATGATTATTTAAACGCAGTCGCCTGTTCACGGCAAACCGTGCCCGCTGCGCTACGGAGAAAGATGGAAATCTCCACGCCCCGCCCGGCGTCTATCAAATTAATTCCAGCATGAACCAAAACGCTGACAGCACCTCTGGGGAAGAACTTGGCACCCCATGCGCTCGCTTGGATTTTACTCATTATGCAGCCGGGCGATTGATGGCGACGATCCGGGTTTGCCTGTTGGTCGCCGCTGTGGCTTCGCTCAATCTCGCGGCCCCTTTACCAGCCTCCGGCATTCCCTTGTCGGGAATTGCCAGCAATTGCGTCGTGGCAAACGAAGGTTTCTGGCGTTCCTGCGCGCATCCCACCGGCGGCTTGAGTGCGCGCACACTGTTTGCCTATGCGCTGGCATTGTGTGAGGCTAAGCAGCATCCGGAACGACTGGACCGATTGTTCGAACTGGCCGCTGAGATGCAGGATCGCAATCCCGCCAGCCGCGGGTATGGCAACTTCCACTGGTATCGTCGGGACACTGCGGTGCTGGACTTTAACGCGGTGGATTTCTGCATGCGAGGCGGCACGTTGCTATGGATCAAACATCGGGAATTCATTCCCGCATCAGCCCGCGCCCGACTTCATGATTTGCTCGTCCTTTCGACGACGGGTTGCCTTAAACATAAGGTGGCCGAGAGTTATTCCAACATCGCCATCATGAACGCCGGCGATTTGATCCTGCTGGGTGAAACGCTCGGCCATCCGGAAGCCGCAGCGGAAGGCTACGGCCGGCTGGATCGGGTATTCCACTACACCTGCCAGGCCGGCTTCCATGAATTTGTCAGCCCGACTTACACGGGCGTGGACCTCGACGGGCTCGGCATGATCGCGGAATTCTGCCAGCAGGAGAAAGGCCGCTCGCAGGCTCGGGCACTGCGGGAATTCCTCTGGACCGACATCGCCGCCAACTGGTTTCCTCCGTCTCAGCGGCTGGCGGGTGCGCACAGCCGGACATACGATTTTCTGCGCGGTTTGGGTTACCTGGATGTCCAGTTAATGCTGAACGGCTGGCTGAACGGTCCGGCCACGCACGATGTGGATATCATCTACGGCGCGCAATCGGACTGGCGACCGCCGGCAAAACTGCCGGTGCTGGCAAGGGAATTTCCGCGTCTGGTGCGGCAAACCTGGGGCAAAGACCCCGGCCAATTCCGCACGCACTATCTGCTCGCTGACATTACCTTAAGTTGCAGTGCCCGGAGTTACGGGGGACGGATGGATATGCCTTTGACCGTGGACTTTGCGGGCGAACGTGATTCTGTTCGCGGCTATTTTATTGCTGACGGGCGCGATGATCCGTTTGGGCAAAAGAAAATCCCGGCCGGACCGCACGAGAAAACCTTTCATCTCGACCCGCTCTGGTTCGCCGCACAACGGGAAACCGATGCGCTGGGACTGGTGGTTTACCGAGGTAGGGACGTTCCCACCAATGCCATCACGGTGCAATCAATTTTTGTTCTGCCGCTGGAAGCCGACGCCCTTCGCGTTGGCGACCGGACCGTTCATTTCACCAGACTGGTTCCCGGTCGCGAAGTCGTGAAACCCGGTGAAGTCGTGGCGCTGCGTCGGGGCACCGGTGCGGTGGCGGTGCAAATTCCGTGGGGTTGCGATTTGCAAGGTGCGCCCGCCAGTACCGTGCTGATTTATGACGGAAATAAATCCGGCGCGATCTGCCTCACCGTCGCGCATGGTCAGCCCGGGTTGGAACGCAGTGCTGGCCCGGCCAAGGCTGGTGCGGCGTTCTGGCTCCGCATTGGTTCCGGTTTGGCCGATGAAAAGAAATTCTCAGCCTGGGTGAACGATTTCGCCAAGGCCCGCGCAGAAGTGAATGGTACGGCTGAGGCATTAAAAATTCAGGTTGCGGGCAGCAGCGGCCCGGTGGCTTTGCAAGTTCACACTGGCGATAAACCCGCCGTGACGTTCACGCCGCCACAGCCTCCGGTGGTGTTGGAAATCAACGGCGTGGATTATGGCCCGCGAATTCTCGGGAGTTTATAAGCGTCAGCGAACGGCAGGGGAAATTTGTTCGCCCGCTCCGCCATTCCTCGATTTAACTCCGCACCTCAAAACGCAGAAAACCTGCTTTCGGCTATTTGGAATGCGCAGCTTCGCTTGGTGGGGTGAATGTAAAATCCGCCTTGGTTAACGGCACGTTTATGTGAAGATTGCTCAACTGCATGATTTGGACGCCGGGGCGGCCTTGCGACGTGAATTCCAGAACATACATTGCAATGAGACCGCCGGGTGCCACGTAGACATGCTGTTCAAAGGAGGAATTTTCACCTCCAGCAATATTGCCGTTTACATAGTGATGTGCGATGACATCGTAGGTAACGCCGTTGATCTCCTTCTGGCCTTCGCTCTTCAATTCTCCAAGCCGGCTATAATATAGATATCGGAGGGCGGCGGCGGGCTTAAAAAATGCCTGCAAT
Source organism: uncultured Verrucomicrobia subdivision 3 bacterium (assembly GCA_903888765.1). Lineage (GTDB taxonomy): Bacteria > Verrucomicrobiota > Verrucomicrobiia > Limisphaerales > UBA11358 > UBA11358. The sequence goes on along the minus strand of CAISVF010000179.1, from coordinate 16,066 downwards.
GCGATGCTGTCCCAAAGGTGAAGGTTGCTGCCATCGGCAGTCACCGGTGAACTGCTGAATTTGCCCCCGCCGGGCAGGAGTCCAGAAGCCTGCCGCGCACCGAGCACAGAATCGAAGGGCTCGTCGTGAAAGGTGCGGTTAGGCATAAAGCTTTGCGGTGTGAAGGTGTAAATCTTGTCGCCATCGGCGGCGACGGGATTGGGAAAGGCGGGATGCGCCATGTAGTCGTAGTTGATGCGCATGAAATTTGGCTTCATTAACTGAACCTTGCCAGTGATGAACTGCTGCTGCTTGACCGAAGTGACGGCGTAGCAGAAATCGGCCGTCAGGGTCTGGGCCGCTGCGGTGGCCTCATCAATCTTGTGGAGCAACGCGGTAACGGCGGGATCCGGCACGTCGGCCGGGCTTGCCGCCCAAGAACCGGCGGCCAGTACTGCGTCCGCCGACGCATTAGCGGCATTGGAAGTCGCATTGTGTTTGGCTGGCCGGTAACAGCGACAGGCGGTGAAAATAAAAACGGTTGCGATGCCGAATAATCCTGCGAGGAGATAAAATTTGCGCTTCATATTTCTTTTTCTAAAAGAGCAACTCTAAAACGCAGTTCAGGACTGTCAACGTCGAAACAAGATCAGCAGGCTTTAGTTTTTGCACTTGCAGGCTTTCACGCTTTTATAAAAACGCGCAATGGAGAAAATTCCCAGCCCGCAATCCTTTCCACCATCCTTTGGGAAGGGTTAGAAAAGTCGGATGACGTCACCTGGCTGGAGCGAAATATCCGCCTTTTTTGACCGGATTTTTTGGGTGCCGCGCAGGATTTGAATGGACTTAAGCGCGAGATCCACTTCGGCAGTTTTGCTGGCGGCATATAATTTCATGCCCTCGGCATAAGGCAGTTGTCGGGCGATGCCTGTTGCGGTGTCCACAAACGTCACCATTCCTGTCTTCGCCATCCCGGCACCTGCGCTCATCCCGGCTTTGGTGATCGAGACCGCAGTTGACGAGGCTATTTTTCCGGCACCAAGCGCGGTCCTGCCCGCGATAGAACTCGTAGTGTTTACCGTTTTGGTTGCCAGCGAGATGGTGCCGCGAGTGGAACACCCAACCAACCCAATGCCAAGGGCCATCCAGGCTGTGAATATAATGGTGAAGGGTTTGCTTTTGCAGAAAGCTATCCTCGTGCGGAAGCAATCAAATGTCATATTCCTGCGAAACTAAACCGAACTGGAATGAAGTAAAATCAAATGGAATCAGCCGCCCTTCGCTTTTACGCGGCGGCTGAAACTTTCCATTCTGATAACGGCGCGTTTGTGCAGGCCGCGCACGATGACTTCGTGCGCATCGCGGGCTTCAATCTGGAATTGCACCTTGCTGCCTTCGACCGCAATGACACGGGCGGTACAATGAATCGTCTGCCCCACCGGCGTCGGCGCGAGATGTCGGATATCGATCTCAAGCCCCACGGAGCGTTCGTCCGCATCGAGATGTGGTGCGAGCGTGTGCCGGGCGGTGCGTTCCAGAAATTGAATGATATTCGGCGTGGACACGACGGCGGGCATGCCGTCGCCGTGAAATTCGACGGCGTGCTGCATGTCCGTGGGGATGGCCAGTTCGCCGGTGTCACCGATTCTGGGGCGCGTTTTCATTTTTCTTTGAGCGAGTCAAAACTAAAACTCCCGCCAGTGCAATGGCAATTCCGATCGCGGAAACCGTCGCCAACCACCGGACTATCGAGCCGGGGTTGGTGAATACATAACTCCCGTCCGGGTTATAAATGACATTCTGGGCCCCGACAATGGCTTCGATACCTACCAGCCGCTCCAACCACGGAAAAACAATTTCCTGGCTGGATATGGCAATAAAAACCCCGAAAACCATCAGCGCGCAGCCGATTAATTTTCGGGGTTTCATGGGAAGCAATTATTTTGGCAGCAAATCGGCGACCAGGGACTTCTCTTCCTTGAGTTCGTTTTCCGTCGCGGTGATTTTTGCCTTGCTGAAATCATTCAGCGGCACGCCTTGAACGATTTCAAAATTCATGCCGTCGCTGCGGACCGGATAACTGAAGATCAGACCTTTTTCGATGCCGTAGCTGCCATCGGAGTGGACGCCCACGCTGAACCAGTCACCGGCGGGTGTCGGGTGCGTGAGTTTATATACCGTGTTACAGGCGGCGTTGGCGGCGCTGGCCGCGCTGCTCAAGCCACGCGCTTTGATGATGGCTGCGCCGCGTTGCTGGACCGTGCTGATAAAATCTTTTTCCAGCCATTCGCTATGACTGATAACTTCGGGAACGAGGCGTCCATTGATCTTCGTGTTGTAAAAATCAGGATACATCGTGGCGCTGTGATTGCCCCAGATGGCCAGATTAGTGACTGCGGTGACATCCACGCCGGCCTTCTTTGCCAGCTGGCTCTTGGCGCGGTTTTCGTCGAGCGCGGTCATGGCAAAAAAGCGTTCTTTCGGCACTCCCGGCGCGTTGTTGGCGCAGATCAGCGAATTCGTGTTGCACGGATTCCCGACGACCAGCACGCGGATGTCGCTGGCGGCGTTCTTGGCGATGGCATTGCCCTGACCGGTGAAAATTTTCCCGTTGATGCCAAGAAGGTCCTTGCGCTCCATGCCTGCCTTGCGCGGCACTGCGCCAACCAGCAAGGCCCAGTTCACGCCTTTGAACCCTTCATCGAGATTGGAAGTCGGCACCAGGCCTTTGAGCAGCGGGAATGCGCAGTCGTCCAGTTCCATGCAGACGCCCTGCAATGCCGCCATGGCTTTTTCATCCGGCACTTCGATGAGGTGGAGAATCACCGGCTGGTCAGGACCGAACGCCGCGCCCGAGGCGATGCGAAACAGCAGGGAATATCCAATTTGGCCGGCAGCGCCGGTGATCGCGATACGAATAGGAGTTTTGCTCATAAGTTAATAATCAGAAAACAGCATTATAAATGCGGTTTTCGTATTCGCGCAAGTGCGGAACTCGCGGGCCGGAAGTTTTTTAAAGCGGCGCGGATTCCGGGCAGTCCACTGCCGGAGCTGCTTTGGGTGTTATCCGGCTTGTCTTTCGCAGTTTTGCACCGCTGCTGCCAACTGGGCTGCCTGTTACAAAACCACAAGAAAAGCCACAACTTTTAACTTCTATAAGAAAAAAATGGTGTAAAAATAACATCAAGCAATTTAGTTTGCTGTCAATCGTTTGGACATCATGCTTTTAAATATGTGCCCTGTTGCAGCCAAAAAGAGGTTTGCCGGTTTCACTTTGATTGAATTATTGGTGGTCATTGCCATCATAGCCATCCTGGCGGCGATGCTCTTGCCCGCTTTGAGCAGCGCCAAAGCGCGAGCTCAGTCCATTGGCTGCCTGAACAGCATCCGCCAGTTGGACATCGCTTTCGTCATGTATTCGGGAGATAATCAGGATCACATCGTCAACAACCATACGCAGGGGGCTGCCGCTTGCGGCCCAGGCTCGTGGGTCCGGGCGGGCGGAATTGGTTTGACCAGCTATACCGGCAACGCCCGCAAGGATCAAAACGACCTCGCCATTCAAAACGGGGTACTTTATCCGTTCAACAGCAGTTCCAAGATTTACCATTGCAGCACTGATCAATCAGTCGTGAATAATCGGCCGGACCTTACGCGCACCCGCAGCTATTCCATGAGCACGGGCATGAATTGGATAAATTATTCCGGCAGTGGGCCGGATGTGGACCCCACCGCTTCCAGTTTTGTAAAACTTTCCTCGGTAAACAACCCCAGTCCTACCTTGGCTTCTGTCTTTGTGGAGGAGGCGTCTTCTTCAATTGATAATAATGCCATTGGCATCATGGGCGCGGGCGCAACGGTTTTTTGGAATCCCCCTTCCAGCCGGCATAATAGTGGTTGCAATTTTGCGTATGCGGATGGCCATGCGGAATACCACAAATGGAAAGGTCCGGCGATCCTTCGGGCCAACGCGGTTGCGGATCCCGTTGCCAATAGCAATGATCAGGGGCCGTCCTGGGGCTATGCGGTGAATCCAGTGACCACCGGGGACCGGGCCGATATGGATTTTCTGGCCACCACTGTTCCCCAATGAATTTTTATCGCGTCACCCACCCGCTGAGATGATCGTTGACGCATCCCGTCGCCGGCCAATCCCTGGCGCGGGAGTTGATTTAAGCATATGCCGAATCTCAATCGCAGAAAATTTCTAGGCCGGACCGCGCTGGCTGCCCTAGCGGCGGGCACTTTTCCTGCGCCGTTCATTCGGGTCGCGCGCGCGGGCGAACCGGGGGCGAATGATAAAATCCGCCTCGGAGTCATTGGTTGCGGTGGCATGGGCCAGGGCGATTTGAAATGTTTTTTCGGCAATCCGGAAGTGGACTGCGCGGTCATCGCGGATGTGGACGATGCGCGTCTCGTTAAAGGCCTGGAAATCTGTCGCGACTTTAACCGTAAGACGCCGGACACCGTCAAAGATTTTCGCCGGGTGCTTGATCGCAAGGATGTGGATGCGGTTTTGATTGCCACGCCGGATCACTGGCACGCGTTGCCAATGGTCATGGCTGCGCAAGCCGGCAAGGATATCTATGTCGAAAAGCCGCTGGCCAAGACCATTGATGAGGGGCGAGCGATGTTGGAAGCTGCCAAAAAATACCGGCGCGTCGTTCAGATGGGGTCTCAGTGGCGCAGTGCCGCCCACATCATGGAGGCGGCGGAAATAATCAGGTCCGGCAAACTGGGCAAAGTCAGCCTCGCCCGGGCCTGGGCGTTTCTCGATTGGCTCCCGAGCATCGGCCACGTCGCCAACAGTCCGGTGCCGCCCGGGGTGGATTACGAGATGTGGCTCGGCCCGGCTCCGCTGCACGCGTTCAATGAAAACCGCTTTCACTTCAATTTCCGCTGGTTCTGGGATTATGCCGGCGGGCTCATGACGGATTGGGGCGTGCATTTGTTGAACATGGTTTCCATGGGCTTGCCTCCGGAAAACCCAAAGTCGGTCACGGCCGCCGGCGGAAAATTCATTCTGGATGATGATTCGGAAACGCCGGATTCCCTGGTCACGGTTTATGATTATGCCAGCTGCCAGGTGATCTGGGAGCATCGCGCCGGCTTGAATAACGGCCTGAACGGCCGCTCCTGGGGGGTGGAATGGCATGGCACCGAGGGGAATATTATTTTGAATGACACCGGCTTTGAACTCGTAACCGAGCCCAAGCGAGCAAACATTCCGTCCCAGAAGCATAAAAGCCAGGGCGATCCTCGGCCGGCCCATGTGCGCAATTTTCTGGACTGCTGCCAGTCGCGCCAGCAGCCGGCGCTGAATCTGGAAGTCGGTCATCGCGTATCCACGCTCGCCCACCTCGGCAATATTGCCTATCGCACCGGGCGTAAAATTGTCTGGGATGAGGTTGCGGAGAAAGTGGTCGGCGATCACGAGGCCGATAAACTGGTCAGTGTCCAGTATCGCAAGCCGTGGCATCTGCCCGGGTTGCGGCGGGGGTGAAATCATTGAAAGAATTTCGTATGGAAGCGCCTCATGCTCTATTTTTCTTTGCTCCACACCGGACACAGGCGGGTTTGCAGTTCCGACCAGTTTTGTCCTGGGCAGCTCGCCCGCCGACGTCGTGCTTTTCCACACCATGATTCTTTGTCAACCTACCTACCTATGAATACCACTCCCTTATTGCCTCGTCGCCAATTTCTCCAGCTCTCCGCGCTTGGCCTGGCGGGTGCCTCGCTCAGCCTGACCGGCTATGCTGCGGATACGAAAAAAGCAAAAATCCCCGTCGGGCTTGAGCTATATTCGCTGCGCAATGAATGCAAGGCGGATTTTCCCGGCACCATTGAACAAGTCGGAAAAATCGGTTATCGCGGGGTGGAGTTTGCCGGCTATTGGGAGCGTTCGGCGAAAGATATCCGCCAAATGTTGGATAATAACGGATTGGTAGCCTGTGGGTCGCATACTCCGCTGGAGGCGCTATTGCCGGATAAGTTGGCCGCCACCATTGAATTCAATCAGATCATCGGTAACCATTTTATAATTTGCCCGTGGATGGTGGGTAAAACCCGGACGGAATGGCTGGCGCATGCGCGAATGTTCAATGAACTGGCGGATAAATTGAAACCGCTTGGTTTGTTTACCGGCTACCACGCGCATCAGCATGATTTTGAACTGATCGAGGGCCAGTCAGCCTGGGACATTTTCTTTGGAAACACCAAGCCGGAAGTCATTATGCAGCTGGATACCAGCAATTGCCGGGATGGAGGTGCCGATCCAGTTGCGGTGCTCAACCGTTATCCCGGCCGGGTGAAGACGATTCATCTGAAAGCCAACGGCGGCGGCCCGGAGGCCATCATTGGCGAGGACAGGATCGATTGGCCCGGCGTGTTTGAATTTTGCGAAACGCGTGGTCATACCGAGTGGTATGTCGTCGAGCACGAATCCAGCCGGAGTCCCCTCGAAACCGTCCGCCGCACCTTCCAGAAATTGAAGGATCTCGGCAAAGTGTGAACCCCGCCGCCAGCCAGAATCGGGCCCTCGCCCTCGACGCGCTGCGTGGTTTGGCGATTCTGGCGATGCTTTTGTCGGGCCAGCTTCCATTTAATGAAAACGCCCTGCCGGCGTGGATGTACCACGCGCAGGAACCCCCGCCCTTGTTCCAGTGGGACGGTCATCTGCCCGGTATTTCCTGGGTGGATCTGGTCTTTCCCTTTTTCCTCTTCGCCATGGGCGCCGCTTTTCCCCTGGCGCTCGCGCGGCGACTGGAAAATAAGACCTCTCCGGGAAAGTTGATTTTGCTGGTCGTGGAGCGCGGCTTTCTCCTCGGCTTTTTCGCGCTCTTTGTTCAGGCCATCCGGCCTTATACGCTGAGTCACCATCCGTCATCCTCTACCTGGCTCACGGCCCTGGCGGGCTTTTTTATTTTCTTTCCCATCCTCGCCCGTTTGCCGGAGCCATGGTCGCTCGCCGCCAAATTAGGCATTCGCTCGGCGGGATGGCTGGCGGCGATCGGGTTTTGTGCCTGTGTGACCTATCCCGACGGTTCTGGATTCAAGCTCGAGCGCAGCGATATCATTATTATCGTGCTAACGAATATGGCGGTGTTCGGTTCGCTGGTCTGGATGCTCACGCGCAATCATCTGGTAATGCGGCTCGGAGTCCTCGGGATCATTTTTGCCATTCGCCTTTCCAACCTGCCGCAACCAGTCGATGGCTGGGTGCATGACTTCTGGTGCCTGTCCCCGCTGCCCTGGCTCTACCAGCTCTACTATTTACAATACCTCTGTATTGTCATTCCGGGCACGATTGCGGGCGATTTGATTTTAGCCTGGACCCGACAAACCATGCTGCCGCCGGGCTTAACCATGCCATGCCGCTGGTCGCTTGCTCGCTACCTGCTCCTGACGTTGACGCTGGTGGCTTTAGTGCTGGGCCTGCTCATTGGTTTGAAAAGCCGCTGGCTTCCCGGCACCGTTCTGCTGGGCTTCGGCCTGTGTTTCATTGGTTGGGTGCTGCTGCAAAAGCCACTCAATGATACCGAGCGCCTCTATCAAAAGCTGTTTCATTGGGCCATTTACTGGCTCGTGCTGGGCTTGATTTTTGAGCCTTACGAGGGCGGCATCAAAAAAGATCATCCGACCCTGAGCTATTATTTTGTCACGTCGGGCCTGGCGATTTGCGTATTCATCGGCTTTTCTATTTTGATTGATGTGTTTCCGCTAAAACGCTGGCTGCGCCTGCTGATTGATAACGGCCAGAACCCCATGATTGCCTACGCAGGCATCAATAACTTCATCACTCCCGTGCTCGCACTGGCGGGCGGCAGCACTCTCCTCTCGCATTGGGCCACGACACCGTGGCGAGGGTTTTGGAAAGGCGTTCTCATCACGCTTCTCATGGCCATGACGGTCAGCTTCCTTACCCGGCGCAAAATTTTCTGGCGGACTTAAAATGAAACCATCTGACACCTCCATCGGCCGGCGCGGTTTTTTGAAAACTATCGGTCTGGCGGCACCACTGCTGCTTGGCGTACCGGCGCCGTTGGCGTTGGCCATGCCGCCCGCGACGACCTTTCACCGTGGAGTGCGCCGGCCGGCTGAGTTGGCCGCCGATCTCGTCGTCATCGGCGGCGGCCTGGGCGGCTGTGCGGCCGCGCTGGCAGCGGCGCGCAATGGCCTGACAGTCATTCTCACGGAGGAAACCGACTGGATTGGCGGACAGATCACTCAGCAGGCCGTGCCGCCCGATGAAAATAAGTGGATCGAAACCTTCGGCGGCACGCGCAGCTACCAGGCTTTCCGCACCGGCATTCGCGATTATTACCGCCGCAATTATCCGCTCGCCGAAAAAGCGCGCGCCGACAAATTTTTCAATCCCGGCAATTGCTGGGTTTCGCGGATCGGCTGTGAGCCGCGCGTTGCCCTCGCGGTGCTGTATGAAATGTTGGCGCCATTTCTCGGCAGCGGCCGCATTCAGGTTTTATTGCAACACCGGGCGGTCAGCGCTTCGCTGGCGGGGGATTCGGTGGCGGCGGTAAAAGTGCTGGATCTGGCTTCCGGCCACGAACTCATTTTGCGCGCCCCGGTGTTTGCGGATGCCACGGAGCAGGGGGATTTGCTGCCGTTGACCAGGACGGAATACGTGCTGGGTGCCGAGGCCATTTCTGAAACCGATGAACCGCATGCGAAGGCCAAGGCTGAGCCCGACAATCTGCAGGGGTTCACGTTCTGTTTTGCCCTGGATTACCTTGCCGGAGAGGATCACACCATTGACCGGCCGCAGGATTACGCATTCTGGCGGGACTTTCAGCTGACCACTTCGGCTCAGCACGGATTTCGGTTTTTAAGTTTTGATGAGGCCGACTCCAAAAAAATCGGTTTCGACCCCGTCGCGCGCAAAGGCTTTTGGACTTACCGGCGCATCGCTGATCGTGATCTGTTTACGCCGGGAGCATATCGCGGCGACCTGACCGTGGTGAACTGGCCCCAGAATGACTATTCCTTCGGCCTGATCTGTGATGTGAGCGAAGCGATCGCCAAAAGACACCTTGACCGCGCCAAACAGCTCAGCTTGTCACTGGTGTACTGGCTCCAAACGGCAGCTCCCAGGCCCGATGGCGGTACCGGGTGGCGCGGGCTCCGTTTGCGTCCGGATGTCGTGGGCACAGCCGACGGTCTGGCGAAATATCCCTACATCCGCGAAGGTCGGCGTATTAAATCCGAGTTTACGGTCTTGGAGCAGCATGTCACCACGGCTGCACGCGTGCGCGAAACCGGTCTCAGCCGGGAGGCGGTACGCGCCACCGCTTTTCCCGATTCCGTTGGCATCGGCAGTTATCACATGGACCTGCACATCACCACCACAGGCGACCATTCGCAATTCGGCAGCACATTGCCATTTCAGATTCCGCTGGGTGCCTTGCTGCCGCGCCGGGTCGAGAATCTGCTGCCCGCCTGCAAAAATCTGGGCGTAACGCATCTTACCAACGGCTGCTTTCGGCTGCATCCGGTGGAATGGAATATTGGGGAAGCGGCAGGTGCTCTGGCCGCCTTCTGCCAGGCGCAGAAATGCCGTCCCCGGGCAGTTCGGCAAAAGCCCCAATTACTGGCGGATTATCAAAAGCTCCTGCGCCAGGACGGCGTGCGACTGGAATGGCCGCCGGAAGCAGGTCCGATTTGAAAATGCGAATCCGGAGTTCAAATTACCGGGCATTTTTTGCGGGCTTCTTGTGGTGGCTGGGTGTGACCAGAATGGCGGGTTCATCAGCCGTGTTCACTTCGGATATTTGTGTGTATGGCGGCACCTCCGGCGGGGTGACTGCGGCGGTGGCAGCCGCCCGGCTCGGAAAGTCGGTTGCGCTGGTCTGTGTGAATAATCATGTGGGCGGCATGACGACCAGCGGTCTGGGCGTGACGGACGTGGGGAATGCCGCTTCCATCGGCGGCTTGGCGGCGGAGTTTTATGCGCGCGTTGGCCGGGCTTACGGTTCCACCAACCCGGTTTACTGGTTTGAACCGCATGTGGCGGAACAAACGTTTCTTCAGCTGCTCAGCAGCTCTGGGGTGATGATTTATACCAATCAGGAACTGGCTTCGGTGACCCTTTCCAATCAGACGATCATGCAGCTGACGATGGCGGACGGCACCGTGTATCGGGCGAAGGAATTTATTGATACAACCTACGAGGGAGATCTCATGGCGCAGTCCGGTGCGAGTTTTACCTGGGGGCGCGAAGGGACCAACGTGTATGGCGAATCGCTCGCCGGCGTTTTTGTCAACAGTGTCAATTATCGCTGCGATCCGTATGTGGTTCCGGGTAATCCGGCCAGCGGTCTGCTGCCTTTGATTCAAACCAATGCCCCCGGCACGCCCGGCCAGGGCGATCAGCGGATGCAGACTTATAATTTCCGCCTCTGCTTGACGCAAAATCCGACCAACCAGATTCCGATTACCGCGCCGACCAATTATTCCGAGGCCACGTACGAATTGCTTCATCGCTATATCATCGCCTATGTCGCCACCAACGGCTCCGTGCCGCTGAACCGGCTGATTGATGTCCAGACAGTGATTCCTGCTGGCAAGACGGATATCAACGCCTACGCCGATGTTTCCACCGATTTCATCGGCTACAATTATACTTATCCCACCAACACCTATGCCGGGCGGCGGGCGATTTACCAGCAGCATAAGAATTATCTTTCCGGCTTGCTGTATTATCTCGCCACCAGCACCAATGTTCCGGTCAATGTGCGGACCAATATGCAATCGTGGGGCTACGCGAAGGATGAATTTCCGGATAACGGCGGCTGGCCGTATTCCCTCTATATCCGGGAGGCTCGCCGGATGATTGGCGATTATGTCATGCAACAGCAGGATGCCCAAGGCTTGCGGATGGCGGCGGATTCCATTTCGCTCGCCAGCTATACGCTCGATTGTCATCCGGCTGCGCGCCTGATAGTCGGAGGCGTGGCGGTTTGGGAGGGCAGCATTGGTACCGGGGTGCCTTACCCCTATCCGGTCAGCTATCGAGCAATTGTTCCCAAGTCCGGCCAGTGCGCGAATTTGTTCTGCCCCTTTGCCCTGTCCGCGAGTCATGTTGGTTTTGCTTCCGTCCGCATGGAGCCGGTGTTCATGATGACCAGCCAAAGCGCCGGCACGGCGGCAGCTTTTGCCATTGATGATAATGTGCCGGTGCAACAGGTGAATTATTCCAAGCTCGCCGCGCAGTTGCTCGCCGATGGCCAGATCTTGAACTGGAGCAGTGTGCAAAACGTCAGCACCAACGGTATTATTCTCAACGTAAACACTTCGTCCGGCGTAACGGTCGGTGGCTCTTGGACTACGGGGGCCAACTCCGGCGGCTGGCCTTTGCCGAGTGGCCCTTATTGGCACGATGGTAACACCGGTGGCGGCAAGTATGTTCGCTTCAATCCGACAATAGCCACAAACGGGTATTACGATGTTTATCTCTGGTGGGCTTATGCCTCCAATCGGGCCACCAATGTGCCGGTGATCATTGCCAGCGCCAACGCCACCAACCGCGTGCTCGTTAATCAACAAAACAATTGCACCAACTGGTTCAAAGTGGCTTCCAGCAATTACTTTAACGCCGGCACCACCGGCAGTGTGACCATCACCAACGGCGGTGCCAACGGCTATGTGGTGGCCAATGCCGTGCGGTTTATGCCGTTGGGGAGCATCGCATCCAATCCGTCCGCAACTTTGCCCGCCGTTGCAATTATCGCCAGCGATGCGGTGGCCGGGGAGTTCGGGGCCAATCTGGCGCGATTCACCGTCGTTTGCCCCGGTGGCACTAATCCTGCGCCGCTGACGGTGAATTATTCGGTCAGCGGCTCGGCGGTGCCGGGTGTGGATTATGTCGCGCTGCCTGGCAGTGTCACCATTCCCGCCGGTTGGCTGGCGACGAATTTGGTGATTACGCCCTTGGGCAACAATCTGGCCACCAGCCAGGTCACTGTCACCATCACTCTCACGCCATCCGCAAATTATGTTTTTACCAACCTGTCTAGCGCGACGGCGGTTATTCAGGATCGGCCCATCAATAATTGGTTGCGGGCCAATTTTACGGCGGCGCAGCTGATGAATTCAGCATTCAGCGGCGATGCGTCCAGCCCTGCCGGGGACGGGTTGCCCAACTTGATGAAGTATGCCCTCGGTTTGAATCCCAATGTGGCCGCGCCGAATCCGTTTGTACCGGTGGTCACCAATGGCCTGTGTGCGGTGAGTTATCCGCTCTCCACCGCTGCCGTGGATGTGGCGCTCACGCCGCTGTGGTCCACCAATCTAGTGACGTGGCTGACTGGCACAAATTATGTGCGGGTTGTGAATGTTTCCAGTCAGGCCACGAATCAAATCTTCACTCTCCAGCCTGCGGCGCCCGGGGCGTCTGGGTTTTTTCGCTTTCAGGTCATGCGCCGGTGACCGCTTTTCTGGTCAAAAAAGCGATGAAAATAACCGGTCAAACTGTTTCAAGATAAGCGTATCCAGATTTAAACGGACCTTTTGCGCTGTGCTCGCCGGAAATCACAGGGATCGTCCATATGCGGCGCTGCGGGGTTAATGGTGGAGCTAGACATCGCCACATCAACTATCCCAACCGAATGAGGTTCCTTTTGGTGGAATTGCAACGGAGATGCGAATTGATTCAGCAACGCTCTATGATTGCGGTACACCGCCGCATGGGTATTATTTCCCTGTTTCGACATGACAATTTTGCATTATATCCTGATCGCGCTCGAAGTGGTGCTGCTGTTCAACCTGCTGATCGGCGTCCACGAGCTGGGCCATTTTCTTGCCGCCCGCTGGCGCGGGCTCAAAGTGGAGCGCTTCGCCATCTGGTTCGGTCCTACCCTCTGGAAAAGGAAAATCGGCGACGTGGAATATGTGCTCAATTCCATTCCGTTCGGGGGATATGTATCGCTGCCACAAATGGCCACCATGGAGGGTATTGAAGGAAAAACTGAAACTCCCGCCGACCAATTGCCGAATGTGTCGCCGCTGGATAAAATCATCGTGGCATTTGCCGGCCCACTCTTCAGTTTTTTGTTAGCAGTTTTGTTTGCCGTGGTTGTCTGGCAGGTAGGCAAACCAAGCAACGAGGCGGACAACACCACGACAGTCGGCTGGGTGGACCCCAACGGACCGGCCGCCAAAGCCGGCCTGATGCCAGGGGATACGATTCTCGAAGTGGACGGTCAGCCGGTGCATCATTTTGCCCCGACCTCGTCGGACAGCGTGACCTGGCGCATTGTCACCAGTACCGGTACGAACATCGCCATCAAATATCTGCGAGACGGCAAGGAAGCAACCGCCTATGCGGTTCCTTTCCATCCCAAAACCACCTGGAGCGAACGCAAGTCTCTTCGCAAAATTCTTATCACTGCCGCTGGCAAATCTTCCATTTACGAAATCGCTACCAACAGCCCCGCCGCCCTCGCCGGCTTGAAAGCCGGTGACGAAGTGGTGGCGCTAAACGGTGAAAAAATTTACAATCCGCTGGCTGTGGATTACGCTCAGGAAGCCATGAGCAACAGCCCGGTGAAACCGTTGACGCTCACCATCCGCCGCGGCAGCGCACAGTTTGACCGCACCGTGCTGCCAGTGAAGCCGCTGCAGCCTACCAATACTTATCCGCTCCTCGGCATCATGTCCTGGCAGGGCGACACCAACATATCTTTGGTGCACCCGAGTCCGCTGGAACAGATCCAAGTCAGTACCAGTCAAATTTTCAATACACTCGGCGCGCTCTTTTCCAAAAGCGACATCGGGGTCCAGCAACTTGGCGGCGCAGTAATGATCATCCGCGTGTACAGCAATCTTTTCCAGGATGAGGACGGTTGGCGACGCGTGCTGTGGTTTAGCGTGATCCTGAATGTGAATCTAGCCCTTATCAACATGCTTCCCCTGCCGGTGCTGGACGGCGGGCACATTACGCTGTCGCTGATTGAATGGATCCGGCGCCGCCCGGTGAGCGCCAAGATTCTAAACAGCATTCAGTACGGATTCATGGCACTGCTCATTTTCTTCATGCTCTATATCGCGTTCTTCGACACCGGGGACTGGCTTCGGAGCGCGCGGGCCGACCGCGAAGTGCCGGTGGTCTTTGCCGCCCCGAAATAAGCTAATTTTTTATGCGCTACTGCGAATCGCCCTTCGTCCATCAACGCCGTAAAACCCGCGAGATTCTCATTGGCGATCCGGCACACGGCGGTGTGATTATCGGCGGGAGCCATCCCGTCGTAAAACAGTCCATGATCACCTGCGACACCATGGACACAGCCGCCAGCGTGCAGCAGACGCTTGATCTAGTGGCAGCTGGCTGCCAAATCGTGCGCATCACCGCGCCGACCGTGAAGGATGCCGCCAACCTGCAACACATCGTCGCGGAACTCCGGCAGCTTGGTGTAACAGTGCCCATTGTGGCCGACATTCATTTCAAACCCGAAGCCGCGCTGGAAGCGGTGAAATGGGTGGAGGTGGTCCGCGTAAATCCCGGCAACTATGCCGACACCAAGAAGTTTGCCGTCAAGGAATACTCCGACACCCAATATGCCGAGGAACTGAAGCGCATTGAGGAAAAATTCACTCCGCTCGTGCTGGAATGCAAGCGCCGGAAACGCGCCCTGCGCATCGGCACCAACCACGGCTCGCTGTCCGACCGCATCATGAACCGCTTTGGCGATTCGCCGCTGGGCATGATCGAAAGCGCGCTGGAATTCGCCCACATCTGCCGCCAGCACGACTTCCACAATTTCAAGTTCTCAATGAAGTCATCCAACCCGAAGGTGATGATCGAGTGCTATCGCCTGCTGGTCGCCCGGCTGGATGAACTCGGTGCAGATTGGAATTATCCGATTCACCTCGGCGTCACCGAAGCCGGTGAAGGTGAGGATGGCCGTATCAAAAGTGCGATCGGCATCGGCTCCCTGCTCTGCGACGGTCTGGGGGATACGATCCGGGTCTCGTTGACCGAAGACTCGCCCCACGAAATTCCGGTTTGCACCGACCTGCTTTCCTTAATACCGAATTTGACCGTTGCGCCCACCGCCACCGGGATCCAAGCCGCCCTGCCAAGCGAGTTCCCGTTCGACCCTTTTCATTTTGGACGTCGAGCGACGCCCGAAACAGCCCTTAACGACAGCATCTGGTGTGGCGGCGAACAACTTATCCGCGTGGTGGTAACCCGGGCGACTTATAACAAGGTCGCCCCGAAAATCCGCCCGCAGGATGACGTGAAACCAGAGGCAGTTTATGAGGACCTAAACCTGTTGGAAGTTGATCCGACCCAGCCATTTGAAATCAACCACGACACGCAGTTGGTCACCGTGAAAGACGGAGTAAAACTTCCCGCCATCAGCGCCTTTCGCCTGCTTGCGGCGAAACTCCAGCAACTCGGACGTCACAATCCGATTTTATTAAAAGATTGCATTCACTTTGAACCGGTGCCGCTCGCCCCCAACATCGCGCTCTTGCAGGCGAGCGTTGTCATCGGCTCACTGCTGGCGGACGGTATCGGCGACGCAATTCTGGTGCGGGGCGAGAGCGGGGCAGGTTTGTCCCTGCGGCTGGCTTACAATATTTTGCAGGCGGCGGGCTGCCGAAGCTTCAAAACAGATTATGTGGCATGTCCCAGTTGCGGGCGGACCCTGTTTAATCTCCAGACTGTCACCGCTCGTATCAAGGTGCGGACAGAGCATCTTAAGGGCGTGAAGATTGCCATCATGGGCTGTATCGTGAATGGGCCGGGAGAGATGGCGGATGCGGACTTTGGCTATGTGGGCGGGGCTCCAAATAAGATAAATTTGTATGTGGGCAAGACGGCCATTAAATTTAACATTCCCGAAGCCGAAGCCGTGGAACGTCTGGTGGATCTCATCAAAGAACACGGCAAGTGGGTGGAGCCGGAGGCGAAGAATGGCTGAAACTACTTAGAGTCTGTTTTAAAAATCAAAAACTGGCTGGTTTTCTGGGGAATTTGATTGGATTGGCTGACCAAAAGCGCATGAAATTGCAATAAGTTGTTGACAATGGTGTTGGCTTAGTGCGGCTATTTTTAAGCGGAAGCTTC
>CAISVF010000178.1 GCA_903888765.1 uncultured Verrucomicrobia subdivision 3 bacterium | reverse complement strand
CTGCATGGCGACATGACGCAGAACATGCGCGATCGCGTCATGAATAAATTCCGCAAGTCGGGCCTGGAATTTCTCGTGGCCACGGATGTCGCCGCGCGCGGCATTGACGTGGACGATGTGGAAGTGGTTTTCAACTACGATCTGCCTTACGACCCCGAAGATTATGTCCACCGTATCGGCCGCACCGGGCGCGCCGGCAAAAGCGGCAAGGCGATTTCCCTCGTGCCGTATCGCGAGCTGTTTCAAATCCGTAATATCGAGCGCTTTGCCAATGTGCGCATCCAGCGCGGACGCATCCCGACCGAAAATGAAGTTGAGCAGGCGCGCGAAAATGTGTTTCTGGAAAAACTCCGGGCTTTGCTCACGAGCGGCGAATTTCCCAAGCAGGACCGCCTGGTTGAGCGCCTGGCGGAGGAAGGCTTCAGTACCACCGATGTCGTGTCGGCGCTGATGCATCAATTGCAAACCGGCGAGGCGGCCAAGGTGGCCCCGAAGACGGAGGACTACGACCGTCCACCGCAGCGGGACGAACGACCCGGACGTTTTGATGACCGGGGCGACCGGGGAAATTTCCGTGAGCGCGAGGATCGCCGCCCGGCATTTGACAGTCGTCGCGAAGAAAAGCCGCGGCGATTTGATGACCGCGCGCCGCGCGCCGATACGGCGTTTGCCGACCCGCGCAAGGCCAAAGCGGCTCCATGGAAAGCCATTGCCCCGCCCGCTGCGCGTGCTCCAAAAGTGGTCACTCCGCCGCCCGCCAAAATGGTGGTAGCCAAGGCAGCAAGCTCCGTGCCCGTCGAGGTGCAAGCCCCTGAGGGTCTGCCCGCCAGTCTGCTAGCGCCCCCACCCGCCGCCGAGCCGGCTGCCGCACCGGTAAAAACTTTTTCTGACGAGGAAATTCTCGCCTCGGTGAAAGCGCCGGAGCCCAAGCCGGAATCCAAATTATTTATCAAGCCCAAGGCTGCGCCCGCCGCCGGAGCCAAGCCGAAAGAAAGCCGGGCCACGCCGGCCGGCCAAACGCGTTTGTGGATGAGCCTGGGCGTGGAGCAAGGCGTGGCACCGATTGATTTTGTGAATGCGGTTGCCGGGGAAACCGGCCTGCCCGGCAAGGTCGTGGGCAAAGTGGATGTCCGGGAGCGTCACTCCTTTGTGGATGTGCAGTCCGAGCACGTCAATGGGATCATCGCCAAATTGAACCGCGCGGAAATCAAAGGGCAGAAGGTAAAAGTCAAGGTGGCGTGATGGACGAGGCACCTCAAACCGAATCTCCGGCAGCTCCGCCCAATGTCGAGCGGCTGTTTCCGTTTGTCCTGAAGACCCGCGCACTGCTGGTCGGCCGCGATGCGTTGCGCTCGAATAAAGGCAAATTGCATTTCGTTCTCATCACCACGGACATCGCCGAGTCCAGCCGCGCGGAAGTTTTGAAGGATTTCATTCATTACCCGGTGGTGCAGCATTTTACCGCAGCGGACTTTGAACGGTTCTTTGCCATCAAAGGTGCCAAGGCGGTGGGCTTTACCAAATCCGGTCTCGCCCAGTCTATTTACGCTGAATTGAAAGCCTATCGCATCAACCGCCCGGTGACCGCCGGCGGTTCCAATTCTGTCAAAACGCCGGTCAAGCCTCCGCCGCTTCCGCCGTCGTCCGAGTCGAATGACTGAGTTTGCGGGAGGCTCTGCCGTCAATTTATCGAAGGAGCCGGATTTACGGGTTGGGCGAGCAGATGGGGCGCGAGATCCGGCACCGCCTGGCGCAATTCCTCGATGACGAGCCGGGCAAAGACTATCCGTCCCTCCGCATTCAAATGGGTCGTATCCGGCCGCCCGTCCTTGCCGGCGGGATTCAGCCGGGCGGTTGCCACCGGCCCGATTTTTTCACAATACTCCACGCTGCGGGCGTGCAGATCCACAATCGGCACCTGTTTTTCTGCCGCCAGCTTTTTCATCGCAGCCACATACGGCATCAGGCTGGGGGCCAGCCTTCCCTGGCCGGACGGCTCAAAATTCCGGCGCGTCAGCGATGTGACCAGCACCGGCTTGGCCCCGATGGCGCGGGCGTCATCCACATAGCGTGCCAGATTTTGCACGTAGGTCGTGGCCGGATCAGTCTCCCGGTCGGGCCCTTTGCCCGGTTCGTCATTGTGGCCAAATTGAATCAGGTAATAATCTCCCTTCAAAGCCAGCGCCTTTTCCCAGCGCCCCTCCGCGATAAAACTTTTGGAACTACGCCCGTTCGCGGCCACGTTGGTGCACACGACGTCATCCCCTAAAAACCGCTTGAATCCATAACCCCAGCCACCGCCATCATTAACGGTGGAGTCCCCCACCAGCACAATGCGCAGTTTGGGTTTGGCGGATGGTTTTTCCGCCCACGCCGGGAGAAACGCAGTTGCCGCGAGTACCACGTACGTGATGATGGATTTTGTGAGATGATATTTCATAGGATTTTGGGGGCAGATATTTTCCGGACTTCCTCGGCATAGGGTGCCAGGCTGGATTTGATTTTTCCTGGATGATCCTTGTCCCACGGGCGGCGGGTGTCCGTCACGGTCAAATCGCCCATCAGGAAAATTTTGATTTTGGATTCAGCCGAAACGGTTGCGAACGCCAGAATCATGGCGGAAAACCACCCACTGCATCGAATCAATTGGATCATTAAAGCCATATTTTTAGCCAACCACCCGCCGGGCCACCAGCCCAAAGGTTTCGCTCCAACAACCGCCGGGAAAACCTTTGCTGGACTGCTCGCCGGCCGCTGTGATCCGCCAGCGGCACCACTTCCCGCTTCAAGGCCGGCGTTCCCCAATACCTTATCTGACGGGGACCAGTGATTGCGGCAGATGTTAGCCCAAAAAACCATCCAAATTCATTTAATAAAATGACTTGACAAATAAAAACTGCGGGGAGAACGTTGGCTATAATCCCGTATATTCGATAAGTTTATGAAAACAAAATCCGGCTCGTGGGACTTCTGGG
>CAISVF010000177.1 GCA_903888765.1 uncultured Verrucomicrobia subdivision 3 bacterium | reverse complement strand
TGTCCGGCGCCCGGTGGCCGCATTTCATAAATAAAAGAGGTCAGCGACCGGAACTTGTTTCCCAGAAACTGGGTGATCTGTCCGCGCGCGGAGTTGCCAGATTTCAATGAAGTGGTGGCCGGAATTTTATCAGGCCATTGGATGGACGATTCCGCGGCATCGACGCTTACGCGGTAATAGCTTTTTTCACCGACGTGAACTACGGGGGGATCAAATGCGGCTGTGGCTGTCACCGGCGATGAGACATCCACCGTCGGTTGAGCCACCTGAAGCTGCATGAGCCCGCCCGGCGGCAATTGTGGCGGAGCTTGCGCCCGCAGCCAAACCGGAAGGCACAAAAATAATCCGCCAAGCACCCGCCAGCCCATGCCTGAGAGGCTAAGCGGGTAATGGTTTGGGCTGCGCCAGAGTCCGCTTTTAGCCATTTGGGCGATGTCCTTCAAATGTTCGATTTTTCTCAAAATCAATTTCACCAGTTGCGTTTTGGTTTGTCTTTGGGTGGCGTTCCCGTTTGATCGCTCATCGGCAGGCGTTTTCCGCCATCCAGCGAAAGTCCGTCAAGGATCTGGCCGGCTGCATCCGGCGAAACCGGCACCTGCATCTGGTCGCCCTGGCGCGATGCATTTTCCTCTTTTCCCTTGAGCGAATCCGGTTGGGGCGGTTCTTCTTCGTCATCTTCACCTTTACCGCCGGGTGGGGCGTTGGGGGCGGGTATCTGCCCCTTGAGTTTGCTCAGTAATTTGCCCAGTTGCTGACGCTGCCCGGCCATCATCCCCGCCATCTGTTGCATCTTGCGCAGTTCATCCACAAGTTTAGCAATGCGGCGCTCGACCTGCACTGCGTTGTGAACTGCATTCGTATCCGCAGGGTTCATTTCTGCCGCGCCCTTGAAATCATCGGCCGCACGCTGCCATTTCAGCAGGGTATTACCGTAGGTTTCCATGGCCGCAGCCACGGCTTTTTCGGCGGCGCGCAATTCCTGTTTAACGCCGCGGCCTTCCAGATAGGCGGCCACCATTTTTTCCAGATTGTTCCCGGCCAGGGCTGATTCCGATTGGCGGATCGCGGTTTCGCCTGCCGCCAGTGCCGCAGTGCCGCGCACGGCGATCTTCTGCGCATCCGGGCCCTTTTTCAGCAGTTCGCCGCCGGCGGCAAACCGCACATGTCCCAGATTGTAAAGCGCCGGGGGCTGTATGGACTCGTCCTGTGCAGCCAAAGCCGATTGAAACATTTTTTCCGCGTCGGCATTATTTGTTGCCGCCAGCCGGCGTGTGCCCGCATTGTAAAAATCCCGGGCGGTCACCGGGGGAGGCGCATTGGTTTGCGCGAAGGCAAAACCGCTCCAGCTCGCCAGCAGGGCGATAGGCAGGGCAATTTTTTTAATGAGGGTGAGCCGGTTCATGCAGGGGGCAGAATGGGTTTCCGGCGCGTGCCGATGAGCGATTCGGTGGTGAGCAGCACGAGCATAGCTCCCACGGCCCAGTGGAAGCGGTCAACCCCGTTCTTCATGGAGTGTTGCAATCCGCTGGCGCGGTCTAGCGCGTGGATGGCGGAGCGCACCTTGGTCAGGCCGTCGCCGAGTGCTCCCAGCGGATAATAGCTGCCGCCGGTGGCTTGCGCGATATCGCGGAGGGTGGTTTCGTCCAGCTGGCTGCGAACAATTTCGCCTTTGGCGTCCCGCACCACTTCAAGCTGGCCGGCAGCGTTGATGGTTTGAATTTCCTTGCCCGCCGGAGTGCCCACACCAATGGCGAAAACCACCACGCCGTTGGTGGCGAGATTTTTTGCCGCCGTCACTCCGGTTTTTTCCAGGTCTTCCCCGTCGGTCATCAGCACGACCATTTTACGGTGGCTGGCTTTTTCCATGGCCCGATAGGCTTCATTCAGCGCGCGGCCAATGTCGGTGCCGGGAATCGGAATGGTTTTTTCATCCACATTCAGGAGGGTTTCTTCGAAGGCATCCGCGTCAAATGTCAGCGGACATTGAATAAACGCGCTGCCAGCGAAGGCCACGAGGCCAACGCGTCCGTGGCTTTGGCGGCGGACAAAGTCCAGCATGGCAAATTTTGCGCGTTGTATCCGGCTCGGCGCAATGTCGCTGGCCAACATGCTTTGGGAAACATCCAGGACAAAGACCACGTCTTCCCCCAGCCAGGCCTGATCGGTGCCGACGCCACCCCATTGCGGGCGGGCGAGCGCGAGCCCAGCCAGCCCCCAGGCCACCACCAGCAACATTTCTTTGGCCCGACGGCGCCCCGGACTGTGGGATACGGTGAGTTGGGCCAGAAAATGAGGCGAGGCCATGCGCGCCAGTTGTTCGCGCCGCGCCTGGGCGGCATGCCGATGCAGCAGCGCCAGCAAAAGTGGAGCGACGGACGCCAGCCAGAGCCAGCGTGGATCGGCAAAATGAAAGTCAGTAAAGTTCATCACGGCACGCGGCGGAATCGAGTGTTCGCCAGAATTAATTCGCCCGCCAGCAAGGCCAGCGCGGCGAGCAACGGCCAGGCAAACAACGGCTCATAGGTGGCGAAGCGGCGCAGCTTGACCTCGGTCTTTTCCAGTCGGTCAATCTGGTTGTAGATGTTTTGCAATTCGCGCGCATTCGTTGCTCGGTAAAAGTGGCCGCCGGAGAGCTCGGCCATTTTGCCAAGGACGGAATAATTGGCCGGCTGGAGGAGCAGCGTGGGAATGACATTGCCATTCCCATCCAGCTTGAAACGGCCGGTGGCGGGATCGAATGCCGGGAGGTTGCAGGGCTGCTCAATGCCGATGCCGATGGCATAGATTTTTGTCCCCAGCGCAGCGGCGAGTTGGGCGGCGGGCAGCGGGTCGATCTTGCCCAGATTGTTGTCGCCATCCGTCAGCAGGATCAGGATGCGGCTTTTGCTGTTGGGCACGGCTTTGAGCCGCTTGGCGGCCACCGCCACGGCATCGCCAATGGCCGTTCCAAGATCAGAAATGATCCCGACATGCAGACGCTCCAGGTTTTCAGCCAGCCAGTCATGATTCAGCGTGAGCGGGCTGGCCAGATAGGGCACCCCGGAGAAAGCAATGAGGCCAATCCGGTCGGACGGCCGTTTTTGAATGAAATCTTTAAGCACTCCCGAGGCGATGGCAAACCGCGCGAGTTTTTCGGCCGGCTTGCCCATGTCAATGGCCATCATGGACCACGACAGATCGAGCACGAGCATGATGTCCACCCCTGGCGTTTCGGTTTCCACGTGAAAATTTGCCAGCCTGGGCCCGGCCATGGCCACGATGCCAAGCGCAACTGCGAGCAGGCGCAGGAAAAATAAAAACCTGCCGGCGGCGGCCCGCGCCGTGGCCCCGGCGGCCCGGGCGATGTCGGCGCTGGAAAAAGTGAGGGCCGACCGCTTGCCGGTTTTGCCGTGGAGCAGCGCAGAAACGGGCAGCAGGCCAAGCAACGCCAGCAACCACGGGTATTGAAATTCAAAATCGCCGCTCATGATGGTACTGACTCCGGTGCCTGATTTGCCTTTATCAACTGCTGCTCGGTAAGCGCAATCAAGCTTTCTGCACGGGCTATGGCTTGGAAGGGTGTGGCGGCTGGCACGGGACAAAACTTTTGCTCGTCGCATTCCCGCAGGAACCGGGTCAGGGCGGCGGCCAGTTCCGCGCCCACTTTTTCATGAGCACCCAGCGCGGCGCAAAATTCCGCCGTCGTCATTTCTCGGGCTGGCCAGGACAAGGTGGTGCTGACATAGCGGCGCAGGATTTGGGAAACCTCGCTCAATAATTTCCCATCCTCGCGCCGGGACGCCAAGGCTGCCAGCGCCTGGCGAGCCGCCACCTCCGGTGGTAAAACCACCGGGGGGCGGGGCTTTAGCCAGGTGCGTAAAAATAAAAACATCACCGCCAGGCCGGCAAAGCTTAACACGATGATGGTTTGCTGGTGCAGTTCCCAAAACGTGGGCGGCAGTTCGCCATAGGCGGGGATCAGGGCGGGCAGGCTATTGCTGGTTGGCTGACCCAAAGCCAGCGGCACCAAGTACCCGGCCGCGAGGCCGCCCAGGCAGAAGCCGCGCTTCGCCAGCCTACAAGGCTGCCTTGTGGTGGCAGTCAAGGATTTGCGAGCGCAGATGGTAGCGTTGCGCGGTGACGGATTCATTGACATTTCATCCCCGCCGCCGTCCCCGGCGGATTTCAAAAAAGCGCTGGAGAATTGGCGCGAATGGTTCGGTGGTCTGCAAACGCAACGTATCCACCCCGGTGCGATTGAGGGCGCGGTCCAGCCCGGCGAGGCGTTCCGCATTGACGGCGGCGAAACGCTCGCGCACGCCGGTGCGGGTGGAATTCAGTTCCAGCAGTTCGCCAGTCTCTGCGTCTTCGATGGTCACGATCCCGGCGTCGGGCAGCTGGCTTTCGCGTGGATCATGCAGGTGCAGGCACACGACGTCGTGCCGCGTATTCGTAAGGCCGAGCTCAGCAATGACATCCTGGTGCGTGGAGGGCGACGCTCCGTGCGCGCCGCCGTGAACCAGGACGCGTTCGCTTGCAATGGCCGCAGGCATAGGGCGCTCCTCCCTGCCCGTGTCACTGTGCAAAAAATCCGTTAGCAGAAACACGATCGCCCGGCGATTCAGCACGTGATTCAAGAAAACCAGGGCGCGGGAAATATCAGTGGCGCGGCGCTTCGGTTGGAACATCAGCATTTCGCGCACCAGCCGAAGAATATGGCGGCGACCTTTGCGCGGCGGGACAAACAGTTCCACTTCGTCGGTAAAGAGCAGCAGGGCCACCTTGTCGCCATTCTTGGCAGCAGACAGGGCGAGCGTGGCGGCGATTTCGGCGGCAAATTCGCGCTTGGTGCGGCTGGCTGAGCCAAAGCTGGAGGAGGCAGACACGTCCACCGCGAGCACAACGGTGAGTTCGCGTTCCTCGCGGAAGCGTTTGACGAACGGGCGGCCGAGGCGGTGCGTGACGTTCCAGTCAATATTGCGCACGTCGTCGCCGGGCATGTATTCGCGGAGTTCCTCGAAATCCATGCCGCGCCCCTTGAAGCCGCTCAAATACGCGCCGCCCATCGTGTCGTTCACGAGACGGTTCGTGCGGACTTCGACGCGGCGGACGGATTCAAGCAGTTCGGTGACGGTCATCGGCAAAAGATTATTTTTCAAACCGAATCACATGGTCTGCTACATTTTCAGGCAATGTGACTTTGAATCCCTGCTTGCGGCCAAGGTGATAAAGCGTCGTTCCTTCGAGCGATACAAGTTTTGTCACCAAATGTTTGAATTCACTTTTTCGATAGTAATTCAAATATACCAACAATAATTTTGCATACTGATCAGCGTCATTATCCATTAAGGCGCGTAAAACTGGACAGAGTAGCTTTGGCCGTTTTGCCTTGTCACCTTCAGCCCTTTTCAAGAAATCTTCAATTTTTTGGCGATGCGCATTCTTTAGAAATAAGATTAATCCCCACCCCCACGCTCCTTCACCTTTTGCTTTGGCTGGGTCAGGCGATAGATTTTCCGGTGGATACGTTGCAATTCGTGCTACCGCATCCCAGTCTGATAAGGCTGCGGCAAATGGTAAAGATCGCCGAACTTCGTCATACCAAAGGCAATCTCTTTTCCATGCTTCGTGGCCTGTTTTACCTTCGTGATTTAG
>CAISVF010000176.1 GCA_903888765.1 uncultured Verrucomicrobia subdivision 3 bacterium | reverse complement strand
TTCGGCAGCGGCGTTCGCTGGTTCCACAGTGGTGGCATTTTCTCCGCGCTCTCCGAAACAACCGGCGAACTGATTGTCGAGGCCATGAAAGCGGCTAAGGAGCACAGAGCGGTCACGTCGTTTGATTTGAACTATCGCCAGAAGCTCTGGGACATCTGGGGCGGCCAGTCCAAGGCGCTGGATGTACTCGGCCGGATTGTGCAGCATGTGGATGTCCTGGTTGGTAACGAGGAAGATTTGCAGAAAGGCCTTGGCATTGAGGGGCAGGATGTAGAAAGCAAATCCAAACTCGATCCTTCGGCGTTCTATGCGGTTATTGATAAGGCCGTAAAAAAATTCCCGAATGTTAAAGTGGTGGCTACCACCTTGCGGGAAGTTCATTCCACCAATCGCCACACCTGGGGCGCGGTTGCCTGGGTCAATGGCAAGACCTACCAGTCGCCGATGTGTGAGTTGGATGTGATTGATCGCGTCGGTGGTGGCGATGGCTATGCCGCTGGGTTCTTCTACGGCCTTCTGTCCGGTGCCTCCGAGCAGGAAGCTGTGAATCTGGGCTGGGCCCATGGCGCCTTGCTAACCACCTTCCCTGGTGACACCACGATGGCGACGGTCGAGCAGGTCAAGGCCTTTGCCAAAGGCGGTTCGGCGCGCATTCAACGCTGAATTTATGCTATATTTCGCGCGTGGCTCCGTCACCGGTAAATTGTCCTCCGCCGATTTGCGCGCCGGATTATTTGCGGCGCTGGAGAAGTTTGGCGAACGCCGCCGAGTGCTGGTGGTACCGCCGGACTTCACGCGGTTTCATTCGCATGCGGGCATTTTGACGTCACTCGCGCATGAATTCTACGGCGAAAAGCTGATGGATGTGCTGCCCGCGCTGGGCACGCATTCGCCGATGACCAGTGGCCAGATTGCGGAAATGTTTCCCGGCGTTCCGGAAAAACTCTTTCGGGTTCACAACTGGCGGACCGGCATCACCACCGTCGGCGAAGTCCCGGCGGGTTTCGTTCGCGAGGTTTCCGGTGGCGCGGTTGATTTTTCGTGGCCGGCCCAGGTGGCGAATCTCATCGCAACTGGCGGGCATGACTTGATTCTGTCCATCGGTCAGGTCGTACCCCATGAGGTCATTGGCATGGCGAACTACAACAAAAATATATTTGTTGGGACCGGTGGTCAGGAAGGCATCAACAAAAGCCATTATGTCGGGGCGGCTTACGGCATGGAACGTATGATGGGCCGCGCCGATACTCCGGTCCGCCGCATCTTGAACTATGCATCGGAACATTTCACAAAGCACCTGCCGATTGTTTATGTTCATACCGTCGTGGGGCGCGGAGAAGATGGCAAGCTGGTGGTGCGCGGACTGTTTGTAAGCGACGACGCCTCTGGTTTTGAACAGGCCGCCGCACTCTCGTTGGAAGTCAATTTTGAGATGCTGGCGGAGCCTTTAAAAAAGGTCGTCGTTTATCTCGACCCAGCGGAATTCAAAAGCACCTGGCTCGGCAACAAGGCCGTTTATCGCACGCGCATGGCGATGGCCGATGGCGGCGAACTGATCATCCTCGCCCCCGGGCTCAAGGAGTTTGGCGAGGATCACGAAATTGACCGCCTCATCCGCAAATACGGATATCGAGGCACACCCGCCACGCTGGCGGCGGCCAAGGTCAATGCGGAGTTGCAAAATAATTTGAGCGCTGCCGCGCACTTGATCCATGGCTCCAGCGAAAACCGGTTCAGTATCACCTACTGTCCCGGTCATTTAACCCGTGCGGAAATCGAAGGCGTAAATTTCAAATACGCCGACCTGAAAACGATGACCCAGCGTTACGACCACCAGCAGTTGAGCGACGGATGGAATACGCTGGCCGATGGAGAAAAGATTTTCTACATTTCCAATCCGGCGCTTGGCTTGTGGGCTTGCCGCAGCCGCTTTGAAAATTAACGTGGTTGTTTTTGCCAAACCAGGTTTCCTTGAATCAAAAATTCACTATGGCCATCCCGCAGCGCGATAAATCCCAGTGCCAATACGACCAGATTTCTCTTGGTGAAGTGATGCTTCGCCTCGACCCCGGCGAAGGCCGCATCCGCACGGCGCGGCGGTTCACCGCGTGGGAGGGCGGGGGTGAATACAACACCTCGCGCGGCCTGCGTAAATGTTTCGGTTACAAAACCGCTGTCTGTACGGCTTTCGTGGATAATGAGGTCGGCCATCTCATTGAGGATTTCACCATGCAGGGTGGGGTCTGTACCAACTTCATTAAATGGCGCGAAGACGATGGCATCGGCCGCAGCATCCGCAACGGCTTGAATTTTACCGAGCGAGGCTTCGGCATTCGTGGTGCGGTGGGGGTTTCAGATCGCGGCAATTCCGCCGCGTCGCAACTCAAACCCGGTGATTTTGACTGGGATCACATCTTTGGCAAGGTCGGCACGCGCTGGTTGCATACCGGCGGTATTTTCGCCGCGCTGTCCGAGACGACGGCGGCGCTGACCATTGAAGCGGTGCAGGCAGCCAAAAAACATGGCGTGATCGTCAGCTACGATTTGAACTACCGTCCGTCTCTTTGGAAATCCATCGGAGGCCTGAAAAAAGCTCAGGAAGTGAACCGCGAAATCGCGAAATACGTGGACGTGATGATTGGCAATGAGGAGGATTTCACCGCGTCGCTCGGCTTCGAGGTCGCCGGCGCCGATTCCTCGCTGGCTACTATCGACACCGCCGCCTTCAAGGCGATGATCGGGACCGCGCTGCGGGAGTTTCCCAATTTCAAGGTGGCGGCCACCACCCTGCGCCGCGTTCTAACCGCCACCCGCAACGACTGGGCGGCCATCCTCTGGCACGCCGGCGCGTTTTACGAGAGCCGCAACTATCCGGAGCTCGAGATTTTGGATCGGGTGGGCGGTGGTGATAGCTTTGCCAGCGGCCTGCAATTCGGTTTTTTGGAATTCAATGATGCGCAGCAAGCCGTCGATTATGGCGCCGCCCACGGCGCGCTCGCCTCCACCACCCCGGGCGACACCTCGATGGCCACCCGCAAGGAAGTCGAAAAACTCCTCGCCGGCGGCAGCGCCCGCGTCGTGCGCTGAGGAGGGATGTTCATGGCCCCAGCGTCGGGGCGATGGCTGCCGCGGCAGCGAGAAACGACGGAAATTGCGGCTGCCAACCGCAGGCACGCAGTTTGGCGCTGGAAACTTGCTTGTGGGTCCAGCCGCGCTTGCGGGCCAGATCGCGCGCTGCGGATGGCGGCAGCGGCCGGTGGAATATCCCGCTGAGCTGTTGGTAGCAGGCACGCTGGGTGAGCGGCGTGGCATCGCTGAGATTATACACCTCGCCACGATGGTTGGATATATCTGCGGCCAGTTGATAGATCGCACCCACCGCGTCGACGCGGTGGATTTGGTTGAGAAATCGCCCTCCGTCGTCTTCCATGACCGCCTCGCCGCTGAGAAATTACCGCAGGATCACACTGCGCCCGGGACCGTAGATGCCCGCCCGCCGCAGCACCATGCCGCCGCCGCCTAGCACAAGCCGCTCGGACTCTAACAGCATTAGCCCGGTGTCGCGCTCCGGCAACGTGGGGCTCGCTTCGGTGACCACCGAGCCGTCGGTCTGGGCGTACACCGACGTGCTGGACGTGAACACCAACGGCACGCCGGGAAAAGTAGCGAGCAGATTGCGGCAGCCCTCGACATAAACTCGCTGATAGGCCTCGGCCCCGCCGCGGCCGGACGCGGCGCAATGGATGATGAGGTCCGGGGCGGCGAGGCGGCCCAGCGCGGCGACGGCCAGTGGCTCGGCCACATCGCAGGCGAGGGTGTCGTCGCCGCCGGAAAGCGAAACGGCGGTGACGCGCCAGCCGCTGGCGCGGAATTGCTGGGTGATGGCTTGGCCCAAATAGCCGTGACCGATAAGGAGAAGATGCATGGGGTGAATTTACTGCTCTGGTAAAGATGGCGCATTACATGGTGACAGATAAAAAGTAGAAATCCTCTGGTTTGTACGGTATTCAATG
>CAISVF010000175.1 GCA_903888765.1 uncultured Verrucomicrobia subdivision 3 bacterium | reverse complement strand
GTCTTTGATTCGAACGGGCAAAGATTAGGGCGGGCACGGAGCGAGGGCAAGCTCAGGAAATTTGCCGCATGACTGCCAACGGGTTTTTAATTGGTGGAGGCTCGGCCGCCACGCATGCCGGGGATGGGCGAGGGTTTGAGGTTCAGCACCAAGGCGATTTTGAATGAATAGCCCGTATTATGCAGGTGCAAGATCTTGTCGCCGCCGATCTGCTTAACCATGCCAGCCAATTCCTGAACAAAGGCTTTTTCCGCGCTGGTCAATTGCGCCCACCACTGCTCGGGGCGGAGTTTGGCCGAAGATTTGCGAGGTTTGGCGGGGTGGTGATGCGCTGGCGGTTTTTCCTGAATCAGAACGGGCTCGTAAGATTCGCCATTGAAACTGAGTTCCAGCCGCTGGTGGGGCTGGGTGGCCTGGACCATGGCGGTAATATCGCGGTAAAAGTTTTTTTCCGGCGGGATGGTGCTGGCCCACCATGCGTCGGGATCGGGGTTGGATTTTTCCATAATATTGTGGGGCTGAGGGTGATTGGATCAGATAGCGTGCTCGATGAGGATTTTCACCGGGGCATCATCGGCCAGCTTGGGCGTCAGTGGCTCGGTGGGTTCGGCGCGGAGATTCAGCAGGGCGCAGGCAAAGGTAGGCTGTTTGAGCCACTTGTCATACTTGAGGCGGACGATGCGATTCCACAGAAGGTTTTCATAGCCGCCCATGCTGAAGGAAACCACCATGCCGCAGGGATACACGCCGATTCTAGGCAGGTGCAGGAAAAAGCCCATGGAATTGAAGTCGTTGGGGGCTTTCAAGGATACGGGACGACCCGCGCGGCTGGTTTCCAACCGGCCGATGGTGGCTTTGCCGCGCGTGTGGTAGGTGATGGAGGCGTGGTCGGCAAATTGAGGGGACAGAAGTTTTTGGGCCAACGGTGATAAAATGGTGGAATTGCGAGAGACATGCGTGAAATAAACCCGAAGCTCCTGGAAGATGGCTTTTTCCAGATCGTCATTGCTACGCCGGATGATGCGCCAATCTTTTTTGCCAGCCTCTTGTATTTCATCGTAAAAATCATCCATCGGAGGACGGGTGGTGCAGGCGACGATGTCGCCGCCATTTAAGAAGGCAAACTCCTGCGCCGGGAGGCAGTGGTTGGCGTAATTATGAATAAAGGTGCCGTAGCGGTAGCCATGACCGTACAGGGCATCGGCCAATTCATTGAAGGCGGTGCCATCCCGGCTCTGATGCAGGCGCGTTTTGGTGTCGCCGTTGGGATTGCTGTAGCCAAATCGATAAAAGAGTTTGCCCATAAATATGACGTTTGCTGGAGATTTTATAAAGAAGGCTGACAAATGCCATTATTTTTAACAATTCAATGGTGGTTTTGCGCCTCTGGCCAAAGTTGCCAAATCGGGGAAATAGTCAAATTGGGGAATCGCGCAAATTGGGGAATCGCGCAAATTGGGGAAACGCGCCAATTGGGGAAATGCGCACATTGGGGAAATGCGCAAATTTCCGATTTGGGCGAATCGGGGATTTGATCAAATCGGAAAATAAGCGATATAAAATATTTGGCATCATCTAACCTGGCTGTGATAGAAAGGTTCCCTTAATACCCAAAAAGCAGCGGGATGATTATTTCCGGCTGGGGTGTGGACTTGGTGCGGAAGATGGTGCTGGCAACGGTGCCCGGGGAGTGACGAGCGAAAATCGGTGAGCGGCGGATTGGCAAGGTGCCAGCCTGCCGTCAAACCGGTACTGCGAAAGGTCAGTGATGTCACTTGAGTGCAGCCCCGAAAAAACATGGCAGCATGCCCGTGGTGCAAGTCCCGCCGAACATCTGGTCGGCGTTGCTGAGTTGCATCACTTCGGGGGCGGTTTCGGCCGGTCTGGGCATGATGTTGGTCATGGCGCCTCCTCAGAAGAGTACCAGCAACACCGGGCCGATGCCCGTAAGCAAGAACGGTAGCCGCACAAAAGCCTCCAGCCGGACTACAAGGGAATCCGGGAAGGTACCGCTTCCGACGAGCAAAAAAATCTTACCCAAGAATTTGGCGGCCGTGCCGGTGGAGACCTCCCCGCTGATTATTACGCGCCTTGGGCGGTTTGAATACCGGGGCGGCTTTGGGGAGGTATGGGTGGACGTGAAAATGTGTCAGTCAATAGTATCATAGTATTTTCCCCTCTCCGCTGTCAGCAGCCCGGGGAAGTGTAGCCCCAACACAGCCACATCGGGGCACCTACGTGTTACGCACTTTTTTCTGGTCGTAAGAATGGCCAAATTGGCGGCGCAAGGTTTTCTGGGTTTTGGCAGCACTGGCATCGTGTTTTGTGACCGAATAGCCGTGCTTTGGTCGTAACGCTATGACCGTGCGGGGCATTTTAGAATGATTTCCGGGTGTCAGTGATTTTTGACCGCACTGCTGTCGTAAGCGACGGCTTTTGAGCTCTTTCCACGCTGCTATCGTAAGGGCGGGATTTTGATGATCTGGCGTTTTCTAATCCTGCGGCCAGATGGTCCGGCTGCCATAGCCTTTATCCAGCCGGTAGCGTTATTGCGGATGGGTGGGCAGTCGTCAGTGGGCAGTCAAAACTCAAAAGCAGAAATTCAGAAAGCTGAAATTGGGAAATGGTGGATGTTGGCAGGTTCATGCGTAGCGAGAGCGCGTTCGCCTTCCCCCCCAAAGCGCCAGGGGGCTGGCGCAGTCCAAGACGCTTCGCGCGGTTCGGGAGCCATCGGTCAATGCGCCAGCGTTTTGGATTGCGGCGGCCCTCCGTCGCTTTTCTCCACACCCACCAAATCATTCGCGTTTCTCAAACCAACCATCGCAAATTCTAGTAGTGCCAAGGTGAGATTATTTCCTGTCGCCCTGCGTGTTCCGCCCGTCCTCCCATAGCGCCAGATGGCTGGCCACCAACATTGCGAGCACCAATGGCCTGTTTCAATTCACGGACACAAACGTAATGGGCAAGCCGATGAAATATTACCGGCTGTCCAATCCGTGAACTGAAGTCTTTTCCGTTGCGGTGGAGGTTTTTACAAGTGCGGCGAACACCAATTCGCGCGTTACGCGGCTGCTTCAACCCTTCCGTCGTTTGATCAGCCAATGGATAAATCCTGCCACTATCGCCAGGTCCACAAGGATGGTGAAGATGGCAAACGGCGTTCGCACATTGACGAGGTGCGTTACGGAAAATGGAG
Source organism: uncultured Verrucomicrobia subdivision 3 bacterium (assembly GCA_903888765.1). Taxonomy (GTDB): domain Bacteria; phylum Verrucomicrobiota; class Verrucomicrobiia; order Limisphaerales; family UBA11358; genus UBA11358. Next base: position 5,659 of record CAISVF010000175.1, on the reverse strand, counting down.
TGGTCATGCTGCCGTTGCATTCCCCCGCACCAAAGGCCACCCAGTGAAAAACGGCCAGGAAAGGCACCAGGAACGCGAAGCTGGCCAGTTTGCCATACAATTTGTTTTCCAGCCGATAGAGCAGGAGCATCAGGCCGCCACAGAAAAAAACCGCGCCCACGGCATACATCAGCCAGTGTGGCTTGTCGTTATCCGGCGGCAGGAAGCACAAGCCGGTGCCTGCCAGCAGAAAGATCACCCCCATCAGCACCGGCGGTTTGTCCATGGTCACGCTGCCATCCGGTTGGACCCTGACGGATGACATCGAGGCGCCCGGCATTGATGCCCGGGCGGCGGTCCTTTGGACTTGCAGGAAGAGAATGCCGAACAAGGTGAAGGCCGTTCCCACGCCCAGGCATATCCAGGTGCCACCGTGAATCCCCGTTTCCAACACTGCCTCCGCCGGGTCGCCCGGCGAGTAATGAACGGACACCTTTTGGCCCACGGCATAACGGCGGAGGATGCCCTGCGCATATCCTGCTGACGCCGACATCGCGCCGATGGAAATTTTGTCGCCGGTGTAAGTCGTGCCCGCCACCTGATAACGATAGGTGACCTCCGCCGAATAGGTGCTGCCGCTATCCGCGCCCGAATGCTCTTTCATCTCCGCTGTTTGAACGATGCCTTCCGTCACCGGCCAATGTTCCGAGCGCAGGCTTTTCGCGCATATCCGGATCCCGATGCCCACGGTCACCAGGCCAATCAGGATGAAGAGTGAGCAAAACAGTTGAGGGAATCCGCTGGGCTTGGGGGCCATGAGGCGAGCCTAATTGCGGAAAGCACGTTGCCGCAACTCTATTTTGCGGCAATTTTTGGAAAGTAATCGCCGGAAATTTTTTGCACTACTGGAACCAATCCCAGCAGGCACCAACACCTGGGCACGGAGCCGCGCCGACTCCGGCCATGGTTCCTACCACCCCACCGGAACCGCCCGACGCCAGAGCCATGGGCAAGCAGGCGGTAAACCAAACCAACGGTGGCTCCATGCGGGCATGGCTGCGTCAGCCTATGCCCGTTTGTCACCAGTTAGTTGCTCGGCTTGAAGCGGTTCAGTATTTCGTGCCGTGGAACGGCTTGCTTCTTGAGCGCATCCCAGCGTTCGGTCACACCCTGACCGTAGGTCTGGGGCGGATTGGGATTGCGATACAGGACGCCGGTGTACAGTTTGGTGCCGTATTCGCGCGCCAGCTCGGTCGCGCGCGCCCGGTCGGCGGGATCGTGCCCGATTGATTCCAAGCTCTGCATGTTGGTCTTGTGGGCCTTGAGCTGCTGGTCCTCCATGCCGTAGGTCACGCAGGGCGATTGCACGTTGATGAATGCAAAGCCGGGAAACCGGATGCCTTCTTCAATAATCTTGGCCAGGCCGGTCATATCGGCCGGCGTGCCTTGGGCTACATACGAGGCACCATAGCCCATGACATAGAGCAGCGGGTTCACCGGATCTTCGAGGCTGCCGAAATTCGAGGTCACGGTTTTGCGCCCGCGTTGCGACGTGGGCGAGAGCTGGCCTTTGGTCAGGCCGTAGATCTGATTGTCCATCACGATATACGTGATATCAATGTTGCGCCGGACAGCATGGGCGACGTGGCCGCCGCCGATGGAGAATCCGTCGCCGTCGCCGCTGGCCACGAGCACGAGGAGTTCCGGGTTGGCCAGTTTGATGCCCTGGGCAATGGGCAGCGAACGTCCGTGCACGGTGTTGAAGCCGTAGGCGGTCGTGTAACCCGGGATTCGGCTGGAGCAGCCGATGCCGGAGACGAAGGCAATTTCATGCGGCGGGCGGGCGATATTCGCCAGCGCGCGGGTGATGGCCGTGACGACGCCAAAGTCGCCGCACCCGGGACACCAGATCGGCTTGAGGTCGCTCTTGAAATCGCCAGGCATGAATTTGGTGAGCGAAAGCGGTTTCGCAACAGGTTCGAGAGTAGTCATGATGAATATTCTTTCAGAAAGGATGGTTTCGCCGGATCAATGTTCGATGGCTTCGGGCTGCTGCTGGCCGCTTTGGATGGCCATGACCATTTCGCGCAATCGCTCGAGAACTTCGGAGGGCAGGATGGGGTTGGATCCGCTCTTGGCGAACGCTTTGACCTGAACCGGCAGGTCCACATTCATCCGCACAATGCGATAAAGCTGCGCCTGGTAAGATTGTTCGATAAACAAGCCGCGCTGCACGGAGGCGAAGAAATCCTGATAGACCGTCTCCGCTACCGGATAAAGCAGCGTAGGCACGAGCAGTTTCACCTGCAAGCCTTCGGCCAACGCGAGCCGCAGTGCTTCCCGGGCCACGCCGGCCACACTGCCCCAGCTTACCATACCGATTGGCGCTTCCGGGTCGCCTTCCACGGTGAATAGATCACGGCGGTTTTTCAGCGGATTAAATTTATTGAACCGTTTCTCGTTCATGCGCGCATGTATCTCGCCGCTGGCGGTGGGCCGGCCCTGTTCGTTATGCTCGATGCCGGCCGCCAGATAGTTGCCGCCCGGCATGCCGGGATGGCTGATCGGGCTGATGCCAGATTCGGTCAGCTTGAAGCGCGAATAATTTGTGAGTTCCGGCCCGCTGGGGTGCCGGCGATCAATGATCTGAAATTTCGAAGTGTCAATCGGATCCACGGTCTCTTTGCGCTGCGCGATTTCCTGATCCGACAGCACAATCACGGGCGTCTGGTAATGTTCGGCCAGATTGAACGCTTCGACGGTGACCCCGAAAATATCGGCGACGCTCGTCGGTGCCAACACGGGCCGCAGGCAATCGCCGTGCGCCGAAAAGGCGGCTTGAAAAAGGTCCGATTGCTCGGCCTTGGTGGGCATGCCTGTGGAGGGGCCGCCCCGCTGGACGTTGACGCACACCAGCGGCAGTTCGGCCAGGCTCGCGAGGCCGAGAATCTCCGTCTTCAGCGACATGCCGGGACCGGAGGTGGCGGTCATCGCTTTTTTGCCGGCAAACGACGCTCCCACGACGGCCCCGATTCCCGCAATTTCATCCTCCGCTTGCAGAACGGTCCCGCCATACTTCCAGATCTCCCGTTCCAGAAATTGCATGATCTCGGTGGAAGGCGTGATGGGATAGCCGCCGAAAAATGTGCAGCCGGCAAAGATGGCCGCCGCCGCGCACATATCATTGCCATCCGTCAGCAGCTTGGGCTCGCGCGCGGATTGCGGGGCCGACAGCTTGCGATCTTCCTTGAGCGGATTGGCCGCCGTGAAATCGAGGCCGGCCTGGAAGGCCCGGACGTTGCCTTCCACCACGGTGGCACCTTTTTTGGCAAACTTCTTGCGGATGCCCGCCAGCATGCTCTCCCGGCCGATGCCGAACCAGCCCGCCAGCAAGCCGGCGATCACGATATTTTTGGCCTTGTCGGTGCCGGCATGTTCCGCCGCCATGGCGGTGATCGGCACGCTGAAGACCACGGCCGGTTTGACTCCTTGCAAAGGCAGTTTGTCGGGCGCAACGCCGGTGTTGCTCTCGTAAATCACGATGGTCGCGGCTTCCACGGGCAGCTCGGCCCCGAACCGGCGAAAATCATCCCAGTTGAGCGCCACGGCCACGTCGAGCGGGCCGTTCGGATTGAGCACCGGCTGGGTCGCCAGCCGCAGCCGGCAGGAAGCCTCGCCGCCGCGGATTTGCGAGCCGAAACTCTTGGTCATGACGCAGTGATAACCTTCCAGCGCCGCCGCCGTGATCAGCGATTCACCTGCTGAAATCACGCCGTCGCCACCGGAACCCGCAATGCCGATAATCAGATCTTCACTCATTTGCGGCTAATACACCAAATTATTGCCGTTTCGGCTCACCGTCTATTGCCAAATTCATACTTTATTTTAACCAATTGGCGTGGAACGGTCGGGGTGAGGGAAAACCTCCGTGAACCGTTTTGGCTGGGAGAGACTCGGGTTTCCATGCCGCGTGTTGATGCGGTAACGCCTTTTGATCGCCTTAACTTAGAAACCATAGTTCAACCACGGATGGACACAGATTAACACGGATACTAAATGCGTTCGAAGAATTGCTCTGCTTCACCCAATGGGCAACGACCTGAAATCCATTTTCATCCGTGTCCATCGGTATCCATCCGTGGTTTTTCTAATTTCATTGCGGAGTTTAAGCGGAACGAGCGCCCAGCCGAAAACTCATGTTCTTAAACCCCGACCTTTTTTAAATTTTGGCCGAAGGTTTACCTTAAGCCTAGAAACCGCCATGGAGCTGAACCGCCAACCACGCCAACCACGCGAAAGGGAAGGCTGAGAGGGGTGTCTGCCGTACCAAAAATGCTTCCCTCAGTGAGAGAACGGTTCCCAGTCGCAAAGCTGTGGCACATTGGCGATTTCGCTTATTTCGCGGTTTCAACTGCGGAATTTATCTTTAAGCACCGTAGGCTTGGCATCGCGATAGGAAACGCCGCGCAAAAAGGAACGCAAGCTCCGTAGGTGCGACCGATAAATCTGCCGGCTTGCATATGTCGCTCCGCCGGAGCTTTCCGGTTTTAATGGTTTGGGAAACTGCAAATAGGCCAGCCTTACGGGCTTCCAAAAACCAGGGCCGAACCTTTCCCACCAACCATTTCCTGAAATGGGGTGAATATTTGCTGTTCCACTCGGCAAACCACAGAAAACCTCCAGCAGCGAAAGGATATTCGCCGCTGAAAGCCACATTATCGGCAATGATAACAAGATGTTATTGGTTTCCGGCCAAACATCCTGAATTACCGCTGGCAACGCTGGCCGCTTCCTTCCGGCAAAGTCAGAAATACACCGGATTATCCGTCAATACCGTGGCCTGAGGCCTGAAGCCTTTTATTCCTCGAACAATGCCTGGGCGAATTGTTTGGCATCAAACGGCTGCAGGTCGTCCGGTTGTTCGCCGAGACCGATGAATTTGATGGGCAGGCCCAGTTCCTTCTGGATGGCCACCACCATGCCACCTTTGCTGGTGCCGTCCAGTTTGGTGACAATCAGACCGGTGAGCGGCACGGCTTTGTTGAATTCCCTCGCCTGGTTGAGCGCATTCATGCCGGTGCTGCCATCCAATACCAGCAGCACTTCGTGCGGGGCCCCGGGCAATTGTTTGCCAATGACCCGGTGCAATTTCAGCAGCTCCTGCATCAGGTTGTGCTTGGTATGCAGGCGGCCAGCGGTATCAATGAATAAATAATCCGTCTTGCGCGCCTGGGCCGCCGTCACAGCGTCATGGGCCACGGAAGCGGCATCGGCGCCGTAGGCGCTGGCAATGACTTCCACCTTGAGCCGCGTGCCCCAGAGCTTTAATTGTTCGATGGCGGCCGCGCGGAAAGTATCGCAGGCGGCCAGCAGCACCGTTTTCTTTTGCAACTGCAGGTAATGCGCCAGCTTGGCGGTGGTTGTCGTTTTGCCGGTTCCGTTGACGCCGACGATGGAAACGATGGTCGGCCCGCTAGCCGCCTGGCGCAAGGCTGGCTGATTGCTGGCCAGGCTTTTCTCGATTTCCGCGCGGGCGATCGCCAGATAGTCCAGCCCCGCGCTGCCTTGGGATTCGTAGGCGAGTTTGACGGCCGCGACAATTTGCCGGGTCATCGGCATGCCCAGATCGGCGGCGATGAGGGCCAGCTCGATTTCCTCCAGTGACTCGGCCGTGAGCTTG
>CAISVF010000174.1 GCA_903888765.1 uncultured Verrucomicrobia subdivision 3 bacterium | reverse complement strand
CGGCGGCTATTGTCCGGGCGGAACGAATGGCGGAACGAATGCCAGTTGTACGCTTACTGGCTCGCTGAATTCCCCTACACCGGTCATTGAGCCTTGCCAGTCGCAGCCTTTCAACCTGGTGATCACCAATCTGGCGGGGAGCTTTCCCAATGGCTGGTCCAATGTGCTTTTAACGGCGACACTTTCCGGTGCAACCTATGTGGCCACGGATTCCAATGCGGTTCAGGTGCTGGTCAACGGCATCGATGTCACCACCAACGTCACGTTCACTCAATCCGGGGGCACATTTCAGGTGCATTTTGACAATCTGAGCAATTCCGTGTTTTCCTCGGCTGACAGTGTGACAAACATTCAGGTGGCATGGGATGCGGCGGCAAGTCAGGCGGGGAATGTTTCCCAGGTGGTTACTTTTAATCTGTGTTCCACGTTTCGCTTGACCCGGAGCTGGGTTGTCGTCAGTTCGGCCATGACGGTGGCCCTCACCCCGCCGTTCCTGGGCTTTGAATGTGGGGTGCTCCGGGTTCCGATTGGGCTGGGCCAGTTAGGCAGTCCCAACCTGGTGCCGGATTATGATGTGGATGTGGTTTTGAACCTGGACCCGGCCAATGATCCTCACGCCCTGGGGAATGTCGTGGTCGCCCCGGACATGGCTTACCTTCCGAATTCCTCCACGTTTGTGAACCTCATCACCAATGCCGCCGGCAACCCGCTCATCCTCACCAATGAACCGGTGGTGACGAATAATTTAGTCATCTGGCACCTGGGCAATCTGGGGGTGTTTACCAATGGCAGCATCAATGCCGGATTTCAGTTTAAGTGTGGCGGGGCTGCCATTCAGCATATTCAGGCATCGCTGCGATATAATAATCGCTGTCAGCAAGGCGTTTTGCCCCAAGCCTATACCAACCAGACGGCGGTGCAGGTGGTTTCCGACCAGGCGGCGGCTTTGTCGGGAACGGTCAGTCCGGCAGTGATTCCGGAAATAACGACCAATTTCAATTTTCTGGTGCAATTGCAGAATCGCAAGGCGGCTCCGGCGCAGAACTTTTTCATTGAGGTGGAGGTGCCTACCAACATGGTGCTCACCACGGCTACAGTGCCTTGGAATTATGTTTATGCGGTGAATGAAGGCACCAATGCCTACCGCTGGAATTTCACCAACAACCTGACTTCGCTCCAGGGATTGACCGATGGCGATGCCGAGGAAACTTACGATGCGGCCACAGGCACCTGGGTGGAATCGGCGGATGCGACGAATGTCTTGGAGAACGCGGCATTCAACGCGCTGGCGGGCGGCGGATCTTTTTCACTAAGCGTTACCGGGGTGGTGCTTTCCTGCGGCAGCCAGCCGATCACCACCATTGCGGGGTCTGGCTGCCAGGGCAGCGTGTGTCAATCGGTCGGGCCGCTGGCCGTGAATTTTGTCAGCTATTCCGGCAAGGCTGTGGCCATGCTGGTATTCCCCACCACCCTGACTCTCTGTCAGACGAATGCGCTTTATTACGATGTGCGCAATGCGGGCAACTCCTCCATTTACCATGTGAGTCCGTCCTTCTATCTGCCGGCGGGCCTGTCGTATATTCCCGGCAGCGCCTATGCCACCAACGTGCTGTCCGGCCAGTCCCAGAGTATTGGTGATCCGTCCGGTTCCGGTACGCAAGCCGACCCATTTGTCTGGACAGAAGCCCAGGCTCCTTACCTCACGGAATTGGTGACGGCCAATGATGTCATCATTGGCTTCCAGGTGCGCGCGACGTGTGATGTCACGGTGAGCGGGCAGGGGGGTGCCAGCGCCACTTACCGGGATCTCTGCGGTGGTCTTAATGTGACGCCTTTAGAACTTTCGGCCGGTCGCGTAGGCTTGCCCGTGCTGACGCTCACCAAGCAATTCTTTGATCTTGGGAATAATCCCCGGACGGAAACACATCCCGGAGAGACGAATCTCTTTCACATCACCATCCGCCATGCCGCCAATTCGGCCGCCGACGTGCAGCGGATGGAATTAACCGACCTCTTTCCCACTAACAGCTTTGCCTTTCTCGGGGCGAGCATTGCTCCGGACGCCATCGTGGGCGGTCAACTGATCTGGAGCAACGCCACGCTGATGGCGTCCACCACCAATGGCAGTCTCAGCCCTTACATCATTGATTCGGCCCCCATTTCGCTCGTCATCACGAGCAAGACCTTGGAAAATTGTTCCTCGCCGGCGGTTAATGAGGCGGTGCTTAATTATGGCTGTGCGGATTCGCCTTGCTTATCCGCCTCGGCCTCGGCCTCCGTGGTGATGACGGCCAACCTGCAATTTAATTCGCCGGCGCAAAGCCTGCGGCTGAATTCCTGCGGCGGCACTTACACCGCGAGCATCAAGAACAACGGCGCCCCGGCTTACGGCATCTTCTGGACCAACTTTGCCCCCGCTGGATATTTGATAGCCGCCGCCACGGTGAGTGGTTCGCTGACCAATGCACCGGACCAGGCGGTGCCCTTGAACATTGACAGCAGCGGCAGATTCGCGACGCTGGATCTTTCCAATCCGGTCACCATTGCCAGCACCGCTAATTATCCGGATGGGACGCCGGGGGTTTATCTGGGGCCCGGACAGAGTTTTACGGTCACGTTTACGCTGGTGGCAGATGGCTCCACGCTGGCTTGCACGGTTAATAATTATCCGCCCGCACCGCCGCCGGTCACGGTCACCAATGCGGTGGCGTACCGCAATTATTGTGGCAGCCCGGCCAGCGTTGCCAACAGTTTTACGGCCTTGCCGGACCAGCCCAAGCCGGTGGTTTTCCTGTCCCCCAACTCCTTGATTGTGACGAATGGGCAGGTGCAGAACTTCACCATTACGCTGGAGAATATCGG
>CAISVF010000173.1 GCA_903888765.1 uncultured Verrucomicrobia subdivision 3 bacterium | reverse complement strand
GTGCTGAAATAGCGTTCCGCACGGTCGCACAGCAAGGTGACGACGGTGGCCCCGCGCGGCAAATCGCGGGCGATGCGCAAGGCAGCAGCCACGTTCGCGCCGGAACTGGTGCCCACGAGCAAACCAAATTCACGGTGCAGTCGGCGAGTGGTTTGCATGGCTTCCGCAGCGGTGATTTTCACCGTCGCATCCAAGGGAGCCTGACGCAGCAGCGGCGGGATGAAGCCATTCCCGGCCACGCCTTCAATGCAAAAACAGCAACGACATTCCGCGGCGTGATATTTTTCCTCGGCGGGTTCCATAGCCACGATGTGTGCTTGGGGGTACACTTTTTTAATCGCACGGCCGCAGCCGCCCAGTGAGCCGCCAGTACCATATCCCGCCACGAAGGCGTTGATTGGAGCCGGAGCCTGGCGGATTATTTCCGGGCCGGTGCCGTGTTCGTGGTCTTCAGTATTGAGTGGATTCTCGAATTGGCGCGGCAGAAAATAACGCTCATCGCATGCAGCCATTGCTTGTGAGCGGTCTATGCCAGCCTGATAGGTTTTACCGGCGGATAGTAAAATGATTTCTGCACCCAAGCGCCGCAATAGCTGCCGCCGCTCCGTGCTGGCTGCTTCGCTCATCAGGATGGTCACGCCATATCCGTGCGCCGTTCCGAGCATGGCCAGCGCAATACCCGTATTGCCACTGGAACATTCGAGGATGATCGATTCGGAACGAAGCAATCCCCGCCGCTCCCCGTCGGTAATGATACCCAAGGCAAACCGATCCTTGATGCTGCCGCTGGGATTAAGAAACTCGCACTTGCCGTAAAGCGTGATGGCTTCCGGCATCAGGCGCAGCGGGATCAAGGGTGTGTTGCCAATCAGCGAACCAACGGCGGCACGGGCGGAAACAGTATGCAAATTTGACATTTTAGAATTCAACAACGCATCCCATCAGCTCGGGTATCGGGTAGAGCGGGAAACTTAAATAATACGGAGTCGTGGCCGAGCATCCAACCTTGACGGATTACGAATTAAACCCGACCACGGCCGCTTTTGCTGTTCAGACTCACTAGGGTACTGACGCTGGAGCCACTGGCTTGGTCGCTGAGGGCGCAATGGCTTTGATCTGCGCCGCCTGTTGAACAATCTCCCAAACGTCGGCCGCTGGCAGCAGAGCGGCGGCGGGCTGCTTGCCTTTCACCAGGCGGCCGGCGGTGATGCCGATGAGCTTGCCGTCCATGTTAAATGTCGGGCAACCGCCGGTGGCCCCGGCAGCGCGCAGGAAAGCCCGCGGTTTTTTGGTGATCATGTCAATATGGCCAGGAATGGCATTGGCAGCGCGGTTAAAGATTTCGTCCATCCGCGTGATGGTGATTACGGAGTCCAGGATTACTCCGGGCGCGCTGTCCTTGAGATCCACCGCCGGAAATGCCACCCCGTTAGCTGCTTTGCTGGTGGTCTTGACGCGGATAACGGCCAGATCCAGGTCCACATCTTTCATGACCAACTCCGCCGGAATTTCCGTGCCATCGGCCATGACCACCCTGATTTCCTTCAAAGTGGAAACCGCATCCACTTGGATTGGCCCCTTGGGGGTGCGCAGACTGCGACCATTCATGGCGTGTGCCGGGTCAATCTGGCTCAGGCTGGTCACGGCCAATCCGTTGGTATCCACCAACGTGGCCAGCGCGTCCACTTTGACCTCCTCATCCGGAATATTGACCGGCTTGTCCTGGCTATCCGGGGTGGAAAAAGATACTTTGGCGACCCCTGCGATCCAGACGACTGAATCCTGTTTTTCGGCAAAAATTTTCCGCGCCGCCATCATATCATCCGCCGTTGCGGTCAGGCCGGCCAACAGCGACAGAGCGGCGAGCGTGGCAACACGTTTTTTGATTTTATTCATGGTCTAAAAAGGAATGGGGGTTACCAGCGCGGTTCCAGTTCCAAATATTTGGTGTGAACCCCGCGCCGGATGAAGATGGCCACGCGCCGCGGCTTGGTGTCACGCAGTTTTACCAGTATGGTTTTCCAGGTAGCTATGCTATCAACCGGCTGGCCTTCCAAGGCGAGCAAAATATCGCCAGATCCCAAGCCCGCCAGGGCCGCCCAGCCGGCGCGCTCCACGGCAACGATGCGCACGCCCTTGGCATCGGCCGGGAGACGCTCATTCGAACGGTCCTCAAAAGAAAGATCCCGCGCCTTGATTTGGAACTGGTCGTCTTTCCATTCGGCCAAATTAGCGGATGGTTGCGGTTGATTGGCCAGCGCAATGCTCAGGGCCAAGGGCTGCCCGTCGCGCAGACCGGCCAGCTCCACCTCCGCGCCGATTTTGTGTTCGCGGATTAGGTTGTCAAACAACTCTTGATCCGCCGCCGTGTGAGCGGCGATCACCTGGCCGTCGAGTTTGAGAAAAATATCGCCGGTCTTGATGCCGGCTTTTCCCGCCGGGGAATCGGGGGCCACGTGCGTGACCCGCACGCCTTTTTTACCTTCCAAATTGAGTGCCTCGGCGAGTTCCGCCGTCACCACCTGGGTGCTCAGCCCCAGCCACGCACGCGCCGCCTGCTGCGGCCTATCGCTAGCCACATCCGGTCCGACTTTGATGACGGTGACGAGTTCCTGCTCATCGCGTTCAAAGGTCACCAGTACCGGTTTTGGCTCAGATAATCCGGTGGTGAAATGGGTGGTGAAGTTTACCAGGTCCTCCGTATTGGCAATCGGCTTGCCATTGAGCTTCGTGAGGACGTCATTATTTTTGAGCGCCGGTTTGGATTCGGCACAAGGACCGCTGGAACGGATGGTGTCGATCAATACCCCATGTTTGTCGGGGCGGTGGCTTTCCAGCGCCGAGATGCGGGTAAGATTGCGCACTGTCAGTCCCCATGCGGGTAGTTCCGATTCCATGGCCTCGTTTCGCTCGCGGGTACAGGTGGTGAGCCGCCAGATTTGTGGCTTGCCGTCGCGCAATCCGGTTAGCGTCATTTTGGAACCGACCGGGGCGGTGAGAATCATATGGTTAAAGATCGGCACATCTTCCGGTGCGCGGGATTCGGCCACGGCGGAGCCGTTCACCTGCGTGATGAAATCACCGGGCTGAACGCCAGCGGTTTGGGCCGGGCTGTCCGGCAGGATGGCAGAAACCAAAATGCCCTTGCCCGGGGTCATTTCTTTCAGCAATGGCTGCACTTCCAAGCCGATCCAACTGCGCTGGATGGTGCCCTTGGCGATGAGTTCCTGAGCGATGGATTTTGCGATGTTGCCCGGGATCGCGCCGCCCATGGTGGCGATGCCGACTTCATTAACGCCCACGATTTCGCCCTGAAGATTCACCAGCGGGCCGCCGCTGTTGCCGTGGTAAATCACTGCGTCGTGACCAATCCACCGAATCAACTCGCCCACATTTTCGCCGTCAAGCACGAACTCGCCGTAGGGCATAATCATAGCCGTGTTGGCGACGATGCCTTTGGTCACGGATTGCGAAAGGCCCGACGGACTGCCCATCGCCAGAACCACATCCCCCACTTTCAATTTATCCGAATCGCCAAATTTCGCGTAGGGCAGCGACGCCTTGGGATCGCGGCGCGAGGAAAGATCCAGCTTGATGATTGCGAGATCGCACAGTGGATCGGTGCCGACCAAAGTGGCATCCACTTCTTCACGGTTCGGCAGCCGGCAGGAAATACGCGTGGCCCGGCCAGCGACATGATGGTTGGTCAGGATGTATCCATCCGGTGAAATGATGGTGCCGCTGCCGGAGGCCTGGCCTTTTCTCATGCGGCCATCTTCGCCCGTTTCATAAACCACATGGATAAGCACCAAAGCGGGGAACACACTATTGATGGCCGGGGTCAGTTCCGCAGAACCGCTGTCGTGGGGGTAATTCTGGTTTGCCGCCCCGGAATTGACAGCGGTGGCCAGCAACATCGCCGCCATGCCGACGTTCGTAAAACGAAAAGCCATGTCAAATAAAAAAATAATACCAACTAGTCCTACCAGTCTTTGCGGGAATCACTTTTTCTGCCCCCTGAGCGCCTTCTCAATGGCCGGCGCCAGCGCTTCGCCACGAATATCGTTGTCGGCCAAAATCACACCAGTGTCACCATCCACCAGAATCATATGGGGGATGGCGTTGATGCCGTAAAGCTTGGCCACCGCCGCGCTCCAGAATTTGCCGTCATAAACTTGCGGCCAGGGCATCTCCTTCTTTTTGGTAAAAGCTGCCAGTTTCTGTTCCCAGGCTTCCCTATCCAAACTGATCCCCAGAACCTCCAGACCCTGGTCGTGATATTTGCCGTAGGCCTTTACGACATTGGGCAGCTCGGCCACGCATGGCCCACACCACGTGGCCCAGAAATCCAGGAGTACGATCTTACCTTTGTAATCATCGGGGAATTTGACCTCCTTGCCACCAAGCAGAGTGGCGGCGAAGGACGGCGCGCTTTTGCCGGGACTCAGGTCAGGTCCCTCGACTTTTTTCTCAACCTTGCCCAAAGAGATGACTTGAAACGCACCCTCCGAGGTGAGATTCGTGACCGACCATTTCTGACCGTCCACCACAAAGGGGAGCGTGGTGGTGAGCTTTTCATTTCTGTCAAGTTTTCCGTTGCCGTTGAGGTCAATCCACATCAGCGGCGGAGGGTTCCCGGCGACAGCAATTTCCCCGGCCCCGGCACTATCAGCGATGGCGGCCGCGAGGGTGCGGCTGCCTAATGCTAATTCACCAGTAACTCCGCAATCGGTATGGTAATTAATCTTACCGGGTTCACTCGCCTTGGTAAAAATAATGTTGCCGCGACGTTTGCCATCGGCGGTGAGGCTGACGACAGCACTGGCTCTATAGGCAGTGATGACGCCGTCGGTCACCGGAACTTCGGTGGCGGCCCATTCGACGGGCGGAACGCTGGAAAAATCGCCGTTGCCGGCGGCGTCCACAAAGAGGCGCTTGAATTTACCATCTTGCGTGTCCACGACGACGAGATGTGTGACGCGCGCGGCGGTTGGGCCGGTTTGAAAGGCCCCATAAAGCGGAGCCGTTAGAGCGGGTGGGACGTGGTTTAGGGTTGCCGGCGGACTATCGGAAAGCTGGAAGGAAGAAAAACGGTAACCGTGGATAAGATTTTCAGCGACGCCGGATTCTGACCAACTGGGTGTGAAGGTATTCTGAGCGAAGGCAGTGAAGATCGCCAAGGTTTCGATGGCAATCAAGGCGTGAGTCAAATGCGAAAGGATGAAGGGTTTGGTTTTCATAAAATTAATTGGGTTAAAGAAAGGCGAAAAACTTACCGTTAGGGCACCCAGCCATTATAGCGATAATTATCCCACATGTATTGAAAATCCGGGCTGCCCGCCACGCTGGCTGATGTCCAGTAGGCAGCGTTGATGCCGTTGGCTGAATCGCGCGCCGCTTGGATCGTGGAGGCTTCTTTCCACCGATGCAATTCCGTATGCGCGTCGGTAAAGGATAAGGTGCTGGTGGTGGTGTGGAACATGGCGAACGGACTCTTCCACTGAGGCGGATTCACCCCCAGTTCCCAGATGCGGGGATTGTAGCCCCAAGTGGCAGCTTGGGGATCGGCACACTCCACCAGGAACGTGGTATTGGCTGGATACTGGATGCTGGTCAGTTTGTTGTAGGGCTTAAAAGCGGCATAAAAAGCATTATAACCTCCCGAAACTACAGTCTTTTCATAACTGTCAAACGCCCAGCCAGCGCCTGGCTGCTTGGTTTTGGTGCGCGTATCGCCCGGGCAATGGTAGATGCCCACCTGTTTGGCGTATTGCCATAGGGGAGAGATTACCATCCCTTTCATGACCAGTTGCATGGCTTGGTCTTCGGTAATCCCCGCAGGTATCTTTGGCTGGGTGGGCTGGCCAAACGGGTCAGGCCCCAGCCAGATGCCTCCACCGAACAGAGCTAGAGGATTGGGATAATAGGGGCTGCCAGTCACCGGCATGGAAGAAGGCAGCAACCGGTCATCGTTGTCGGTGGCATACATGATCCACGCGAGCGCGAGTTGCTTGTGGTTGCTCACGCAGTTGATGCCCATCGCCTTTTGCTTGGCGGCCGTCAATGCCGGTAATAACAGGGCCGCAAGGATGGCGATAATGGCTATGACGACCAATAATTCAATGAGGGTAAAGCCACGAACAGATTTCAGCACACCTGACTGTGGTTGAGGTTTCATTTGTTTCATTTTAGTGCAGATTGAGCATTCAAATGCAGGCTTTACCTCGAGCTGCCTAATAATAAATCAAGCAGACAAACAGATCAGGTGATCACGGATAAACCAGCCGGAAGAACACGGCTGGGTTGGCCGGGTCACAATAAATATTTGTCGAAGTAACACCCGCCGAGCCCGGCCAAGCATGCCAGGCTTTGCCCAGACCCGTGGTCAAGGAATTGGTTTGCACTTCCAGGTGCCAGCCAAGGTGATCATTCGGCCACGAGAGGGAGAGCGTATGACCGCTGAGCGAATTCGTCAACATTGGTGAGTTGGTGGCGACGGTGATGACGCCGGTGACGTTCAAATACAGTTCACTGCTGGCAAGGCTCAATGCAGCGCTGCCACCTGAGCCTAAACCGTTGCCACCTACGGACACGGAGGCCGGCACAGTGCCAGTAACCGCCCCGCCGGTGTTGGTTGAAATAATCAAATAGCTCCCATTGGCCAGTGCTGCGCCAGTATTATTGATACTCAGCGCGGTGCCGGAAGCAAGCGTCAAGGTGCCATTGGTCACAGTAAAGGATGGCGTGCCGGGAGCATAGCTCAGCAAAACTTTCCCGGAGCTGGCGTCCACGCTGCCGTTCACGGTGGCGGTTGAGCTGTTGTTTCCTAGAGTCTGGCTTGACGTCAGCACGAACGGCTGGCTGGACAATCCTGAAACATCAAATATTCCCCCCGCTCCCACAATGATGCTCGCACTAGCGAGGCTGCCGGAACCAGTCAAGCCGAGCGATCCGCTGTTCACCGTGGTGGTTCCGGTATTGGTGTTCGCGCCCGTCAGCGTGAAGGTGCCGGTCCCCACTTTCGTCAATCCCAGGGTCGCCGCATCTCCATTGCCTAAAACGCCACCGAAGGTCGTGCTGGTGTTGTCCGCACCAACCGTTAGGGTTGAGGCGGTGGTGACGCTGCCGTTTAGGACCTGCCCTCCGCTGCCGGTGTCGGATAAATTGGCGATGGCATAGCTATAACCATTTAATTTCAGAATACCACCATTGATGATTACCGGGCCAGGGCTTAGGGCGCTGGTGCTGGCACAGACCATGATAAGCGGGTCGGTGCTGGCATACGGTGCACTCAAGCGCAGAGAGCCGAGCGTATTGGCTGTTACTTTGTTGGTGAAGGTGAACGCGACCGCAGTGAGATTGGCGTTGTAGTTGCCCAATTCAAGTTCGTAATTGCCGGCCAGAGAACCGCTCAGAATACCATAAGAAGCAGCAGCCTGAACAGAGCCCATGCGAGAATTCGACGTGAGCGTCACCGGACCAGCCAGTGTATCACCTGCGATACCGAACCGGAG
>CAISVF010000172.1 GCA_903888765.1 uncultured Verrucomicrobia subdivision 3 bacterium | reverse complement strand
GTTACTGCAAAAGCTGAAGCGGGAGAAATTTAATGTCTTTGGCCTTCAGCCAGTGAAACTGGGCAAGCCGCAAAAACTGGCACTGATTGCTCGTTCCTGGCTGCGTTATGCGTTGCGCTCGAAAGTATCGGGCTATGGTTTCCCTTGATGCCCAATTTATGCTTAAGCTTCTGATAATTTTGCTGATTGGACTCGTCTGTGAGTCCACCGGGGTGGTGCTGCTGAAAAAGGGGATAAACCGCATTGGTGACGTCAATGGGTATACTCTGGCTGAAATTTTTCGGGTGGTCAAATCCGGCCTGACCAGTCAGCAAATCTGGCTCGGCATTTTCTTTGAAGCCCTGTTTTTCATCGGTTTGCTCATTCTCCTGGCCAAAAGCGATATTAGCTTTCTCTGGCCGCTCACGGGCTTGAGTTTTGTATTTGCGACCATTTCCGCCATGTGGTTTCTGGGGGAACAAGTGTCGGCGCTGCGCTGGGTAGGGGTGGCGCTGATCGTGCTGGGGGCTGGATTTATCAGCTATAGCGAGCACTCCAAGGAAAAACTCCCGCCCCTCGCCCCTCCTCCAGCGTTTACTGACAAATAACGGCCTGCAACACCGCTGCGAGTCGTTGCGCGGCAAAGCTAGTTCTTTTCTGCAAGGCCAGCAGCGCCCCGATTTTTCGAGGGGATCGGGCGATTGCCCAGGCCAGTTTGCTGAAATCCAGACTCTTGTCTGGCTTGGACAAGGTGTTGAAATCCAAAGGTAAATCCTCGTTGGCAGCGTCCGAAATCACCCGGATGGTGGCACAGGTGATGCCGCGAGCGTCGCAAACTGTGTGGATTTCCGCAGATTCCATTTCCACGGCGTCCGCGCTAGTTTGGCGACGTAATTGCTGCTTCTCGGCAACCGTAGTAGCGATTCGATCCGCACAGGTAAACGTAGCGGGTTTGGCACCGGCGGCGAGAAGTTTAGCTGGCAATTGGTAGTTTGGATTTAGCGATCCGTCGGTGGCGAAGATGACCTCGCCCGGCTGTAATTCCGGGTTAAGGCCCCCGGCAAAACCGCAGGTCAACACCAAATCCGGTGTGTTTGCCGTGAGAAAATCCCGAATGGAGTTCCCGGCATTCTGGCGGCCGATGCCGACGATGAGGGTAAAGATCCCGGGCTTCCGGGCCGCGATTTTATGGAACGGCGCGGCTTCTTCTTTGAGCGCGAAACAGACGAGCGTAATCATAACTGACCGGGTCAGTGTGGCATCCGATTCTTCCCACGGCAACCCCGCTTGCAGGTAGCAACCGGAATTTGAAAACCTTATGGGTTGAAGGTGGGTGATTTTTTGGCGCAACCTTGCTGGTCGGTGGGTTTGCGCCGGATCAAACCAGTCGCAGCAGCGCGCGGCCTTTTTGCAGCAATTTGGCAACCTCTGCGTCGCTTTTCGCCTCGGCATAGATGCGCAGCACCGGTTCTGTGCCCGAACCGCGCAGCATCAGCCAGGTTGTGTCGGCCGCCACAAATTTCACGCCATCTCGGGTATCGACTTGGACCACCGGCTGACGCAACAATTTTGCGGGTGGATTGTTTTTCAAAAATTGCAGGAGATTCGCGCGCTTTTCCACCGGATAGCGCGCGTCATACCGCCTATACCGGTGCGGTCCAAATTCCTTTTCCAGACGCGCATAAATCCGGTTCACGGAAATTTTTTCCATCGCCAGCATTTCTAGCAGGAACAATCCGGCCGCCAGCCCGTCGCGTTCCGGAATATGATTGGCAAAACCCACCGAACCGCTTTCTTCCGCGCCGAACAAGGCCCCGGGTTTCATGAGTTCCGGTGCGATGTAGCGGAAGCCGATGCCCACTTCTGTCAGCGGCAGATTCCACGCGGCGCATAGTTTATCCACCAGTGCCGTGGTGTTGAAGGTCTTCGTGACCACGCCACTTTGGCCGCGATTACACGCCAGATGATGCAACAATAGCGCGATGACCTGCTGATTCGTCATCGGCTGGCCGCGCCCGTCCATTGCGCCGATGCGATCCGCATCACCATCAGTCACGAGGCAAATGTCATGGGGGTTTTTCCGTAGTTGCGCGCCGCCGAGGGCGTAGTTTTTCGGCAGCGGTTCGGGGCAAATGCCACCGAACAGCACATCATGCCGAGCGTTGAGCGTGGTCACGGTGCAATTCGTTCCTGCCAGCAGCGCAGCAAAACATCCCGCCCCGACGCCAAATAGCGGATCATGTGCCACCCGCAATTTCGAACGGGCAATGAGCGGAAAGTCCACCAGCTGTCGAATGGCAGAGTAATGTGCGGGACGAAGGTCGGAAATTTGGAGCCTTAGTTTGCCGTCTTCTATTTGCTTCACCGGATTGCGATCCAGAAAACTTTCGACGGCCTGACATTCTTCCGGTCCGCTGGAGCCGCCAAAATAAGCTTTCAGTTTGAATCCGTTGAAGGCGGGCGGATTGTGACTGGCGGTGATCATTACGCCACCGACGGCACCCAGACGTTTCACTGCATAGGAGAGGCATGGCGTCGGAGTGGGGTCGTTGGTGCAGATGACCTGATAGCCGTTGCCGAGAAAAACCGCCGCCGTAGTCTGGGCAAAACGGTCGGAAAAAAAGCGGCGATCATAGCCGATGACCACCTTGAGGGCGCGGCCATGAACGGGCGACGTGGGCGATTGCACTTGCGATTTCCAATAATCGGCTGTGGCCTGCGCGACCCGGGCCACATTGGCAAAGGTGAATTCCTGCGCGATGACCGCGCGCCAACCGTCAGTGCCGAATTTGATCATGTTTTAGAGGCCGTGCCGGCTACGCAACCGCTGTACGCCGATGCCGCAAATCATGAGGGATCTTAAATTCGCGCGGATGCGCGGCAGCGAGGTTGATCAGCATCTGCCCGGAGATGATATGGAAGCTTTGCGCCCAGGCCAGCGGAGTGTTATGGCCAATCTGTTTGCCAAGGTACATTTCCGGAACACAACCATCGGGGGTCATGCTGTTTTCCAGTTGCTCGAAGTAGTGCACTGCCTTGAGAAAATAGCTCCTGCGCTGGTGCCAATCCAGATGAATCCGCATGTGTGCCACGTCGAAGTCATGGCCGTGTTCAGCGAGCTTGGCATAGCAGATGGCTAGCCAGGCAAGTCCCAGCGGCCACTCGGCGGTCTCATTATGGCCCGGTACCAGCCCTTTGCCGCAATAAACATCACCCGGATAACGGCGCACGCCGTGTTTGCCCAAGAGATGGGTTTCAATGTTGTGGAGCAGGATGGTTTTGGTGTCGAAGTCCACAATATTGTAGGGCCAGATGAGACTGAGCTGCGACATGTCGTAGGGGCGGCTGTCGGATTCCCGTGGGAGGACGCGCATGAGCGATTTATAACCGTCGGCAATCATTCGTTCGCTTACCGGCACATAATGGCTGATTTCTATCTTGGTTTTGTATTTATAATCATAAAATCCCTGGTCGAACCACATCATCAGGCCGCCGAGTACGGCACCGAAGCTGCTGGAATGTTCCTCGGGACCTTCCTCCCACATACCGTAGTCTGCTTCAAAACCCATGTTGAAAATGTAATTGCGGATATGGCTGATGAGGGTGAAATCCTCCCGCGAAAAGCGAAAGCCATAGCCTTTCTTAATAAGATCACCCATTTTGTACATGAACAGGCCATATACATCGAGTTGATGGTGCCCCCACGCATCCGTGATGGTGTCAAGCGTGGTGGGATGTACGCGTGCGGGCATGAATTGGCCGGTTTGATGGCGGACATCGGGCTTGATGATGGAGGCTTGCACGATCCGCGGATGGAACTTCTTAAAAATGTCCAAAACCAGCCGGAAGCTCTCGACCATCTTGTCGAAACAGCCGAGATATTCGTTGGCATAGGTCGCGAACATGATGTCGCGAATCCAGAAAACATTGTAGGCATCGCCGGAACCA
Source organism: uncultured Verrucomicrobia subdivision 3 bacterium (assembly GCA_903888765.1). Lineage (GTDB taxonomy): Bacteria > Verrucomicrobiota > Verrucomicrobiia > Limisphaerales > UBA11358 > UBA11358. The sequence continues at coordinate 309 of CAISVF010000172.1, read as the reverse complement.
TCCTCCGCGTTGTAGGGACTGGCAATGTAGCCGCCATTGGGGCGGCGCATACGTTCCAACTGCTGATAGGAAATAGTGATGCGTTCTTCGAGCGAAAGTTCGTGAAACGTTTTCATGATATAATCGGATTACCGGCCGGCCGTTTTATTGGTTTGAACGCCTCCTGTTACAATCGCGTCACAACCCTGTGTCAGCTTGCCGGTAATGCCGGCGGGAATCAAGCCTGCGGATCAGCTGATGAAAAAACGCCGAACATCGGGATTTCTCCAAAACGGATTCATCTTCGGAGGACGAATACGATTGAAACGG
>CAISVF010000171.1 GCA_903888765.1 uncultured Verrucomicrobia subdivision 3 bacterium | reverse complement strand
ACAGAATTGTCGCGACACGTTAGAGCGTCGTGGGCAGGTTTCAGCGGGACGTCATCCGGTTAGTGGGAGATTGTGTTTCAACCCCGCGCCGTGCTGACAAATCCGCTGACAGTGGCCGTCCATCGCCTCAAGAAACCCTTTATTTATGCGGGCTTGAACAACTTGAACACGGATGGGCACAGATAAACACGGATAAAAGCAGTGGAAAATGTCTTTCGATCTGATGCAAAACCGGTCCCTGATTATTTTGACGCAATTCCCGGGCCGGAAACGTCTTTCCATCCGGCCACTTTCGAAGCCTCCGCACGTAAATCGGTAGCGTCCGTTCCTCACGCCGCGTGGGACAAGGTGATGGGCGAACAATCGCCCGTGTGATATCCGCACACAGGTCTGCCACGCTCACAACCGCCCGCTTCGCACTCGCTCCCGCACTCGCGGTTCAGTCTGGGTTACACGCCGACGCGCAAGAGCGACATCAATTCCTGCAAGCTGATCGCCTCAACTCCAGCGGCGAGCGGATAACGGTCGCGCCCGGAATACACAACCCAACTCGCAGTCGGCTTCAAGTCAGCCACCGCGTAGTGAAAGCCATGCGCCAATTTGGGCATCAGCCCGCGTTTTATTTCAACCACCCAGCGCTTGCCGCCGCCGAAATCCAGGACTAAATCCACTTCTGCACCGGCGGCAGTTCGATAGAAATAGGCTGCCGCGCCAACGGGCGCGGCGGCGAGCAGATTCTCAAGCACCATTCCCTCCCAGCTTTGCCCCGCCACCGGGTGGCTCAGCAGCGCGTCCAGCGTGGGCAACCCCAGCAATGCTTGCACCAGTCCGCTGTCCCGCACATACACTTTGGGCGAACGCACCAGCCGCTTGCCGACATTTTCGGCCCAGGGAGACAAGCGCCGTACCAGCAGCAAATCCGTCATCAAATCCAGATATCGGCCCACGGTTTGTCCGCTCAACCCCAGGGCGGAAGCCAGCTTGGCAGCGTTGAACAGGCAGCCCTGTTCATGGGCCAGCATGGTCCAGAACCGGCGCAAGGTCTCGGCCGGAATGCGCGGCCCGAGTTGCGGAATATCCCGCTCAAGATAGGTGCGAATAAAAGCCTGTCGCCATTCCATCGAAGCCGCCTCACTCGCGGCAAACCAACTCTCGGGAAAACCCCCGCGCAGCCACAAGGCATCCAGTTTTTCGCCCGCCGCTCCCCCCACCTCATCGGCCAGCAATGGAGTCAGCTCCCGATATGCGATGCGTCCGGCCAGACTTTCGGACGACTGCTGCAACAGCTCCAGCGAAGCCGATCCCAGAACCAAAAACTGCCCGGTTCGCCGCCCCTGCCGACGGCCCTGGTCAATCACGCCGCGCAAGACCCGGAACAATTCGGGCATCCGCTGGACCTCATCCAGAACGATCAATTTCCCGGTATGGCTGGAGAAATACAACTCTGGTTCGGTCAACTTCGCCCGATCCGCTGGCGATTCCAGATCCAGATAGACGGATGGCCGGTCGCGGGCAATCTCCAGCGCCAAAGTCGTCTTGCCCACCTGGCGCGGGCCAAGCAACCCCACCGCCGCATGGCGGGCGATCAATCCTGTCAACGTAGCCTGTTCCTTCCGCACTTGCATCCTTGCATATATTCCACAACAAGGAACAAATACAAGGATAAAGCGCCGCGCGTTTTCAGTATGCCAAGTCCTTTCGCCAATGGAATTGAAAACCACGGCATGTCTGGTCACGTGAGGTTGACGCCGTGTCTGCTGCCGCATGGCTTTGCCTTTGGGAGGATGCATTTGCCACGCTGGCGGATGACGTGTTCGCATGATGGTGCGTTACGAACATTTAACCGGCCCATGCCCCCGGCTCCCAAAACGGCGATAAATCGTCTGCAGTCCAAACGCTTCGCGCGATGCGGTGGCGTCTGTTCCTCGTGCAACTTCTGGACTGCAGACGGCTTCAGCACCGCTATTCAGACGCGCCGCTCGCTGACCCGGTTCAAGGATTCAATTCGCAATATTTTCAGGGGAATGCTCACTTAGCCTTCGGACAGCCTATTCGTGGGCGGGAGAAAATCTGAGCATGTGCGAGCCGACTGCATTTTTCCCGGGAATAAAAATCTGTTTATGCACGCAACCGGAGCGACGCCTTTTTGCTTTAGGCTCAATGTTCGAACAAACCATTCTCCATTTTTTGAAAAACAGTGTTTCAAACACGTTTCATCTGTGGCTAAATCTTTGGAGTCATCATGCAAGACCTCATCGCCAAAGCCGCCACGCTCCTGGAAGCGCTGCCTTACATCCAAAAATTCAGCGGGGAAACCTTCGTCGTGAAATACGGCGGGAGTTTCATGGATTCACCCGATCCCGGCGTCCGCAATGGCGTCGCTCGCGATATCGTGTTTCTCGAAGCGGTGGAGATCAATCCCGTGGTGGTTCACGGCGGCGGCAAAGCCATTACCCGCGCGATGGAAAAAGCGGGGCTCAAGGCTAATTTCATCCAGGGGCAGCGCGTCACCGACGAAGCAACGGTGCAGATCGTGGACGACGTGCTGTCGCGCGAAATCAATCCGGAAGTCGTCAAAACCATCAATGCGCTGGGCGGCCAGGCGGTGGGTTTTGCCGGACCGGACATATTTAAATGCAAAAAGTTGTACCTCGATGACAAGGAAAAGCCCGGCCAGAAAATTGACATCGGCTACGTCGGCGAAGTCATTGAAGTCAATGTGGCCCCGCTCAAGGAATCCATCTGGTGCGGGTTCACGCCCGTCATCAGCCCGACCGCGCGCGGCGAGGATGGCAAGATTTACAACTGCAACGCGGATGTCGCGGCGGCCATGTGCGCCATTGCCCTCAATGCCAAGCGGCTGGTGTTCATGAGTGACGTCCCCGGACTCATGCGAGATCCGAAAGACCCCGCCACGCTGATTGCCCATCTCCACACCGGCGAAGTGCCCGGACTCAAAGCGGCCGGCATCGTGGACAAAGGGATGATCCCCAAAGTGGACAGCGCCGTCGCCGCCATCAAATCGGGCGTGGAAAAAGTCTCTTTTGTGGACGGCCGCACGCCCCACTCCGTTATGCTGGAAATCTTCACGGATAAAGGCGTGGGCACGGAAGTGGTGTTGTGATTGGGCATTGGGGATATGCCAAAAGTGACAAAACCGAGGGTAGAAGGAAAACCCGTAGGGTTGATTTTCCCTGATGCGCTCCAGAGTGGCGAGTGGTTTTCGGTCTTTCGGCAAATTGCTTCCGCCAATTTTCCAGCCGCTCCTTGATTTTCTTTTCCACTCCTTGCTCGGTTGGCACATAAAAGATTTTTTCCACACCGAGATAATCCTGCGAACGGTTCGCACTTGCCGCAACAGGAAGCTGGTGTAATGTTTTTGTCATGTCAAAGGAACAATTGCTGGCGCGCATCACGGTGGACCCAAACATCTGCCATGGCAAGCCGTGCATCCGCGGGTTGCGTTATCCCGTGGAGTTTCTGCTGGAATTGTTGAGCGGCGACATAACGGAGCAGCAAATTCTAAAAGATTATCCTGACTTAGAGCCGGCAGATTTACGCGCCGCCATCGCTTACGCCGCGCACTTGAGCCGCATCAAAAGCATTGAACCGGTGGCGGCATGAAATTCCTGGTGGACGCGCAATTGCCGCATCGGCTCGCGCGGGAGTTGGTTGCGCATGTTCATAACGCGGTCCAGACTTCCGAATTGCCCGCCGCAAACCGGACACAGGATCAGGAAATCACCGCGCTGGCAATTCGTGAAAATCGCATCGTCATCACCAAGGACAATGATTTTGTAACCTCGTTTCTGCTGCGGGGCGTACCACCAAAACTGCTATTGATTTCCACCGGCAACATGGCCAACGACGTGCTTTCCAAACTGCTGTTAGCGAATCTGGCGGCGTTGGAAGCGGCTTTCGCAAAGCATGACTTTGTGGAATTGAGCATCACGGCGATTACAGTTCACGCTTAAGGAGGTTTTATTTCTTCGCGGCTTTCCGCCTTTCGGCAAATTGCTTCCGCCAATTTTCCAGCCGCTCCTTGATTTTCTTTTCCACCCCTTGCTCGGTTGGCACATAAAAGATTTTGTCCACACCGAGATAATCTTGCGCCACGAAATGATCCTGGCTGTCGTGCGCGTATTGATAGCCCTGCCCATGGCCGAGCCGCTGGGCACCCGCATAGCTGCCGTCGCGCAGATGCTCGGGCACGGCCAGCGTGCGCCCGGAGCGCACATCCTCCAGCGCGGCATCAATGGCTTTGTAGGCAGAATTGCTCTTGTTGGCGGTGGCGATATATATAGCCGCCTCCGCCAAGGGAATGCGCGCCTCCGGCCAACCGACAAATTCCGAGGCGGCCAGGCACGCATTGGCCAGCACCAGCGCCATCGGGTCCGCCAGGCCGACGTCTTCCGCCGCGCAAATCACGATGCGCCGGGCAATAAAGCGCGGGTCTTCACCGGCGTGAATCATCTTGGCCAGCCAATACAGCGCCGCATCGGGGTCGCTACCGCGCATGGATTTAATAAAAGCGGATATGGTGTCGTAATGCGCATCGCCATCGCCATCGTAAACCACGGCCTTTTTCTGGATGCTCTGCTCGGCGACTTCCAGGGTGAGGCGGATGCCCCCATCGGCCCCGGGCGCAGTGGTAAGCGCGGCAATTTCGAGTGAGTTGAGGGCCTTGCGCGCATCGCCATCGGCGATCCGGGCGAGATGCCGCAGGGCAGTTTCGGCGGCGACAATGGGTAAATACCCGAGGCCGCGTTCAACATTTTGCAGGGCGGATTGCAGCAGCGCGAACAAATCCTCCTCGGCCAGGGGGCGCAACTCAAAAATTTGCGAGCGGGAAACCAGCGGCGAGTTGACAAAGAAAAAGGGATTATGCGTGGTGGCGCCGATGAGTTTGATGACGCCGCTTTCCACATCGGGCAGCAGCACATCCTGCTGGGATTTGTTGAAGCGGTGAATTTCGTCAATAAACAGAATGGTGGAGGCACCCGTGTTTTCCAGGCGATTGGCGGCCGCGGACAACACGCGCCGCATATCCGCCACGTTGGATTCCACCCCGCTCAATCGCTCAAACTTGCTTTTGGTCTGGCGCGCGATGATTTGCGCAAGCGAAGTTTTGCCGGTGCCGGGCGGACCATAGAAGATGAGCGACTGGATGCGGTCGGCCTCGATCGCGCGGCGCAGCAACTGGCCAGGGCCCAGGATATGCGCCTGACCGACATATTCGGCGAGGCTCTGCGGCCGCATGCGAGCAGCCAGCGGACGGCTGTGGAGATCACCGGCCACAGCAGCGGAGGCCGCGGCCGGAAATTTATCCGCCGCCGGAGGAAATAATTCATCGCGCGCCATGGAGGGAAATTAGCATCGCCGCTCGCTTTGCCCAAAGAAAAAAGCCCGTCCGAAGACGGGCTTAAATAGACCCCACTCTTGCCGTGTCCAACTCAATCCTGTGAACATGTATTGCTACATGTGGGACTTGCCCGGCGGCTTTTGGTATTCGGACGCATTGCCGACACTCCAGCCACCGTCTGCGGCTCACCCCGTGATCGTTTTATTTACGGTTCAAGGACTGTTGCGAATCACCAACAGAGCAGGGAAAACTGGTTTTCCAAAGATCAAACTTACCTGCCACATAGATCGCTCTCCAGCGGGAATTTCTCAAGGGAAAACTTAAAATTTATTTTTCTTTTCCGCCGGCTAATGCTTGCATTTGCTAACGGGCGGGCGTGTAATTATGGACTTGGCTGCTGTTCGGGGCGAAAACTCATCATTCAGCGGCGACCGCTTCATCCAATTTTCGGCGAATCATTTCCACGACGGCTTCGGGCTTGAAAGGCTTGCGGATGAAATTGACGCCCTCCACCAGCGCCTCATGATCGGCACCCCCACCCGTATAGCCACTGGTGTATATAATGACCACCGAGGGTTTATCCGCCTGTATCAAACGGCCGAGGTCCAGGCCGCTCAGCTTTTCCGGCATGATCACATCGGTGAAGACCAGCCGGATATGCTCACGGTGCTCGCGCCAAAGGTCCAGTGCGGCCGGCCCGGATCCGGCCACCAAAACGCGGTAGCCATAACGCTGCAACAAATCCCGGACAAAAACCTGCAAGGGTACTTCATCCTCCACCAGGAGTATGGTTTCCGAGCCACCAACCAAAACCGTTTGTGGCAAAGATCCGGGCAGGCCTTTTTCCGCTGATGGCAAAGCAGGAATCGCAATGCGGAAGGTAGTGCCCACGCCAACCTCGCTGGACACACTGATCTGGCCGCGGTGCTGTTGCACAATGCCATAAACGATAGCCAGTCCAAGACCCGTGCCTTTGCCAACCTCCTTGGTGGTAAAGAACGGTTCAAAGATGCGCGGCAAAATTTCCGGCGGTATGCCGCTGCCGCTGTCCGTCAAGGAAAGACAAACGTGAGGTTCCGCCCCGCCGCCGGAGGCAAGCTCGTCCCGCTTTATCAAGGCCACGCTGGTGTTGATCGTCAAGCGCCCGCCGCCGGGCATGGCGTCGCGCGCGTTAACCGCGAGATTGAAAATAATCTGCTCAATCATGCCCGGGTCAGCCTTGATCAGCGGCAGGGCGGGCGCATACTCCGAGCGCAGCGTGATGTGCTCACCCAAAATGCGCTGCAGCAGTTTGGTCATTTTGGCGGCACTCTCGCTCAGATCGAGATTGACGGTTTGCAGTTGTTGTTTGCGGCTGAACATCAGCAATTGGCGCGTGAGACCGGCGGCGCGGTCAGCCGCATTGGCAATCTGGTTGACACATTCATTAGCTTCGGCCGGGTTGATGGCCGCCTCTTGCAGCAACGCGGCGTTACCCATGATCACCGTCAGGATGTTATTAAAATCATGGGCGATCCCGCCCGACAACTGGCCAATCGCCTCCATTTTCTGCGATTGCCGCAGTTGTTCCTCCAGCCGCTTGCGTTCGGTAATATCCACGATGGTAATGAGCTCTTCCCGGGTGCCTTCGGGATAAGTCTCCCGCTGGTAGGAAAAATGAACCCAGACTAGCCGGCCATCCGGATGGCGATAACGTTTTTCCAGGAAGAACTGGTTAATAATGCCCGCGTCAACCTGTTCAGTGAACTTCTGCTGAAGCAACCTGTCTTCCGGAATAGTAATCTCGCCATAAATTCCAGGCTGGTTGTGCTGGTCCAGGCGCAGGCCGGTGATACGCAGATGGGCATCATTGACAATGCGGGAAATCCGCCCATCCGGATGCCGGGTACGAAAGGCTATCCCGATGGGAATGGTATCAAAAATGAGTTTAAACCGCGCCTGCTCGCGGGCGTTTTTTTCCTCCGCCAGCTTCCGCTCGGTAATGTCCTCCACCAGCGAAAGACAGCCGCATATCCCGCCGCACGCGTCGCGCCACGGCGTGTGCCGACATTCGCAAATAATACGCCGTCCGTCTCTGGTCACACTTTCATGGATGGCATGGCTGGCGGAGTTGCCCGTGGCGATGACCTCCTGCCAAACCCCGGCAATTTGCGATTGCCTATCGGGAGGAACCACCAATGCGAGCAAATTCCGGCCGACCGCTTCCAACGCCGGCCAGCCAAAAATATTTTCCGCCGCCACATTCCACTCGGTGATGTTAAAATCCCGATCCATGGCAATGAAGGCCAGCGGCATCCGTTGCATGTAAAACCGGGTCCTTTCGCCGGCTTCGCGGACAGTTTCCTCCAGTTTCTTGCGAGCCGAGATATCCTGCTTGATGGCAACGTAATGGGTGATCTGGCGCTCGGGGCCCATTAGCGGCGTGATCGTCATTTCTTCCAGAAATAAGGAGCCATCTTTGCGACGATTGATCAATTCCCCGCGCCAGACCTGACCGGCCTGGATGGTTTGCCAGAGCACCCGATAAAACTCCCGGTCCTGCTTATCCGAGCGCACCAATTCGCGCGGGTTCTTGCCCAGGCAATCAGACTGCGAGTAGCCCGTGATGCAGGAAAAGGCGGGATTGACATATTCGATCGCCCCTTGCTGATCCGTAATCATGACGGCGTTGGCGGCCGATTCCAGCGCCGTGCTAAGCAGGCGCATGGATTTCTCGGCGGTTCTTAGCGCAGTGATGTCCCGCCCGATGCCAACAAGGCCGCTGACCTGCCCCCAGGCGTCGCGAAACGCGACCATGTTGGTCAAGACCGTTCGCCGCTGACCGTCCGGCAAACAAATGGCATCCTCAACCGAAAATAAAGTCGGCTCGGACATCACCTTTTGTTCGGTGGCGCGAAAATGCGCGGCCTGGTCAGGCGGCAGATAGTCCGCATCGGTGCGCCCCAGCATGGCGGCCGGAGATTGTCCGTAACACTTGGCGAGCGCGTCGTTGACCACGAGGTAACGGCTTTGCAGGTCCTTGACAAAAATAAAATCCGGGGCCAGATCCACCAAGGTGCGCAGCAACTGCCGCTCATGTTGCAGCGAGGCCTCAGCCTGCCGCCGCAGCGTAATATCGCGTCCCGTGGCAAAAACCACTTTCTGGCCAAAATAAGTGCCCTGGACCAGCTCAACCTCCTTCGGAAAAATCTCCCCGTTTTTACGCAATCCCCACCATTCAAAATGCTGCGGCACGCCGGCAAAAGCGCGCCGGGTAGCCTCGATGGCAGAAGCCATATTGTTCTTACCTGGCGCAGAGAGAAAGGCGGGCGTCTGGCCGATAAACTCCTCCTTGGCGTAGCCATACATCGCCACGGCGCTATCATTAACCGCCAGGAATTTTCCCGCCTCGTCCTGCACATAGATGGCGTCGGCGATGACATTGAAAAAATTCCGGTAGCTGGCTTCCGAATCCGCCAACTGCGTTGCCGTGCGCTTGGCTTCCGTAATATCCGTCACATTGCACAGAATTTCCCGATGGCCATCCGGAAAGGTGATGCACGTCTCCACAATTTTCACGAGGATCACTCCGCCGCTTTTGGTAAGATTCTCCACCTCATGGACGTGAATTCCCCCGGCGAGAACTTTTTCCCGATGCGGTTCGATTAGACCAGCGTAATGAGCAGGCGCGAACATGGCAACCGGACGGCCCAGCAGTTCCTCCCGCGAATAGCCCGTGAGCTGACAGATGGCATTATTGACATCAATGATCCTGCCAGCTTCGTCCTCGCGCAAAAAACCGGCGGGCGAAAATTCGAATAATATCCGGTAGCGCTCTTCACTGGCATGCAAGGCTGCGGAAATTTTCTTTTCCGCGGTCACATCCAGGAAACTCCAGACCCGGCCAATGATTTGATCGCCCAACCGCTGTGGTCGGGAACGGCGTTCAAAGAGCCGACCATCCAGGAAAGAGATGGTTTCGAAAGAATCCACTTCTGGCTGGCCGTACAGTTCCCGCACTCTTTGCACAAAAGCCTGGGGCTCAGACAACTGCTCCAAGACCAGTTTCAGGATGGCCTCATCGTCGCCGCTCCGGGCCGCTTCGGCGGGAATGCGCCACATTTCTTGAAACCTCTGATTGGCGATCCTCACCCGGCCTTGGAGATCCACCACCAGAATGCCGCTGCTGCTGGATTCGATGGTGGTGCTCAGCAGAGAAATGTTTTCGGCCAGATGCGCCTCATACTTTTTGCGTTCGCTGATATCCCGCGCCACGGCCAGCACTGATTGCTCATCGTTGCGATGATAGCAACTCAAGCTCACCTCCACCGGCAGGATGGAGCCGTCTTTGCCGCGGTGCCAGACCTGCAGTAACCTGGGATGATTGGGCTGGAGGGATCGGGAAATATCCTGCACGACTGCCCAATCAAAACCTCCGGCGATATCAGTCACGGATAGCTGCAGCATTTCCTCCCGCGCATACCCCAGACTGGTGCAGGCCTGCGCATTCACGTCCCGCAATTTCCCGTTCAAATCATAAACCACGATGGCGTCGGAAGCCTGCTCCACCAGCGAACGAAAGCGCTGCTCATTTTCCCGCAAGCTTTGCTCCACCTTCTGCTTGATGATGGCCGTCGCGGCCAATTGGGTGGCCGCCTCGATGATGCTGACTTGTGACTCATCGGGCAGCCCCGGACGACGGTGATAAATGGCAAAAGTGCCCAGCACCTGGTTGTGGGCATCAAAAATCGGGGTGGACCAACAGGCCCGCAACCCATGCGGCAGCGCCAGCGCCTTAAAATCGCTCCACAATGGGTCGCTGGCAATATCACCCACAAACACCGGCGAGCCCCGGAACGCAGCCGTCCCGCAACTGCCCACCTTCGGCCCAATTGCCACACCATCAATCGCCCGGTTAAATTCCTCCGGCAAGGAAGGAGCCGCGCCGTGAGACAGATGTTTGCCATCGGCGGTCAGTAGCAGGATTGACCCAATCGTATCGGGGGTTAGTGCCTCGATACCGCGCAGCATCCGGTCAAGCGTCTCCAGCAGTGGTTGCCCCCGGACGACTCCCTCGAGCGTGTCCCTCTGTAAACGCGTCAATGCCTCCGCCCTTTTCAGCTCCTGGATGTTTCCCGACTTACTGGTCAAGAAATTGCGGAGCGTGAAATAAAACATGACCCCGGAGAAGGCCACAATAAGCCAATCAGCCAACAATTGCAGGTCAACCAACAGAGTGCGATCCCGGACGATGCCGGCTAAAAGCTCATCGGAACATAAAACCCATGCGCCCGCAATTGCCACGTATAAGAGGCTTGCGCGCAGAGCCACTGCACGAGGTTTCTGATTCATGGCAGAGGTAGGCAGTAATTCCGGTCAGCATGATTCATTCCTCCGCGTTTGGCAATAGTTCCGTTAACTTCCCCAATCGGGCAAACCGGCACGAACGCAAATGATACGCAAAAAGAAGTGACGACCCGATGCGATTCGGGTAAATAATATACTTTGGGCAGCACCTCCCGAAAGCACACAGACATGAAGCATTTGCTTAAACTGGAAACTTTGCCACGCACAGATTTTGAAAAAATCCTGGGCGACACCGCGGTTTTCAAACGTGAACGGAATCAACCCAAACACCAGCCGCTCGCTGGCCAGACCTGGGCCCTGATGTTTTCCAAACAGTCCACCCGCACCCGGCTCTCCTTCGAAGTGGGCATTCGCGAACTCGGCGGCATGCCGATGTTCCTGAGTGCCGTGGACATTCAACTGGGCCGCGGCGAGCCGATCAAGGACACCGCCCGCGTCATGGGCCGGATGGTTCATGGCGCTGTCATCCGCACTTTTGCGCAGCATGACGTGGAAGAATTTGCCGCCTATTCCGGCATCCCCACCATCAACGCGCTGACGGACGACGAACATCCGTGTCAGATCCTGGCGGATATTTTCACCTATCAGGAAAAACGCGGTTCCCTGGAAGGCAAAATCGTGGCCTTTGTCGGGGACGGAGCCTGCAATGTGGCCAACTCGTGGATCTGGGCGGCGGCAAAGTTTAATTTTGAATTGCGCATCGCCGCGCCCAAAAAATTCCAGCCTGCGCCGGAATTACTGAAGCGGGCCGGGGGCCATATCTCCGTGACCAGCGACCTGCAAGCGGCCGCGCACGGCGCAGATTTGCTGTACACGGACGTGTGGGTTTCCATGGGCAAGGAAGCTGAGGCCAAGGAACGCATGCAGATCCTGACCGGCTACCAGATCAACGGGGCGCTCGTAAAACTGGCCAAACCGGACGCCCTGGTGATGCACTGCCTGCCGGCATATCGCGGCAACGAAATAGACGAGGCAACCTTGGAAGCGCATGCCGACACGATTTTTGAGGAAGCCGAAAACCGGCTGCATGTGCAGAAGGCTATCCTTAATTGGACGCTAACCTGAAAAATTCCGAGCCGGAGGAAACGACGGCGACCGCCCTGCGCTAGCGCAGGGAATCCGCCGGGCATCAGTATAGGAGTTTGTCGGACATAGAAATTCCAATAAATTATGGAACTTTTGGTATGGGGGTGCGTCTAGGTAAGGCATGGCGACCCGCTTTGTTCCGATT
>CAISVF010000170.1 GCA_903888765.1 uncultured Verrucomicrobia subdivision 3 bacterium | reverse complement strand
TTGGTGTATCAAACGCTCCAACGCTTCACCCAGGCAACTTTTAAACTCATTCGCTGGCTACGCTCCTATTGGCATGATGCCACCTCCCTCCAGCAAGCCCAGCTCTACCTGCGAGCACTCTATGCCAAACTTTAACGCAGAAAACCCGACGCCAATCTGTCATGCCGACTCTAGTGTAGCCCGTGTTCGTGCAAGTCACCACATCCACGCGCAAAGGCAAAACCTATCTCACCCATCTGGTGCGGGAGTCCTTCCGCACCCCCAAAGGTCCCCGTTCGCGCACCATTTGCAATATCAGCGGTTTGCCCGAAGACTTGCGCCAACTCATGGCCGCCCACCTCAAAGGCGAGCCGTTGGTCGCCTTGCGCGAGCTTAAATTGACCCACGCCCTGGATTACGGCGGACTGGCGGTGCTCGTCGACGCCTGGCACCGCTTCGGCCTTGACCGCTGCCTCTCCGGCCTGGGAACCACGCGACAGCAGGGGCTGCTCAAAGCGCTGGTGCTCGGCCGGATTTTGTTTCCTTCTGCCAAGCTGGCGTTGGCCAAGCAGGCCGCAGGCACGGCGCTGGCGCGTGCCTGCGGCCTGCCAGCAGCGGAAGCTTTTGACGAGGACGAGCTTTATGCGGCCATGGATTTGCTCAATGGCCAGTGGGTGACGCTGGAGAAAAATCTTTATCCGTCTGCCTTTCCCCAGGGCGTGCACCTGGTGCTCTATGACCTGACCAGCACTTATTTTGAGGGCAGCGGACCGGACCAACTGGGACGCTACGGGCATAGCCGCGCTCATCGCGGGGATCGCAAACAGGTGCTTCTGTCCGTGGCCACGGATGCCGAGGGCGTTCCCCTGCATGTGGCGGTGCTGCGCGGCAACCGTGCCGACAACAAAACCCTGCAGGGGCTGCTGGCCTCGCTGCGCCGCCGTTTCGGCATCCGTGAGGCGACGTTTGTCTTTGACGGCGGGATGAGCAGCACGGTCAATCTGGCGACCTTGGAACGGGCGCAAATGCAGTTTGTGACCCGGCTGTCCAACGCCACGCTGGCGGCCTTGATGGCGGACCTGTCCGAAGCGCAGCAATTGGAACTGGACGATCGCAGCCGGTCCGTGGAGGTCAACCACGCGGGCCAGCGCTATGTCATTGCCGGTGGCAGCTGGCGACCACAGCGCGACGAGCAACGCCGCACAGTGCGGATGGACAAGGCGCGGGTCGCGCGGCAGCAGCTGGCCGGGGTCAAACGCAAGCGAGTGGATGCACAAAAGTTGGCCAGCCAGGCGGGGCGGATGCTCGATCGGCTCAAGGCACACAAATACTTCACCTATCACGTCAACCCGCTGGGCGTGTTGGAATGGGCGGAAAAAACGGAAACCATCCAGCAGGAAACCGAGCGGGACGGCTGGTATTTGCTGCACACGAACTGCCCTGCGGAGACTTGCAACAAGGAGCAGGTGTTGGGGCATTACAAGGGGCTGCTGGAGGTGGAGGAGGCTTTCTGCGAGTTGAAGAGCTATTTGGCGGTGCGTCCGATCTTTCACCGGAAACCCGACCGTGTGCGCAACCCTGTGCGGCTTTGTTTCCTGGCCTATTGGCTGAGTGCGCGGCTGGGACGTGAATGGCGCGGCCGCGGGGAGGCGGGCGAAGTGCCGGGCATCCTGCGCCGGTTGCAGAGCATCCGGATCGGGCAACTGGACGTGGCGGGTAAGACCGGACCAAGTCTGAGGACCGCCATTCCGAAGAACCTTAACGGACTCCTCGAAAAACTGGGCGTCATCAAACTCTTCGCCACGCTGCCGGACTGGGCTTTGTAGCCAGACAAATATGGGAAAACCCCTTCTTCATTGGTGGTTTTGAAAATCTCAGGGGAAGTTAGGCTAACTCTGCGGATTGAGCGGGGGGCAAATTATTCCCGATTGGCAAGACCTTCGAACCAAAACAGGGAATACTTCAGTTTTTTCTTCGGACCCAGTTTTTTGTGGCGCTATCAAGCGTTCAAAAAACTCATTCGCAAAGTCTCCCAAAGCTCGCCGCGCGCTGGCTCAAAACCAACCGCCGCGCTTGGGGCATCCATTGAAACCGGGCACCCTCTAAGTTTGGACGTCACCCTCAATGAGGACCGTTGCCGAGCCCGCAGGCCCAATCCCTAACCGATTTCCCATCCGCCATGGGCGAAAACAATCTGACCAAAGCACTCGCCATGATTACCCAGTAACACCTCAAACTCTGATCGCCCCTTCATGCAAACGCACTGATAAATAATTGCTATCGTGACTTTGCCGCTCGCCTTTTTATTGCGACGGTTTAAAATTCGCAGTCGATGCTCGAACCATTGACCAATTCCCAAATCCGAAAATTCAAGGCCACCGCACAGTTGCTGGAGCCCATGCTGAAGGTCGGCAAAGCCGGGCTAAGTGATGGATTCATCCGCACGGTCGCGGATGCCTTGGCGCAGCACGAACTGGTCAAGATCAAATTCGCTGATTTGAAGGACCGAAAAAAGGAGCTCGCCCCGCTGCTCGCCGAAAAAACCGGAAGCCACCTGGTCATGCGTGTCGGCAATGTCATGGTTTTGCATCGCCCCAAGCCTGCCGCTGTCGCAGCCGACGTTCCATAACGTCTCTGCCCGTCCGACCTTCCTTTACTGGCACCGGCCGGCGGGATTCCTCTTTTCAAGTCACGGTTTTACCAGTTCCTGCCACAGGTAGGCGCTCATGCGCTGGCCGTTTTCGAAGCAGTCCAGATTGAATTTTTCATTGGGCGAATGGGCGTTGTCATCCGGCAATCCGATGCCAAGCAACAAGGACTCCGCGCCCAGAATATTTTTGAACTGGTTGACGATCGGGATGGAGCCGCCTTCGCGCATGAGCACCGGCTTGCAGCCAAAAGCCTTTTCCAGTGCGCGCAAGGCCGCTTGCGCCGGAGCGCTTTCGGGAGAAACATGGTACGCCTCGGCGCCGTGCCCGGCTTGGATTTCCAGGCGCACCGTCGGTGGGCAGACTTGCTTCAGCCAGGCGCATACCGCTTTCCGGATTTGCGCTGGTTTCTGGTTCGGCACCAGGCGGCAGGTGATTTTTGCCCGCGCCCAGGCCGGCACAATCGTCTTGCTGCCTTCGCCTTGATACCCGCTGGTCAGGCCATTGATCTCAAAAGTGGGGCGCGCGCTGCGTTGCTCCGTGGCGCTGAATCCACGCTCGCCGAAGAGCTGGGGCGAGCCCACCAGTTTTTGCAATTGGGCGTCGGTCAGCGGGTACCGCTTGTTCTGTTCGCGTTCATATTTAGACAGCGGCAGGACGCCGTCATAGAAACCGGGGATTTGAATATGTCCATGGTTGTCATGTACTTTGCCCAGGATGCGGGCCAGAGCCATTGCGGGATTCTCGACGGCCCCTCCGAAGATGCCGGAATGCAAGTCGCGCGCGGGACCGTGCAGCGTGATTTCAAAAGCAATGATGCCGCGCAGTCCGCAGGTCAGCGCCGGATGCTTGGGGGTGGGCATCCCGGTGTCAGAGATGACCACGGCTTCGCAGTTCAGCTCCTTGCGATGGCTGGTGAGAAATTTGGAAAGATTGGCGCTGCCGACTTCCTCTTCCCCTTCAATAACAAATGTCAAATTGCAAGGTAGGGAGGTGCCGGTTTTCAAATAGGCTTCGACCGCCTTGAGATGGGCAAAGTTCTGGCCTTTGTTATCCGTGCTACCGCGTGCAAACAGGTTCCGGCCGGCCATGCGGGGCTCGAACGGTGGCGTGGTCCACAGTTCCAGCGGCTCCGGCGGTTGCACGTCATAATGGCCGTAAACCATGTAATGCGGGTTGCGGGAATTTTTTTCGCGCGGGGTTTTGGCCACGACAATCGGATGACCGTCGGTCTGGCAGAGCTTGGCCGACAGGCCGATCTGCTGGCAATGCTTCACCAGCCACTCGGCGCAAGCTTGCAGGTCATCTTTATGCTGCGGCTGGGCCGACACGCTGGCAAAGCGCAGGTAATCGCAGAATTCTGCGAGAAAACGTTTCTGGTTCTGTTTCAGGTAATCAAGCACCGGTTGCATCCCATTACCTAACCAGCGAATGGCACATTTGCCAAGCAAACGATTGAAAAATTCATGACACACATGTCGTGGTAAATAGCAAACTCCTCGGTAGCTTTGCCTGCTAAAGTCGCTTGTATATTTTGATTTATGCCAGGAAAAATTTGTTGATGCTGTTCGCCACTCAGTCTTTTTATGCCGTGCTGACACAGTCAATCTCTCTTCACAGAATAGCACTTCACCATGCATGTAAATTATATTCGGATAAGGAATACTAAAATGTGCTCAAGCGGTTCCATTTTTGTTGATCTACGACATATTTGGTCGCATATTAATTTCGCAAGCGAGAATTATGCGGCTTGCGAGGCTTTGGACACTTTAGAGTTGCCTGAAATTCTCAGGACAAGTCTAGGAGTTTGTCGGACTTAGAAATTCCAATAAATTATGGAACTTTTGGTATGGGGGTGCGTCTTGGTAAGGCATGGCGACCCGCTTTGTTCCGATTGACCG
>CAISVF010000169.1 GCA_903888765.1 uncultured Verrucomicrobia subdivision 3 bacterium | reverse complement strand
TGAAATTTCCGCTGCCGCTGAATCATTGTTCGCCCGAGGACATCGCGGCGCAACTGCTGCTGACACACCCCAAGTTGTTTCAGGAATTGCACGCACAGGCAGCGGTGACGCGGTATCGGCGGTTTGCGTATTTCGTGCCGCGCCTGAAAAAATCCAAGTTTGTGCTGCCGGACAAAATGGCCGGTTTGGAAAAGACTTTGAATAGCTGGTATGAGGCGCATCACCGGGACCGGAGCGCTCGGGTGGGCTTTCGCCGGCACGGGGAGGAATATTTGTTCTACGTGCGGCATGGCGAACCCGTGAAGCGCGAAGGGGCCGTGGGGCTGAAGGATTGCGAATCCGAGAGCCAGATATTCCGGCCGGAGCGGCATGGGCTGGTGATTTACCACGCGACGTCGGGCGAACTGCGTGTGCATGCGGATTCAGAGCGCGAACTGGATTTGTTTCGGCTGGCATTCGGGCTGCACCTGTTCGGCGACGGTAATTATTTTCCCGAGTCCAGCCACAAGTTCACGCTGGATCCGCTGAAGCTGGGGCGGAAATCGCTGGCGTGGGCGGGGATTCCGGGCCTGCGCGGGATGACGCTGGTGGAGGTCGAGATTCTGGCGGGAGCCGGTCATCTGGTGCGGGACAAGACAAAGGCCCCGGACGTGTTCACAGAATTTGAGGCGCGGAAATTTCAAATCCCGGAGGATGCAGAAATCCGGCTGGCGCGCTTTGCCGCGCTGTTTGAGGGGCAAACGAAGGCGCGACCTTTCACCCTTGAGCCATCCAATTTTGCGACGTTTGCGAAGGACGGCGACGGGGCGCGGCTGGAGCCCTGGCTGGTGCGGCAGGGATTTGCGATGAGCCAAAATGCGGAAGTGGGCCCCGATGGCTTATGGCGGCTTGAAAGCTGAAAGTATTTGCCGCGAATAGCCTGAATTAACCCGAACGAGGAGTCAGCCATGCCACTGAAAGAAGAAAATTTTCCGGACATCTTGGAGCTGATGCGGCAAGCGGCGGAGAAACGGGTGGAAGCCCCGCCCGGCGGCCACCGGGTGCCTGGCCTGTGGCGGACGCTGGAAAGTTTTGCTGAGACGAATCCACCGGCGGCGGTGTTGGCGTCGTGGCGACACTACGCGGGCGAAGAGTATGGGACGGTGGGGAATTTTCTGCGCGCGACGGCGCGGTCGGCGCAATGGTATCCGTGCCTCTCGGCAGCGGGATGTGGTAACCCGCATGACGTGGTGGCGCTGGAAGATGGCCGGTGGCTGGCGCGCAGTCAGGAGGACCAGCGTTATTGCCCCGCCATCTGGTTGACGGAACCGGAGCTGGCGATTCACGAACTGGACGTGGAACGACTGGGAGTCGAGTTGTGTCGCGCGCTGGGGCTGACGTCGGCGCGGGCGTCGCAAGCCGTCACCTCGGCACCCAAAGCGTGGCGCGTGGGGACGTTCACGGCGACGCAGTCGCCGGTGTATCTGGCCCTGTGTCCAAGCGAGGGGCAATTACTATTGAATTTGGAAAGCTTGATGACCGGGTGCGGCGAGCCGTTTATTTTGCTCGCGCCGACGGCGCGGTATCGGTCGGAATTGATCGGCACGATGTTGCACCGGGAGCGGTGCGCGTTCCTTCCATTGGCCCCGTGTCTCGCGCCTGACGGCGCGGGGTTTCGGCTAACCAGTCCGGTGCGGCCGATTCTGGACCGGTTCGCGGCTGGGTGCGTGCCGCACGGGCCAACGGCCCCGGAACCCGTGATTAATCCGAAACCAGCGGCCCGGCCCGAGGCTGGGTCACGCGGCCGGCTGCGCTGGGAGAATGATTTTGCGGACATCTGGCTGGGCGATGAACGGTATGATTTGCGGGAGCGCACTAAGGCCCGGCTATGCATTCAATATCTCTATGACGCATGCGCGTTCGACCAGCGGTCGGCCCGTCATTTTGAAAAGCAGATTGATCCGTATGTGCGCAAGCATTCCAAACTGGAGCCGCTGCCGAATTACGCGGAAACCAAACTGCATCATTACTTCAATCCCAGCCGGGGTAAGCTTGCAAAATTGGGCCGTGAACTCATCCGGTCGGCGGGTCGTGGCACCGGTCGTTACTTCTTGAACGTCGAGTAACGCGAAAGCGTTTTCGTTTCCCCTTATTTCCCTTAAGCCATTTCAGCCTGTGTTTACAGGCATGAAATGACACCCCTCCGTTTCCCCTTATAACCTTTCGCCCTTTTCCTCCGAGGCGCGCAAAGTGGCGTCGGATGAAAACACAACATCTGGAGGCGAGCCGGTGCCAGCGGCCGAACCCCGGCCTAGCAATCGGGCTGGCTGGGAAAAAATCATATCCCGCGAAATCCGGTCCTAGCGGCCGGCCACCGGTGGCTGCGCCCAAGCCGAAGCTGCCGGCCACAGCTCTGGCTTTTCCCGAAGGGTTGCTGACAACCAAAGAGATTGCACCGCGCCTGTTCATCCAGCCGCGCACCGCCGCGTTGTGGGCCCGGCAGGGACGCATCCCGGCCTACCACATCGGCCGCAAGCTGGGATTCAAATGGGTGGAGGTAGAACACTCCTTACGGAGGGTCACCAATTCCAAGTCTGAAAGCTGAAATCACAACACGCAAAAAATCATGAAACACATCGTATTCGACATTGAAACCATACCGCAGGACGAAGCCAGACTGCTGGCTTTGGCACCGGAATTCACCGCGGCTGCCAACCTGAAAGATCCCGAGAAGATCGCGGCGAGCATTGCGAAGAAGAAAGCGGATTACCTCGCGGATGCGGCGCTGAACTGGAAAACGGCAGAGGTCGTTTTGATCGGAGCCGGGGAGGATGACGAGATTCAGTCGTTCACGGCGAACACGGAAAAGGAATTGATTGGTGATTTTCTGGAATTGATGGGTTCGGCGCTGGGTGATGGCGTGGTCATCGGCGGGCACAATATCAAGGCGTTTGATCTGCCGATGCTCGTCAACCGTGCACGGGTGCATGGGCTGAAGGTGCCGCGCAATGTGTTGTCGTTCTGGCGGGGCCGGCCGC
>CAISVF010000168.1 GCA_903888765.1 uncultured Verrucomicrobia subdivision 3 bacterium | reverse complement strand
GCCATCAGTGACGCTAAAATCAACAATACCCTCGGGGCCTATGAGGCGCTTAAAACAGCGGTAACCGACCACTATGCCAAATACAATGGTTTTCAGTTAACCACGGGTGGCGCTACCTGTACCACGAATCAGCTTGCTTCGTATGACAACCTCCTGATGCAGGAAGGCCTAATGGATAAGCCATTTTCCAGCAAAATTGGCACAAATGCCGTGCTGCAAGTAGTCGCTGGTGGTGGAAATGGTGGCGCAGGCTACAAACTGGATGGCACTAATGTTCTTACCACCAACATGACTTGGGTGGTTGAAGCTGTGATTTATGGGGTCGCTGCGCAGGACGCTTATGACGTAAGTGCACGTTTGGACGGCCCGGCGTTGACCCCACTCAACCCAGCCACAGATACTCAAGGACGCTGTGCATTTTCAAATGGTACCTTATCTCTGTTTGTCACCGGCCGTTAAAATAATGCCCTAATCCTCAAATGTTATCTCGCGGGCGGATGTTCAACAGATGGAGCATTCGCCTGCCTTTCTCGAAGTAATTCTTCCCGAACTAACTTGAGCTAGGAAAACATCATAAAAAGCAAACCATAGAACAAAAACGATATGAAATTACATCAATTTAACCATAACAGTACGCATTGTGCGAACGCCTTCACCTTAATTGAAATGATTGGGGTGCTGGCCGTCATTGCCATTCTGGCCGCGTTGCTGATTCCCAAAGTGACCAACGCCATTGATGACTCACGAATTAACAATACGCTGGGATCGTATGAAGCCGCCAAGTTGGCGGTTACCGACCACTATGCCAAATATAACGGGTTTAATCTGACCACCAACGGTGCCGTTCTGGCGTCGCAGGACCTCTTGAATTTTGGCAACATTCTGATGCTGGAAGGTTTGATGGACAAACCCTTTTCCTCAAAAATAGGCACCAACGCCGCCCTGGTCGTTACTCCAGGCAATAGTACGGGTTACCTATTAGATGGAACCAATAATCTGACCACCAACATGACCTATGTGGTGTCAGCCGCAATCGCAGGCGTGCTGCCGCAGGATGCGTATGCCATCAGCACCCGGCTGGATGGCGGACACGTTCCCACGCTCAGTCCCACGGTGACGACGAGTGGCCGCTGTAGTTACACGAACGATGGCGTTAATAATATTTTATTAATGTATCTCACCGGTCACTAATGCGCCTCACGATGGTTTAAACCGTGGCACTTAAAACAGCGGACGTCGTCGTGGGCGTCCGCCAACAAGTCTCCAATAGCTTTGCCGAAGATAGTGAGCACCCTTTTACTAGTATAATTTTTTGGCCGAGCGAAGCAACCAAATAGGAATCTATATGAAAATTCTAAACAAGCAAACCAACGAGCACGCGGAGGAGGCCTTTACCTTGATAGAAATGATCGGGGTGCTGGCTGTTATCGCTATTCTTGCCGCCTTATTAATACCGAAAGTCACCAGCGCCATCAGTGATGCCAAGATCAATAATACGCTGGGCGCCTATGAAGCCCTCAAAACAGCCGTGACCTATCACTATTCCAAATACAATGGGTTCCAACTGACTACAGGTGGCGCCACCTGCACCACAAATCAGCTCGCAGCGTACGACAACCTTTTATTGCAGGAAGGTTTAATGGACAAGCCATTTTCCAGCAAAATTGGCACAAACGCCGTATTGCAAGTAGTCGGCAGTGGCGGGAATGGTGGTGCCGGCTACAAACTGGACGGCACCAACGTGCTGACGACAAATATGACATGGGTAGTTGAAGCCGTGATTTATGGCGTGACTCCGCAAGATGCTTACGACATTAGCGCCCGGTTGGATGGTCCGGCCTTGACCCCCCTTAACCCAGGTACGGATGCGCAAGGGCGCTGCGCATATTCGGGCAGCACTTTGTCACTGTTTGTCACAGGCCGTTAAAAATTTGCATGTCATTCTAAAATATATTCTTACAGACGGATGTTGAACCCGTGAAGCATCCGCCCGTCTTTCTTGAAAGGCTTTTCCCGGACAAACTCAAGCTTAGAAAAAACCGGGAAATGGTGGATAACAAAGCTTAAAGCTCAAAACAAAATGAAAACGCACGCCTATAACCAGGCCGAAAAATCCCGCGCGAGGGCATTTACCTTGATTGAGATGGTTGGAGTCCTGGCGGTTATCGCCATTCTGGCGGCCATGCTGATTCCCCGGGTGACCAACGCCATTGATGATGCCCGGATTAACAACACCATCGGTTCTTGTGAAAGCGCCACGCTGGCGGTTACGGATCATTATTTCAAATATAATGGTTTTAACCTGACCACCAATGGAGCCACCCTGAACCCGTCGGCCCTGACCCGATTTGACAACATTTTGATGCTGGAAGGCTTGCTGGACAAGCCGTTTTCCACAAAAGTGGGCACCAATGCCAACTTGCAGGTCTCGCCAGGCGGAGGCTATGGTGGCATCGGTTACAAATTAGACGGAACCAACTATCTGACCACGAACATGACCTATGTGGTGGAGGCTGTCCTGACCGGTGTGCAGGCGCAGGATGCCTACGCCATTAGCAGCCGGTTGGATGGACCACGCCTGATCGCCCTTAGTCCCAATGTGACTGCGAACGGCCGTTGCGCTTACCAACCCACCAACGGGGGCACCTTTTTTATGTACGTGACTGGCCACTGAGTAGATTCGGGTTAGGCCTGGCATGAGCGGGAAACGGCGGTAGTGAGTTAACGCGCAAAAATCCTATGATACAGTCCAAGAATATTTTAGGTGAAAAGTTCGTGGAAGCCGGTCTGATTACCGCCGAGCAACTGGAGCTGGCCTTGCGCGAACAGCAGCGCAGCGCCGGCCGACTGGGACCCATTCTGGTGCAGCTTGGTTTCGTGCTGCACGACGTCCTGGCGGATTTTCTGGCCAAACAGGCGGGCACCAAATCCGTCAAGCTGAGCCGTCTTTCCATTGATAATAGTGTGCTCTCCCTGGTGCCGCCGGATCTCGCCCGGCGCTGCCTGGCCATTCCCATTTCCCGGGATAATGATTGTCTCACCGTGGCCATCGCTGATCCCTTCAATGTGCTGGCGGTGGACCAGCTCCAGCAGATTTCCGGGCTGCCTATTCAAGTGGTCACCGCCAGCGAACTGGACATTCTCAACTATCTGGAAATTTACTACAGCACGGGCGATAGCATCGGCGAATCCATAGATAAGATCCTGGATGAAAAGGACCGGCAAGCCGCCAAATCGCTCGATGAGGCGCTGAATCGCCTGGCTAACAAGGATGAGGATGCACCGGTGATCCGGGTGGTCCGGCAGATTATTACCCGGGCGGTGAATAATCGCGCCAGCGACATTCATTTTGAGCCGGAAGAGCGGATGATGCGCGTGCGCACCCGCGTGGATGGCGTGCTATATCAGGATGTCTTGATCCCCAAGGCCATGCAATCGGCGGTAATCACCCGCATGAAAATCCTCGCGGACCTGGATCTGGCGGAAAAAAATGTGCCCCAGGATGGCCGCGCCAGCATCATCGTGGGCGGACGGCAGGTGATTCTCCGGGTTTCCAGCCTGCCCACCAGTTTTGGGGAAAACATCGTGGCCCGGATTCTGGACCCGGCTTCCAAGGCGGTGGGGCTGGGTACGATCGGGTTTGCGCCCGACGTGCTGGAGACTTTCCGTGGGGTGATCAACCAGGCCTATGGCGTGGTGCTGGTGGCCGGGCCTACGGGCAGCGGCAAATCCACCACCCTGTACGCCGTGCTCAACGAAGTGAGCACCATGGAAGTGGGCATTTTTACCTTGGAGGATCCGATTGAATATCGCATGCCGCTGGTTCGACAGACGCAGGTGAACGAGGACATGGGATTGACCTTCAGCAATGGCTTGCGCGCACTGCTGCGGCAGGATCCGGACATCATTCTGGTCGGTGAAACCCGCGACACGGAGACGGCGCAATTGATGGTGCGCGCCGCCCTGACCGGCCATCTGGTGTTTTCCACCTTGCACACCAATGATTCCGCCGGCGCCATCCCGCGCCTGATTGACATGGGGGTGGAGCCGTTTCTGCTCCCGGCCAGCCTGCTGGCCGTGCTCGCACAGCGCCTCGTGCGCGGCGTCTGCGAGCATTGCAAGGCCGAGGTGCCCCAGGCGGCGGCCGTGTTTGAAAAGATGAAGTTGCCGCCCCCGGCCGGAACCGGGCCCTTGCAATTGTGGCAAGGCCAGGGCTGTCCGCTGTGCAAGCAAACCGGTTATAAAGGCCGTCGCGGAATTTTTGAATTAATGGTCCTGGATGAGCGGTATCACGATCCCATCATCCACCGCGCCGGCGCACCGGAATACCTGCGGCTGGCCCGGGAACGAGGCATGCGCACCCTGCTGGAGGATGGACTGATCAAGGCCACCCAGGGCGTAACTACGGTGGAAGAATTACTGCGGGAAACCCGGCTCACTCCCACCTGAAAGCGTGACGTATGCCCGCCTACCTTTACCAGGCCATTGACAAGCGGGGACGCAGCCGTAACGGCAGCCTCTCGGCCCAGGATGAGGTGGACCTGCAAAAAAAGCTCAAGGATCTGGGGCTCTGGCTCACCGAATCCAGTCTGGATCGCTCCAGCGAGGGGAAGGCCAAGTCGGGTAAATCACCCTTGCACCAGTTGCCCTTCAAGGGCAAGGTACCGCGCCGCGAAATCATTGATTTCTGCACCCTACTCACCTTCCAGGTGCAGGCCGGGGTGCCGCTGGTGCAGGCGCTGGCGGCCACGGCGGAGGACTGCAAACACCCGCCCTTCCGGAATGTGATTCATTCCATCCAGGCGCACATTGAATCCGGCCTGGAATTTCACGAGGCGCTCGCGCACTTTCCCAACGTCTTTTCGCAGCACTTTATCAGTGTGACGCGCGCCGGCGTGATGAGCGGCAAACTCCCGGAAACCCTCAAGCACCTCAAGAATTATCTCGAATGGGTGGATCAAATCCTGGCCGAGGTGCGCCAGGCGGCGCTGTACCCCGCCATCCTGGTGGTCGTGGTGGTGGGGTTCACCGGTTTTCTTTTCACGGTGATCATTCCCAAATTCGCCGAGCTGCTGGATAAAATGCACGTGGCCAAACCCCTGCTCACGCAAGTGGTGCTGGGCGCATCACAATTTGCCCGGGCCAGTTGGTGGCTCTGGGTGCCGGTCTTTTTCGGGGTGGTTTTTGGCTTGCCCCTGGGGCGGCATTTTTCCCCGCGCTTTGCGCTGTGGGTGGACCGCGTTAAACTCCGAATCCCGGTTTTCGGATCCATTAATCTCATGCTGGCCCTTTCCCGCTTCAGCCATAATCTGGCGATTCTTTACCGGTCCGGCATCCCCATTGTGGAGTCTTTGAAGCAGTGCCAGAATGGCCTGATCGGCAACCGCCATGTGGAGGAAGCCATCGGCCGGGTGATCACCGATGTGAAATCCGGCAGCACCATCAGTGAAGCCATGCAGCGGCAGCCGGTTTTTTCCTCCATGCTCGTCCGCATGGTCAGCCTCGGCGAAACCACAGGCAATCTCGATACGGCCCTGGTCACCGTTTCGGAATACTATAATGACATTATTCCCCGGCGCATTAAGAGCCTGTTTGGCATCATTGAACCGGCGTTAATGTTGTTCATCATTGGCATCGTCGGCACCGTGGCCCTGTCCATCTATCTCCCCATTCTATCCCTGATGGGGACCATTCATTAACCACCGTGAAAACTGAGCACCCAGACCAGTGTCGCGCCTCCCGGAAGGAGGGTTTGACCCTGATCGAACTCATTGGGGTGATGGCGGTGCTTTCCCTCCTCTCCGCCATTATTGTTCCGGTCATTATCAAGGAGTTGGATGCGGCGGCGGTAAGCGCGGAGACAGATAACCTGGCGAACATTGTCAACAGCCTCGGCTTTCAGGTGATGCGCAGCAACAGTATTCCCAGCGAAGCCACCTGGGCAGCCGCGGCGGGCACCTGGCTTTCGCAGCCGACCGCCAAGATCATGACCAATGCCCGGAACTACAACCGGCTGTTGGTCATTGATACCAATGGTTGGCTGGCCCAGGCCCTGCCAACGACGGGCTACTTTACCCAGACCGTAGCGGGAGCCAATAACCCCAACAACGCGCGGGTAATGGTGGTGACCTCGCTGACCACCAATTTGCCAGCCGCTCTCGTGAGCCGGCCCAGCTCGGCGGTTTTTGGTGATC
>CAISVF010000167.1 GCA_903888765.1 uncultured Verrucomicrobia subdivision 3 bacterium | reverse complement strand
TCCTGGCGCGCTGGCCGGAATTGACGACAAAAATCGAAGCCGGATTGGCGAAGGATTTTCCCGGCCCACCGCGCGCATTGAATGTGACGCTGGACATATCGAAAGCGCAAAGCGCTTTGTCCGCACCGTTGCCAAAATTCAGCGAATGGCTGGCCGCCCATCCCGACGAGAAGTTTTAAGGCCTGGGAGGGCGACCATTTCGTGAAGCGGCCCGAATGACTGGTGATAGCGCAATGTGCCCGTCATAAACGTTTTTATTTTGCGGAAATCAAATCCATGCCTGCTTGGCTTTTATGCTATGCGATTTTCAAAAAACGAATTCAATGACGCGTGTTATTTTGCCCAATCGTGGTGGGGCGCGCTGTCCTCTGCGCGCCGGCGTGGCAAACCCGAACGCGTCGGTTGGCAAGTGGACGGCGTGCAGAGGAGTCTTTGCAGACGGCCATAAGGTCTGCTCAAACCGCTGATCCCGTAGCGGTAAAAAATCGATGCTGGTCTGGGAAAATGACTTGCAAATCTGCGAGGCAGGACAAGAATGAGAAAAATTGCAAAAAGGCTCCGCGCTGGTCGTGAGCCAGAAAACAAATGGGAAATCCTGATTGAGATGTACCGTAAATTTGCTTTTTCATGTTGGTCCGGTAATTCTGCCTTTTTCTTCATCGCAGTCATTCTGACGCACCTAACTATAAACAGAGCCTGGGGCGGATTACCGGTCAGCCGAGTGCTGATCGTGCATTCCTACTCGCAGGAATATGCCTGGACCCGGAGCCAAAACGGCGGTTTTACGGCGGTATTGACAGCTGACCCCCAGCTTAATGTCCTGATAAGCACCGAGTATCTGGACACCAAGCGACATCCTTATGAGGAAGTTTATGCCAACGAGACGGAACGCCATCTGCGGGTAAAATACGCCGATTACACACCGGACGCCATTTATGTGAGTGACGATGATGCCCTGCTCTTTGCCCGGGATCATCTGGCGAGGCTGTTTCCGAGAACCCCGGTGTTTTTTTCCGGCATTAATAATTATTCATTCCGCGAGAGTCTGGATCCATCCCGGTTCACCGGAGTCTTTGAGCTCAAGGAGATTCTTCCGAATATTGAATGGATAAAGGCGACCGACCCGGCGGCAGACCATCTGATCCTGGTCGGCGATGGCTCCAGCACATGCATGGACATCAAGGCCGAAATTGATCGGCAACTGGGGCAAATCCAGGCGCACACCACCTGGCTGATGGACCCAAGATTGGATCAGGTGCTTCAGCGGGTGGCCAAGAGCCAGGGCAAATACCTGATGCTTACGACCGTTGGTTCGATGCGGGATGAAAACGACAAAAATCTGCCCCTACGTGACATCGTGAAAGCCTTCGTAAATACCGGCCGTATGGTGGTGAGCATGGAGGATGGCTATATCCAACAAGGGGTGGTGGGCGGCTATGTTACCAGCGGAAAGGACCAAGGCGCGAACGCGGCGCGGTTATGTGTGGCTTATTTGCATGGTAAGCCGGTCAGTCAACTGCCGCCGCAGTTGAAAAGCCCGAATGCCTTCATATATGATGAGCAAGCACTGGCCAAATGGGGGATTGTTCTGCCACCCGCGGTGCTGTGCCAGGCTTCCCTGCTGAATCCCCGGTCCGGATTTTACGAGCAACATCGTGGGCTGATATTGGGTTCTGCTTTTTGTTTTCCGGTGGTAGCCCTGTTACTGGTGATAGCGCTGTTGATTATTTCCAAAAAACAGAACCGCCGTTTGGCAGCAGCCTCGGCACGAGCTGAGACGCTGGCAGCGGCAGCGCAGGCGGCGAATGTGGCCAAGAGTGAGTTTCTGGCGAACATGAGCCATGAAATCCG
>CAISVF010000166.1 GCA_903888765.1 uncultured Verrucomicrobia subdivision 3 bacterium | reverse complement strand
GGAAACAGCTCCCGCAGCCACTCGGCCTCTATCGCTGTGGCCAGCGAGAGAATGGTGTTTACCTCGCGGTCGCGGCCTTCCACCTCGCGAATTTCCGCCGTCACAAACAGCGGGCTGTGCTGGACCTTGCTCTCTCTCGCCAGCACTCCGCGCCGCCCGTGCACCAGCTCGCAGCGCAGCGTGCCGAGGTCCAGTCGCCGGGTCACCCGATCGCTGAAGCCGATCAGGATGCATTTCTGCAAAGCCTCGTCCTTCACCTCGTTGGCCCGGATATCGAGGCCTTCGTCTTTCGCGATGCGCAGAAACTGATCAAACAGCGGGCCCACCTGTTTTGCGGTGATCGCATGTATGCCCAGCTTGCGACAGGCATCCAGTCGGAACTGGTTATTAAAGGCATAACTCCATGCGCGCATCAGTATCCAGAAGTCGGACGACGCCTTTTCTCCCAGTAAATCTTCGCGCGCAGTCTCGACTTCCCGGCCCGGGTTCCGGATGAGCAGGTCGCGTCCCTGCGTGAGCGCCGCGACCAGGCACGCCTGATGCACACAGCCGTATTCTTGTGCCGCCAGGAGCATCCGCGCGTAACGCGGGTGCAGCGGAAATGCGAGCATCTTGCGGCCGACCTCCGTGATTTGCAAAGGGCCGCTGCCAACGCCATCGTTGCCCTGCTCCCGGGTACCCGCCGCTGCTTTCAGCGCGCCCAAATCTGCCAGCAACGCTTCTGCATGGGTCAGGGAAATTTCATCCGGTTTTTCCAGCCAGCGGAATTGGCGCAAATCCTCCACGCCCGCCGCTTTCAAAGTAAGCACCACTTCCGACAGGTCCAGCCGGCGGATTTCCGGCAGCTCATGGGGAGCGCGTTCATCATGTTCGGAGCGCGACCAGAGCCGGATGCAGGTTCCCGGCGCGGTGCGCCCCGCGCGGCCGGTGCGCTGGTCCGCGTTTGCCTGCGAAATTTTTTCGATGAGCAACGTGTTGAGCCCGCGATTGGCATCATAGCGGGCGAAGCGGGCCAGGCCGGAATCAATGACCAGCCGCACGCCATCAATTGTGATGCTCGTCTCCGCAACGTTCGTGGCCACCACCACTTTGCGCTGCGGATAGCGCGCCACGGCGGCATCCTGATCCTTCGGCTGCAATTCGCCATGCAGCGGCAAAACGATAAAGCCTTTCGCCTCGCTGGTATGGCGGATGGCCTCAATGGTCTGTGCAATTTCAAAACCACCGGGCATGAAAACCAGCACATCCCCTTCGCCGCCGCTATTGATGTAACGGGAAAATTCTTCCGCCGCTAATTCCCAGACCGGCGGACCGCTCAGTCCGGACCGGCGCGGGAGGTATGCCACCTCTACCGGATAGGTGCGACCTTCCGCAGCGAGGACGGCGCAGGGGGCCAGATATTTTTCCAATTCCCCCGCGTTCAGCGTAGCCGACATCACCACCAGTTTGAGGTCCGGTCGCTGCCGCTCCTGTAAATCCAGCGCGCGGGCGAGCGTGATATCCCCATACAAATGCCGCTCATGAAATTCATCAAATAAAACTGCCGCCACTCCCGGCAGTTGCGGATCCTCGATCAATTGCCGCAACAGTACCCCTTCCGTTACAAAGCGGATTTTCGTTTTCGCGGAAGTGACATTCTCAAAGCGGATTTGGTACCCGACTTCCGCGCCCAGCTTCACGCCCAATTCTGCCGCGACGCGCGCCGCCAGCAGCCGGGTGGCGAGGCGGCGTGGTTGGAGCACCACCACCTGCCCGTTTCCCAATAAGCCGTGCCGGAGCAGCATCTGCGGCACCTGCGTGGATTTGCCAGAACCGGTGGGTGCCGAAAGTATCAATCGGCGATCGGCTTGCAGGCGCGCGATGAGTTCGTGCTCAATTTCATAGATGGGCAGGCGTTCGGCCATGGGGAAAAAGTTTATCAATCCAGCGGCAAAATGAAAACCAACGCGTGTTTTATGTCAGCGCCCAGCCGGGTTTTATTTCCTCGTCGCGCGATGACTCGGGGAATCGGGCGAGGAGTTTTCGTTCGGCAAGAATCCCGATCATGGCGGCATTATCGGTGCAAAGTGATTTTTCCGCCAGCCGCAGGGTAACGCCGCTTTTCCGACAGGCTTTTTCCAGGGCGGCGCGGAGGGCGCGGTTGCAGGTCACGCCTCCGGAGGCGGTGACGCAGCGGACGCCTTCGCGCTGCGCTGCCCGCAGGGTTTTCTTCACCAGCACTTCAATAATGGCCGCTTGCACGCTGGCGCAGAGATCGCAGACGCTTGAGCGGTCCTGCAGGAGCGCAGCGTGATCGCGGATAAAATAGCGCACGGAGGTTTTCAGCCCGCTGAAGCTGAAGTCGTCATGCGCTTCGTGCAACAGGGGGCGTGGAAAGGAAAAAGCGTTGGGGTTCCCCGCCTCGGCGAGTTGGTCAATGATGGGACCGGCCGGGTAGGCCAGGCCCATGAGTTTTCCTGTCTTGTCAAAACATTCACCGGCAGCGTCGTCCATCGTGCCCCCGAGCACGCGATGTTTCAGCTCGGATTCGACGAGCACCAGCAGCGTATGACCGCCGCTGACAATGAGCGATACGTTGGGCTGAAAGGCGGCAAAGTCGGCATAGAGCGAAGAGGTGCCGTCAGCGGCCGCGCTCCGGCTGGCAATCCAGGGGGAATACAAGTGGGCCTCGTGATGATGGATGCCCACGAAAGGTTTGTTCAGGGCAAAGGCGACCGCTTGCGCGGCTTTAAAACCTACCAGCAGGGCGATGCCCAACCCCGGCCCCTGCGTGGCGGCTACCGCATCAATGGGCAGAGGCTGGTCGGCCGGGATGGCTAAGCCCGCCGCGTGCAGCGCCGCGCGCGCCACCGGCAGTAGATTTTTGAGATGTTCGCGCGCCGCCAGTTCCGGCACCACCCCGCCGTATTCGGCATGGAGTTTGATTTGCGAGGAGACGATGTTAGCCAGAATTTTTCCGTCCCGCACCACGGCGGCACTGGTTTCGTCGCAGGATGTTTCCAGGGCAAGCAAGGTCATGCTAGCAGGGCGGGCCGTGGGTCGCTCACTTTGCCGCAGCTCTTTCGGGCTTTTGCGCAGCAGTTAGCTGGTTATAAATCACCAGCCCCTTCAGGAGATCGCGGGCTCGTTCGAGTTGTTCGTCGGTGATGTCTTGCAGGCGCACGCGCTCCTTTTCCGGCAGCGCTTCCAGGCCGCCGGGCGTGCGTTTCAGCATCAGCGCCGCTTCCTCAAGATCCGTGACCGGCAAAAGAATATCCGGTGTGATGCCATGTTGATGGATGACCTTGTGGCTGGGGGTGTAGTATTTGGCGATGGTAAGTTTGAGCGCGGATCCGTCGTCGAGCGGGAAGATGGTCTGCACGGAGCCCTTGCCAAAGGTCTGCTCGCCCAAAACTATCGCCCGGTGCCGATCCTGCAGGCAGCCCGTGACAATCTCCGCCGCGCTGGCGCTGCCCAGATTCACCAGGATGACGATGGGAACGCCTTTTAATTCGTCGCCGCTGCCCTTGGCATTATATTTCTCCACCGTGTGCCGGCCTTCCGTCGAGACCACGAGTTGGTTGCGCGGCAAAAACTTCTGGCAGACTTCCACCGCCTGTTCGAGTAGGCCGCCGGGGTTACCGCGCAAATCCAGCACCAGGCCTTTGATACCTTGGGCTTTGAATTTCTGCAGCGCACCTTCCAGTTCCTCGCCCACCTTGTCGCCAAATTGGGTGATGCGAACATAGCCGATTTTATCCTCGGTCAGCGTAAATTCCTTTTTGCCATTGAGGTCCCGCACCATTTCCACCTGGATTACTGCGCGCTGCATCGTGAAATTTTTGGTGGCCCCGGTGGAGGGGCGCTCGATGGTAATCTGCACGGAGGATCCGGGATCGCCTCGCAATAACTTGACCACTTCAGGCAGGGCTTCCTTCTCCACGCTTTTGCCTTCGATTTTGACAATCCGATCGCCGGTCAGGATGCCCGCGCGGGCACCTGGCGTGTCCTCCATGGGCGCAACGACGGTGACGTGGCCGTCGCGCATCGCCACCACCAGACCCAGGCCGCCAAATTGGCCCTGGGTATCGTCCTGCAATTGCTGGAAGGAATCAGCGTCAAGAAATTCACTGTGGGGGTCCAATTTGCCGACCGCTCCTTTGAGGGCGGCGTAAACGAGTTCGTGGTAGGTCAAATCCTTCCCGTCCACGTATTCCTTGCGGATTTTTTGCAGGGCGTCATTGAAGAGATCAAAATTTGCCGCCGCACTGTCGTCGTCACTCACGGCGCGAGCCGAGCCAAGATAAATCTTCGCGCCGACCGCAAGATTGATCAGCAACAGGATGGCCACGAGGCCAAAGACAAAACGACGATTCATAAACACCAGTACTTTACCATGTCAGCGGACAGACACCAAGTTTTTGCAGGACCGCATAACCAGCAGAAGGTCTTCCCTCTATTCATCTGCTCGCTGGGCCAGCTACCATCCTCGCCAACCCCTCAGCCACGCAGCAGGGATTCAACGAATGGCACGTCGGCCGGCACGGTCACCTTGGGATTGGGCGAAGCGCTTTTTACCAGGCGCACCGGCTGTCCGATGAGTTCGCAGGCCGCCGTGTCATCGGTGAGTTGCAGCTTTTGCTGGCGCGCTGCCAGAATTGCCCGTCGAATGATTTCCACTTGAAAGGTCTGCGGCGTTTGAACGGCCCAGAGTTTGGAACGGTCCACCGTGCGCGCAATGACCAGCCCATCGGCCGATTCTTTGATGGTATCCGCTACTGGTTGGGCCGCCACGCCGGCACCTGTTTCCCGCGCCGCCTGAATGGTGTCGGCAATCAAGGGCAAACTGGTGCAGGGCCGCGCCCCGTCTTGAATGCACACGATCTCAGTTTCCGGAGCAAGGGCGCAGAGTCCATTCCAGACGGAATCCTGCCGTTCGGCCCCGCCTGCCACCAGCCGGAATGGTTTTTTAAATTTTAATTGAGCGGCGATTTCCGCGAAGTGGGCTTGCATCCCGTCGCGAATGACGAGAATGATGGCATTGATGGCGGGCGAATCGTCGAACTGCTTCCAGGTGTGAGCCACCACCGGCCGGCCGGCCACTTCGAGCCAGAGCTTGTCCACCTTCGCCCCCATGCGGGTACCCTTGCCGGCGGCAACGATGATGGCGGAAATCATTAGTGCAGTCTAAAGCTTAAAACCCGAAGTCCAAAGCCCAAACATCGCTTTGGGTTTTGGACTTCGGGCTGTGAAACGGGCTTCAGCCGATGCGCCAAACAATGCGGGCCTTGTTCAAATCGTAGGGAGACATCTCCATCTTGACCCGATCGCCGGAGGTGAGGCGCACAAAGCGTTTCCGCATTTTACCGGAAATCGTGGCCAGCACCTGATGTTTGTTATCCAGTTCAACGCGGAACATGGTTCCAGCCAGCACGGTGACAATGCGGCCTTCAATTTCTATGTGCTCTTCCATTATTTTCTCCTGAAAAAACGGACGGGGCGACGCCCGCGAAGGCGCCGCCCCAGAGATTATTCAATGATTAATAGCGTTCGCGACGTCCGCCACCGCCGCCACCACCACCGTAACCACCGCTGCCGCCGCCACTGCCGCCACCGCCGAAATCACGGCGGGGACCGCGGTCACGACCGCCGCCGCCGGGGGGGCGTTCTTCTTTCGGGCGAGCGATGTTCACAGTCAATGCCCGGCCATCCAGTTGGGTGCCGTTCATGGCTGCAATCGCTTTTTGTGCTTCGTCCGGAGTGGAGTAGGTGATGAACGCAAAGCCGCGTGAGCGGCCGGTCATCCGGTCCATCATTAGGTTCGCTTCGGTAACGGTGCCATGGGCGGCAAACGCCTCCTGCAGGTCGTTTTCAGTAGTGTTGAAGGAAAGATTTCCCACAAACAGTTTCGTGCTCATTTGATGATTTGCTGTTCAATACCTAACCGTTTCCGTCTGTTCCCGACTGCCGGGTTTCAAATCATCACTGAACCAAGTTCACTTGAAGATTTACCATGATCCGAAAGGTCAATTTATCTTACAGACTGTTCAAGTTTAGCGTCCGGACCGATTTTAGCAAGTTAATTTCATTTTCTAAAATTTGGCTTGCCCTTACTGTGCATATTGTGTATATACAGTAAATCAATGCTGTCAGATCGTAAAAGTTTGTTGATCGGTCCGATTTCTCCGGCGGCGGAAGGCGCGCTTTACCGGCAGATTGTCGAGCGCATCAAATGCGAAATCAGTGAAGGCCGGCTCAAGCCCGGCACCGTGCTCCCTTCGTTCCGGGTGCTGGCGGAAGAGCTGCTCGTCAGCGTTATCACGGTCAAGCGCGCTTACGAGGAGCTTGAGCACGAGGGGATTATCTTCCGGCGGCAAGGGTTGGGCACCTTCGTCGCCGACCTGGGGCACGACCGGAGTCGTGAGACCAAGCTGGAAGCCGCCAGGAATTTGCTGCGCGCCGCGTTTCGCGAAGCCGCCGAAGCCGGATTAAAAGACGCTGAACTTGCCCATCTCGCCCATGAAATACTAAAGGAAAAAAAATGAACTCCCCTGCCATCGAAATCCAAGGACTGATAAAAAGACATGCCGCCTTCACGCTCGGACCGCTGGATCTGACCGTGCCGCGCGGCGCGATTTACGGCCTCATCGGGCCCAATGGCGCCGGCAAAACCACGATCATCGATATGATTTTCGGCATGGGCAAAAACGATGCCGGCCAAATCCGCGTGCTCGGTCTCGATCATCGCACCGATGCGGTGGCGCTCAAGCGCCGCGCGGCATACGTCAGTCCCGACTTGAACTTTCAGGTCTGGGGCGGCGTTGGCAAGGCCATTCGCTTTGTGCGCGGCTTTTTTCCCGATTGGGACGACGCCTATTGCGCTGCGTTGATGACTGCCTTTCAGCTGCACCACCACGACCCGATCGCCACGCTCTCGTTTGGCGCGAAAACCAAATTAAGCCTGCTGTTGGCGCTGGCGCGGCGGCCGGCAGTTTTGATTCTGGATGAACCGACCACCGGGCTCGACGCCATTTCCAAACAGCAGGTCTTCAGCGAACTGCTCAAGGCTGTGGAAGACGGCGAACGCACGGTGCTGATCTCGTCGCATGGGCTCAGCGACATTGAGCGTTTCGCCGACCACATCGGCCTGATCAAAAACGGCCGGATGCTGTTGGAGGGCCGCACGGATGAAATCGTGGATCGCTTTCGCCTGGTCGAATTTTTCCTCGCCAGCGGCGCGACGTTGGAAAACCCTTTGCCGGCCGGACTCACCCTCTTGCGCGGGTGCGAAAACCGCTGGCTGGCCCTGCTCGATCAGCATAGCGCCGCGCAGCCATGGCTGGAAACCCGGGGTGCCCAAAACCTCACCTTCACGCGCTTGACACTGGAGGATTTGTTTGTGGCGCTCGTCAAAGAAACGGAGGCCGCATGAACAAGCTCCTTCTCGATCACTGGCGTCGGTGGTGGTGGCTTCTGGCGCTCGGCGCCACCTATGCGCTGATGCTGGGCTGGTCCCTGGCCCTGCCGGCGGACAGCCATTCCGGGTTCGGCAAAAAAACCTCGGGGCTGACGCTTTTTTTTGAAGTGTGGCTGAAGGTCCAGGGCAATATGTTCGTGATGCAGATTTTTTGTCTCTCCACTTTCACCGGTGCCATCTGGCTTTTGTTTGATTTGCAACGCGGAGTCGCCCGCGTGGCCAGCATCTTGCCACTGACCGCCCGGCAAATCGGCCGGGGCTGGTGGCTGGCGACCGTTGCCCTTCCCGCCATCGCCTACACCATGCTCTTTTTTGCCGGGGCGGGTATCTATTATTTTTCTCATGCCAACCCGGTTTTCCCCGTGGCCCGGCTGGGGCTGGCCAGCCTCCTCGTCCTGCTCTGGCTGGGGACAACGTTTAACACTTACTTTACCCAGTTTGCCAACCAGCCTGGCTGGGGCAGCAATTGGCTGCAGACCCTCCTCAATCTTTTCACTACGGGGATTCTTATTTGGATGATCTTCGGTTTTGCGTTTTCCCTGAACGCCCAGAATAACCCCGGCAAGCTGGTAATGTTTTTGCTGGCCGGCGCGCTAATGACGGTGGTGGGCTGGCTGCGATCCGAACGATTCCAACTCGGCCGCTCCCGGCTGGCTGTTCCCGCCCGGGCTGACCGTCGCCTGACCCCGCTCGCTCCAGGTGTTTCCCCTGCGGTAACGGGACGGGGCGGAATCTCGTTTCTCCTCCGTAGCCAATTTCCTCAGACGTTCCTTACTTGCGTGGCGGTGGCCGTATGGATGCCGCTGGCCATGCGCTGGCAAGGGGCCATAAAATCATGGCCGGAAGCGTTTGAAATGCTCGGTAGCATGGGGGCCGCGTTCTGGCTGGTTATTTTTCTTTTCGTGAGCCCCGTCTTCCGCCAGCTTCGCTGGCTGCGGACGCTACCCATCTCCGCAGCCAGGCTCACCGCAACTCTGTTTGCCATCACCTATCTGCCTTTTATCGCGGTAGGTGGGCTGATCGTCGGCTTTGCGGTGTTCGCCGGTGGGATGCCGCTCGCCCTTAAGATTGCGGAAAATTATCTGGTGACCCTTGGCCTCGCGTCCATTTGTCTTTGTTTTGCCGTCTGGCTCGGGGTGGGGGTTCTCACCTATCTGGTGTTCTTTGTGGTTTGGGTGGGCGCAGGCATTCCCGCTCATCTGGCGGTGTTCGTGGCGCAGGCCATTCACCAGCCGGCATCTCACCGCCCGTTCCCCTTTGGCCTCGATGTTCCCCTCGCCATCGGCGGAGTCTTATTGATGTTTCTGCTGACGTGCCAGATGCTGCGGCGAAGCCGCCGCGCCTATCGTGTTCAGACCGTCGTATTCAACAAAGACCCTTGGGGCGCGGCCCGGTAAACCGACCATGACTCATCTCGGATTAAATGAAAATATATTTCTTCAATCCGCCGATCCCCGAGTTGGCGGGGTTGCCGCGTCGGCGGCGCAGGCTCGTTTATCAATGCGCCTTGTAAGCCCTGTTGCACGAACAGCTTTCCACGCTGCTGCGGTGCGTCGCGTGGGTGCTCAGCGGTGTCGTGCTCGGCGTGCTCGCCGGCGGCTGGATGAGCCTGCATGGTGAAGTGCCTCATCGCAACTGGATCCTGACGGCGGGCGGAATCACTGGCGGAATCATCGGCAACCTCACCGGCATGCAGTTCCTCATCGCCCGGCTGTGCCCCTATCTGCGACCCGTCCTGAGTGAGCGCCGCAATGAAATCGAACGTCTCGACCATCCTTAACCCGGCCGCCAATCCAGCACTTTCAACTGCACCGACCGCCGGCCATTGAATTCATTCACTGCCGGGGCAAAAGCTAGGTCAAAGGTTCCCGCCGGCAGCGAACCGCTGGCGGCGTTCCACC
Source organism: uncultured Verrucomicrobia subdivision 3 bacterium (assembly GCA_903888765.1). Lineage (GTDB taxonomy): Bacteria > Verrucomicrobiota > Verrucomicrobiia > Limisphaerales > UBA11358 > UBA11358. Next base: position 10,728 of record CAISVF010000166.1, on the reverse strand, counting down.
AGACTGCCTCGTGCGTCACCACGCCGTCGGTCACCCACATTTTGACGTGTTGTTTGTTTGCGCCCATCCGCTGCAACGGTTTTTTGTGCGCTAGTTTGCGCGCAGAAAATTGCACCGCCGGATTGCCCTGCCCCATCGGCTTCAACTGCTCCAGTTCTTCCAGCGAATCCAAAGTCATTTCGCCCAGACCGACTTCCGCGTCGAGCCGCAGCGGCGGCTGCAAATCCTCCGGCTTCAGCGTGCGGCGCGCCAGCTCGTTCAGTCGCGCGCGAAACAAATCCACCTTCTCCGGCGCAATCGTCAAGCCCGCCGCCATCGCGTGCCCGCCATGTTTCACCAGCAAATCGTCGCACTCGCGCAGCGCCGCCGCGAGATCGAACCCGGCCACGCTGCGACCGGAGCCGCGCCATAGCCCGGCGTCGCCGCCGAGGATGATCGTGGGACGGTAAAATTCCTGCAACACGCGCGATGCCACTATGCCGACCACGCCGATGTGCCAGAGCAATTGCCCCTCCACAATGACAAAATCTTTTTGCCCATCAAACTTGGAGCGCACCAGGCCGGCGACTTCTTCGGTGATGCCGCGCTCGATGTTTTGTCGTTCCCGGTTGCGCGCGTCGAGATTTTGCGCCAGCGGCAGCGCGGCTTCGACGTTTTCCGCCAGGAGCAATTGCAGTGATTCCTCGGCGGTTTCCAGTCGGCCGGAGGCATTCAGCCTCGGCGCGAGTTGGAATCCCACATCATGCGTGCCGAGTTTTTCCGGCGACTGCGCCACTTGCTTCAGCGCCACCAGGCCGGGTCGCTGCGTCCGGTTCAGTTTTTCCAGGCCGGCGGTGACGAAGATCCGGTTTTCGCCGGTCAGCGGCACCAGGTCCGCAATCGTGCCGAGCGCCACCAGATCCAGCAGCGGCCGCAGGTCAAAATCGGCCGCGCCGGGCAGCCCCATTTCCCGTCCGCGTTTCACCAGCGCGTGCGCGAGCTTGAACGCCAGACCGGCGGAACAAAGTTCCGTGAAAGCCGCTGGCAGGAGCTGAGGATTCACCAGCGCCACGGCAACCGGCGGTGGCTGGGAAACCTGATGATGATCCAGCACAATGACATCAATGTCTTTCCCCCGCAGCCAGGCGATGGTTTCCACTGCCGTCGAACCGCAATCCACCGCCAGCAGCAGCTTCACCGGAAATTTCTTCAGGCAGTTCTCCACCCCGTCCCGGCTTAAGCCGTAGCCTTCATCCATGCGGTTCGGCAAATAGGCGTCCGCAGCCCAGCCCAGCGCGTGCAGGGTTTCCAGCAGCAAGGTGGTGGAGGTGATGCCATCCACATCGTAATCGCCAAAAATGACCAGCGGCTCCTGGCGTTCGTGCGCCTGCATCAGGCGGTCAACGGCCGTGGCCATGTTCGGCAATTGGAACGGGTCGGCCAGATTTTTGAGGCGCGGCGTCAGAAAGTTTTCAATTGCCGCCGGCTCGCTAAACCCCCGATTCAGCAGGCATTGCACCACCAGCGGGGAGATTTTAAAATGAGCCTCCAGCTGGGCGGCCAGCAAGGGCTGCGGCGTGGCAAGGTTCCAGCGGAATTTCATGTGAGGCGCACTTTTTCCCGCCGGGCCACCAGGATGGAAAGCCCGATGGCGATGACTAATATGGCCGCCACGATCATCAGCGAAGCGGACGTCGCAATTTCCATTTGAAACCACCGGGGCGGATGGGCGTGCGGGTCCAGTAGCATTTTTATCCCCACAAATACCAGCACCAGCGACAAGCCGGCCGTGAGGTAGCGAAATAATCCAATCGCACCGGCCAGCAGAAAATAGAGCGAGCGCAACCCGAGGATGGCAAAAACATTGGAGGTGAACACGATGAAGGCTTTTTGGGTAACCGCGAACACCGCCGGCACGGAGTCCAGCGCAAAAATCAAATCGGTGGTCTCCACCATGATCAGCACCAGGGCCAGCGGCGTCAGCGCGCGCCGGCCTTGATAAGTCGTCAGAAATTTCTGCCCGTCCAGCTTCGGGGAAACCGGACATACCTTTCGCACCTGCCGCATCACCGGATTTTTCTCCGGCTCAACGGAACCTTTTTTAGAAAAAAACATTTTCGCCCCGGTGACCACCAGAAACGCCCCGAAAATATATAGCGTCCAATTGAAGCGATGCACCAGCGCGGCCCCGGTGCCAATCATCACGCCGCGCATGGCGAGGGCGCCCAGAATGCCCCACACCAGAACCCGGCGCTGAAATTCCAGCGGTACCTGGAATGCGGCGAAAATCAGGGCGATGACCAGGATGTTGTCGAGCGAGAGCGAAAGCTCAATCAGATACCCGGTGACAAATTCCGTCGCCTCCTCGCTTCCCCGGAGCGGCAGCAGCAGCCAGGCAAACAGCATCGCCAGTGTAAACCAGATGGCGCTCCAAACCAAGGCCTCGCGGAACGTCACCGCCCTGGCCTGCCGGCTGAATGCCCCCATGTCGATGGCGATGCACACCAGCACGAACAGCACGAAGGCTGCCCAATGCCAAGGGGTGATTTGAATCAGGGCCAGCATAACGCCCTTGGTATGGCCAACTTAATCTTACTGGATAATTCCAATGATGATTAAGGGTATGGTTAACTTCCGGCCAGAGCCGTGTCAGACTTTATCGGCCGGGGCGTTTTGAATCGTTACTTGGGAGGCTCCGATGGCTGGGCGCTCGCCTTTGTGCCACCACAGCACGATGACGCTCGCGATGTACACGGAGGAATAGGTGCCCACAATAATGCCCACCAGGAAGGTAAACGCAAAGTCATTGATCACCCCGCCGCCAAACCAGTACAGCGAGGCGGTGGCCAGGAAAACCGTGCCGCTGGTGATAATGGTACGGCTCAAGGTCTGGTTCAACGACAGGTTGATAATGTCTTTGAAGGAACCGCGCACGCCCAGCTTCAACTGCTCACGGATGCGGTCGAAAATAACGATTTTATCGTTGATGGAGAAACCGATAATTGTCAGCACCGCCGCCACCACCGTGGCATTAAACTGGCGGCCGGAAACATAGTTGGCAATGCAGTAGGTGCCGATCGCGAACAGGACGTCATGCAGCACCGCAATCACGGCCGCCACGGCGAACGAGAATTCGTAGCGGAAGGCGACATAGACCAGAATGCCAAACATGGCCAGCAGCGAGGCCACAATGGCGGATTGCTGGATTTCCTTGCCCAGCGTCGCGCCGACCTGCTGGCGACCAATGGACTCATATTTGGCCGAGGACAATTGTTGCTTCATCAGCGCCTCAACTTTTTCGGAGGATCCCGCCGAAGTGGTCACCCGGAGGGTTTCCGTGCTGTCCCCCTTTTGGTACTGAATCTGTGCATCCTTTTCCCCGATGGGGGTCAGCACCGCGCGGATGTCTTTTTCATCAAACTTTTGCGAAAATGTAAAGGTCGTGCTGTCGCCGCCCAGAAAGTCCACGCCAAACAATTTTTCGCCCCGCGTGATGCCGAATCCGATGGAGGCAAGGGCAAACAAGGTCGTGGCCAGGGCGAGCGGGGTAGCAATCGCCATGAAATTCACCTTGGTGCTCTTGATGAAATGGAACATCGGGAGCGACTTGATGAGATTCCGCTCGATCAGGAAGTTAAAGATCAGCCGCGTCACAACCAGCGCCGTGAACAAGCTCGCCGCCACGCCGATCGTCAGCGTCACACCGAAACCTTTGATTTCGCCGGTGCCCATGAAAATCAAAATGATCGAGGAAATCAGCGTGGTAACGTGGGAATCGAAAATGGTGCCGAACGCGCGGGCATAGCCAGCGTCAATGGCACCTCGCAGCGATTTGCCCTTCGCCAGTTCTTCCCGGATGCGCTCATAGATCAGCACATTCGCATCCACCGCCATACCCACCGTCAGCACAGCACCGGCAATGCCCGGCAGCGTAAAGGTTGTGCCCACCGAGCACATGACCCCCAGCAGGATGATGATGTTCGTGACCAGCGCGACGTTGGCCGCCAAACCCGCAAATAGATAATAAACCAGCATGAAGCCGGAAACAAAAATCACGCCATAAATAGAAGCCTTGATACCGCTGGCAATGGAGTCCTTGCCCAGGGTGGCGCCCACATCGCTGGCATAAACAATTTTCAAGGGAGCTTTTAAGGGATTCTGCAGGACGTTGGCCAATTCCTGGGCCTGTTCAATGCTGAACTGCCCGGTGATCTGGCCGTTGCCGGTTTCAATCGCTCCCTGAATGGTCGGCGCGGAATAAAGCTCTCCGTCCAGAATGATCGCCAGGCGGTGTCCGATGTTGTCGCGCGTGGTATCGCCAAATTTCTTCGCCCCGTCATCGGTCAAGGTAAAATCAATCTGCGGTTCGCCCAGATTGCCGCGGACCACCATGGAGCCCTTGATGATGTCGCCGGCCAATTTGTTTTCCGGCTTTTTCTTGACGACCAGATATTCAATCCGGCTCTGGTTATTCGGCAGTTGCTCCACATGCTTGAGCAGTTCGCTGTCGTGCGGAATCAGGCCATGAATTTCGCCGGTGGTCGGATCCACCAGTTCGCCGCTGTCCTCCCGCACCATGCGAAACTCGAGATACGCCGTCTTTTGAATCTGCTGTTTCGCGCTGTCTTTATCCGCCTGTGAAAGCCCGGGGAGCTGGATCAAAATCCGGTTGCCGCCGGCCGACTGGATGATCGGCTCCGCCACGCCAAACCGGTCAATGCGCTTGCGCAACACCTCAATGGCCTGCGAAAGCGCCGCGCTGGTCATCTCGGAACGCTGCTGACCGACGCTATTGGTGTCCGCCGAGAACAGGGCATTGGTATCCATCTCCACCAGGAATGAGGTGCCGCCCTGCAAATCCAGGCCGAGTTTGATTTTGCCGGCCGCATCCCGCTGGAGGCGGTTCAGGATGAATAAATTCGGATGCACCTGGTTCTTGGCCCCGATGAAGGGAAAATATTTCTGAATATCGTTGGTGCCGATGGCAATTTGCAGGGCCGCAAATTCGTTATTGGTCCCCGCTTTCTGCAACGCGACCGTCCGGGCCACAATCTCCTTTAATGTGGAGTCGGGGTTTTGGGCGCGTGAGGAAAATTGTTCCACCAGATCTCGCGATGTCGGTGGATAAACCTGCAGGAGCGACCATCCGATAATGACGAGAACGAGGATGAAACGACCCAAATTATTGTTTTTGTTCATGGGAAATTAGGATTTGGCTGGCGTGCCAGCGTCAATGACTTCAGTGATGGAACCTTTTGTGACCTCAAATTTGGCATCGCCCGAGCGCAGCGTGACCGTTTTGTCCTTTACGCTTATGATGGTTCCAACAATGCCGCTGCCGGTCACAATATCATCTCCGGATTTAATGGATTCCAGCATTTTGCGCTGCTGTTTGGCTCTTTGTTGCTGCGGGCGAATGAGGATGAAATAGAAAACCACCACCAACAAAATCATTGGCAGGAAAGCCACCACCGGGTTTTGCTGGGCACCCCCCTGTCCGGTTGACGGAGGAGCAGCCAATGCCAAAAACTCACTAAAACAATTCAAGCGCATATTTAAAAAAACGGTCGATCAGTTTAGGAAAGTCTTTAGCAAAGGCAAGATTTATTGACCGCCGTTTTGGCTGCCTGCGGGCTTTCAGCCCCGGCCCGGTTTTGCGGAAAGCGCTTCCCCGGTTGCCGCGCGCCGGGCTGGGCGGGAAAAAGTGAAAATAGGAGGTCACCCGCCATTTCTGCCCCGCATAGGGACTCTCCGCCTGCGATTCGACCGCCACGTTAGCAACCGCCCTTGGCAACTCTGGGATGACCTTGCGCAAACCTTACCTGGGCCTGTGCACAAAAGTGGAAGCCGAGAAGTTGCGAAATCTTCTACCGGGCCAGATCCAAGCCTGATCGCAGGCGGTCGTTCATCATCGGTGGGAATATCCAGAGTCGGGAAATGCCCCCTCGACCACGGACTGGCGCGTCATCATCCTGACCAGTGCGGAGGCGGATTCCCCCGAACACGAAAACAGCCTCTCTTGCGACTTCCATGGTTAAAAACGGTTCGCAAAGAGCAACGCCGCATCCGGCCATCGCCCGGAGGCTGACAAACTGTAACCCGTCAACCCGGCGGCCAGGCCAGAGGGCGGCCGCCAAGAATGTGGCAGTGCAAGTGCGGCACAGTTTCGCCGCCATTCGCACCGTTATTGATCACCAGCCGGTACCCGCCAGGTTTCAACCCCTCCATGGCCGCCACTTCGGCTGCTTTCAGGAGCAGATGACCGAGTAATGGTTGGTCGCCCGGCGTGGCTTCAGCCATGCGGGGCACCGGGCGTTTCGGAAAAATCAATAGATGCGTCGGGGCTTGGGGAGCAATGTCGCGAATGGCCAGCACCAGCTCATCTTCGAAGACAATTTGCGCCGGAATTTCCCGCGCCACAATTTTTTCAAACAAGGTTTTCACAAACTTTTCCGTGGCACCTCACTGTGCCTACATCCGTTGTCTTTTCAGCGCCCGACCCAAAAAGGCGTTATTTTACGACTAGGGCGCAGGCGGGTTTTTCTGCGTCGGAATTAAGGCATTGGCGGAGAAACTCCACGATCTGGTCCTGCAACTGTTCGCAGCGGCGGTTCCAGCGGCGAACTCCTGCGATTTGTTTGACACAGACCCGTAATCCGCGAAATTCCACCACTTCCGGAGAATGGCGTAGGTGCGACCGTAGCTCATCCCGCAGGCGGGGGAAGAAAAAGAGTTCCAGACCACTGCCGGCTTCCCTGGCCAGGTTGCCCAGGTCGGCTACGCTGACTGCTTGAACCGCCTCGCCCGCGCGCAATTCACAGCCAAGGTTGATGAGGACTTTTTCCAGCGCGTGGCTGAATTCGCCAACCGTGACGGCTTCACGCTCCAATTCCACCTTGAAATAGTGAAAAACACTGGCCGCAGCGTGCCGGAGTATATCCGGATCAATCAAAATGGCGGCCGTTCCCGTGACTTCCACCGAGATCATCTCGGGCGAACACGGCACGCTTTCCCCGTTAAGCAGTTGGAAAAGCAGGTAGTCGTTGTGTAGCGCAATCATACGTTGGCCTCCAGGTTTTTAACTTCCTGCACAAAGTCGGTGGCTTCGTTGAAGCGGCGATAGACGCTGGCAAACCGGACGTAGGCAACCTGGTCAATGCCTCGCAGCCCTTCCATGACGAGGGTTCCAATGAATGCGCCCGGCACATCGGCTTCATATTTAGCGGTCACCGTTGCCACGATATGATCCACCAGATCTTCCATGGCTTTGGGCGAAACCGGCCGTTTCTGACAGGCTTTGCGGATGCCGGAAATCAGTTTTTCGCGGGAAAACTCCTCGTGACGACCGTCCCGCTTAAGGACCATCAACCCTTCGTGCTCCACCTCCTCGTAGGTGGTAAAACGGTGCGTGCATTGCTCGCATTCGCGACGACGACGAATCGTCGCGCCCTCTCTTGAAGAACGCGAATCAATGACTTTATCTTCCTGGCAGCCGCACTTGGGACAACGCATAAATCCACTGCTAATAGTGGTTGCGTGTTTCTAGCATACAAACCTTTGTGGTGTCAAGGAATGCCTGTTTTCCAGCCAGGGTTTACTGGCCGAGGCATTTGCAAGCGTCGCTGTGCTGATAAATCGCGAAGTTTATGTCTTTTTGACGACGCATTCCGCGTCAAAAGCTGGCCCCCACTAGAGGTGCCATCACTCTGCGACCGGGGCGCGAAGTATTGCTTCGCGTCTTTCATCGCAGGGCAATGGCTCCTCTCCAGTAATTTCCGCCCGACAATGTGGGGCAGCGTAAACCTGTCGCTTACAACCGCGTAGTGGTCTTCAAGGCAGTACAAAGCGGTGCCCGGCGGGTTGGCCATAGGATCGAACCGCACCGATGCGGTTTTCGTGGCCAGAAAGGGCATGAAGCAGATGGTGTTGCTTTATTGGGGATAAGACTGGCGGCCAAGCCCTCAGCGGAGTCACTTTGCGCTCTGGCGATGGCTCGGCTTGCGCAATCTGCCGATGGTCAGCCCTAGCAACGCGCCGGCCAGGGTCATGGTGGCCACGCCAACTATCCAGCAGACGGGGATCGGCGAATGAAAATGATCCCACACCGCCTGACCCGATTGAATACCCGGCCAAAAGAGGATTTTAGCCCAAGTCGCCGTGGGCGTGCGCAAAACCGGTTCCATCGGGCCAAGGAGCAGATAACCGATACAAATGGCCAACGTGACCACGGCACCGATGCCAGCGGATTTGAGCGGCGAAGGTTTCATCCCCCTCACCCTAGCACGGTTCCAGCCGTGCGCGTAATTGAAAAAAAGCGCAGCCCCATTGATACAGCCGATGGCGGAGCCGGAGATACGCAGGACTGAATTATGGAAATTAAAACGTTTCCCCTCCCTCGATCAGGTTGCTGCGGGGGTGGCCCTCGAAGCCATTCAGCTGGACCAGCAGGACTGGCATTACCTCAAGCAGATTGCAGCGCATCCGCATTCGAATGACCATCGCTTCCAAAGTCGGGCTGTGTCATATCGAGCGCGGCGCCCTCGTCAACGCAAGCTGCGTCAGTTCCCCGGTGGCCGTCTGCAAACGTCGGACGTCCCCCGGACCACTGCGGGGCGTGGAGCATGGCTCCGAGTGTGTTCGGCGGTGGAATAAAACTGCGGTGCAACCGGGCGAGCGGAGAAAGGCTAGCACCGGCTGGCAACTGCGCACCGAAACGTCGAGACGCTGCCTTTGAAAAAGCGCCAGAGTTGCAAGATCGTTCATTGCGTGCTTATCCGGTTGCTTGCCCATCCGGTTTTTGTCAGATCGCCAGCCTTAACGCGTTAAAACGCCCAACATCTGCGACCACGCCAAGCAGGGCTCGTCACTTCATTCCGCAGATTCGCAGGCAATGGGCAACTAATCTAATTGCAACGGCGCAGAAAGCGCTTCACACTAATAATATCAACTACCAATTGAACAGCTGTTGCATCATAGCAATGACCTATTTACACCATGTACGGAAAATAATCGCTGGGTATAGCCGCGTCGCGATTGATCTACCAAGTGTTCCCACAAAAATCCACATTACACCGCAATAAGACGCTAAAAATGAACCACCAAAAAATAGCGCCTCCCCCATCCAACATGGTATCTGATTGGCTAAACCTGATCATACTAATTGCGGTTTTTCTGATGCCGGCGATCGGTAGGACTCAAGAAGCAAATGCCTGCGCTTTTATTAGAAAATTGGAGAGATTTAGCAGTCTGACTGAGAAAGAGCGTAAGGATTTGGTTCGGACAAATTATTCAAACTTGACACAATTAAGTGAAGTCCTCACGGCAAAATTTGGTGCGGGTGATGAGAATGAAAAGTCTTATGCCGCCTATTTTCTTGGTGAGTACCGGTTTCCGCAGGCTGTCAATTTGCTGGCAAAAAACATTTCATGGGAAGACAAGATACGGTCAAATACCGAAAGGGGCAGCGAGTGGTTTTGGGATCGGTTTCCCGCAACGCAAGCGTTGGTAAAAATTGGCAATCCAGCCATTCCTGCCGTAATCCGCAATTTGGCCGAGAGCGACGATGCCACCTTTAGGAGGCTTTCGCTTTCAGCCCTTTATCACATTGAAGGCGACAAAGACATCGTGCAATTGCGTTTGCAAAAGGCTCTAGCTGCTGAAAAAGTTTCAACGAAACAAGTGAGATTGCAATCGGCCCTGAAAGACCTGGCCGGAACATCATTTGGGAATTGAACCCAGAATTGCATTTCCTGGTTTACTGTAGAGGAGACAACAATGGGTGCTATAAGGGGCCAGGGCGGAAATGGAGCGGGCGTAGGTGACAACCTATACTGAAAGACGACATGAACACGGGGAAAACAATAACTCTTTGCTGCGCCTACTTTTTAAACTGTTGGGCGTGGTCAGAGCCAACAAATCAACCGGTTTCTCTTTTGCCCGGCAATTCAAAAAAGGAAATACTCTCCTTTCAGGCAATCACTTTGCAAAGGCAACAAAGCGTAAAACAACTGATTGCAGTTCTGGATGGTGATTACCCAAGAGAATCCAAGCTGGATGCGGCAAGCGCGTTGGGCGTTTATCGCGCCACGGAGGGGATAGATGCGTTAATCAGGAATTTATCGTATGACATGGATGCTCAAGCCTATTCACCTGATTCATTAATGAAATTGGATGATATATTCCCAATTTCCAAAGCATTGGAAAAAATCGGAACCCCAGCCACACCTGCATTGATCAAAAGAATCATTAAAACCGACAACCTCCAGGAAGCTCGATTATGCGCCAGAATTTGCTTGGCAATTGAAGGTAAAGAAATTGCCCGGTTGAAATTTCAACGAGCCATCGCCGCAGAATCTGACTCTACAAATATGATTAAGCTTCACCGTGCCATGACTTTTCTCAATAACAAAAAAATTAATTTCGACGTGGTGAACGGAACGCTGTAAATATCCTCTATGGAATTTGTTCTGTCGCTTGTGACCAGGAAAAATTGAACGTCGGCAACATAATCATCCGCCGTGTCCGCCGTGCATGGCGCACAAAAAAATCACGCGCCAAAAACCGCCAAAACACGCCATTTATTGGAACAAAACTACCTTTTATAGCGCTACTTCCTATTTAATCCACTCCGGAGGTTCAGCGACGGGATAAATGATAAAGTTTGTCGGGGCGGGAACAAAAGGGGACGGCTGCGAGTTCAAAAGGGGACAGGAGAGATGATATTTCTGGCACCGTTGCTTGGTCGAGGGT
>CAISVF010000165.1 GCA_903888765.1 uncultured Verrucomicrobia subdivision 3 bacterium | reverse complement strand
GACCGGGAAATGTTCACGATTTTTTTGCCCGGCGAAAGGGTAAAATTTGGATTTGCCGCTCGCTGCCGAGAAACGCATTATGCAGCAATGCATGCCATTAAACTAGTCTCCATTTTATCGAGTGTCGCTCTGCTGGCGATCTCTTTGCGGGCGCAGACACCGAACCATACTTTTGTCATCGGCAGCAAGGATTTCCAACTGGACGGCAACCGGCTGCAAATCCGCTGTGGGGAAATCCACGCAGCACGCGTGCCGAAGGAGTATTGGCGGCAGCGCCTGCAAATGGCTAAAGCCATGGGTTTAAACACGGTTTGCGCCTATCTTTTCTGGAATTTGCACGAGCCGAAGCCGGGGGAATTTGTTTGGACCGGGCAGGCCGACGATGCGGAATTTTGCCGGATCGCGCAGGAAGAGGGTTTGTGGGTGATTCTGCGTCCAGGGCCATATGCCTGCGCCGAGTGGGAAATGGGTGGCACGCCCTGGTGGCTGCTGAAAAACGCCGACCTAAAAGTGCGCACCCGCGACCCGCGCTATATTAATGCCGTAAAGGCTTATTTAAAGGAGGTCGGCCGTGTGCTCGGACCGCAGCAAATCACGCATGGGGGCCCCATCATAATGGCGCAGGTGGAAAATGAATACGGATTTTTTGGCAAAGACGCGGCGTATATGGAGGAAATAAAGCAAGCTCTGGTAGCTGCCGGGTTTGATGTGCCGCTGTTCGAATGCAACCCACCGGATGTCATGAAAAACGGGATGCTCACGGACCTGTTTCAGGCGGGAAACTTTGGCAGCGATGTGGAAAAAAACTTTGCAAAAGTGCGCAAGATACAGGCCACCGGTCCGCTGATTTGCAGCGAATTTTATCCCGGCTGGTTTGACACCTGGGGCCAGCCCCATCACACGGGCAAGCCGGAAAACTATCTGCCCAACTTGAAATTGATGCTCGATATGGGCGCGTCGTTCAGCATTTACATGGCGCACGGCGGCACCACCTTCGGCCTGTGGTCCGGCTGCGACCGGCCATTCAAGCCGGACACCTCCAGTTACGACTACGATGCGCCCATCAGCGAAGCCGGTTGGGCGACGGCCAAGTTTTTCCAGACGCGCGAGTTATTCGCGAAATATCTTTTGCCGGGCGAAAAATTGCCGGCTCCTCCGCCACAAAATCCCATGATTGCTTTTCCATCCGTGACACTGAGTGAGACCGCGCCAGTTTTTGATAATCTGCCGCCGGCGGTGACAGACGAAACCCCGCGCAACATGGAAGCCTATGATCAGGGCTACGGTTGCATTTTATACCGCACCCACCTTCTTAAGGGCCCGGCGGCCACGCTGGAAGCCGCCGCCATCCATGATTTTGGTTATGTCTTCCTGGAGGGGAAACGGATCGGCATTTTGGATCGTCGCTCCGTCAGTGCCAAAATCGCCTTGCCTGCGCGTGAAAAAGCCGCGCAACTTGACATTCTGGTGGAGCCGATGGGGCGTATCAATTTTGGACCTGAAATGGCGGACCGCAAGGGGTTGATCGCTCCGGTGAAACTCGGCGGCGAAGTCTTGAAAAACTGGGAGGTTTTTAATCTGCCACTTGATGGTTCCATGATCGCGGGTTTGAAATTTAATTCCACGAAAACCAGTTCCCCGGCATTCTGGCGAGGGTCGTTGAAGCTCGAAAAAGCGGGTGACACCTTTTTGGATCTGCGCGGCTGGGGCAAAGGTGATTTGTGGGTGAACGGCCATTGCCTTGGGCGGTTTTGGAACATCGGACCGTCACAGACCGCCTACGCGCCCGGGTGCTGGCTGCGCGCGGGTGACAATGAAGTGATCATTCTTGATTTCACCGGACCGGAAAACCCGGTTGTTGCCGGACTGGAAAAACCGGTTTTGAGCGAACTGCACCCGGAAAAGGATTTTGCTAAATCACACCGGCCGGCGGTGAAATTGCATCTGGCTGCCAACATCCCGGCCCACACCGGAGCGTTCCCTCCGGGGGCGGATACGCAGGAAATCAAGTTTTCCTCCATGGCCAGCGGAAGGTTTTTCTGTCTCGAAAGCCTGAATGCACACGATGGAAAACCCTATGCTGCCGTGGCCGAATTGGATTTGCTCGACAGCGTCGGCGCTTCAATCAGCCACAACGGCTGGACCATCGCCTATGTGGATAGCGAGGAGCATGTTGGCGAAGACGGTTCAGCGGAAAATGCCATTGATGGACAGACGGCCAACTATTGGCACACAGAATGGCAGTCCGCTTCGCCAGGGCATCCGCACCAGTTGATCCTCAACTTGAGCCGGTCGCAGGTTATCTCTGGCTTTCGCTATGTTCCACGCCAAGGCGAAGGCGGCGGGCGCATCAAAGATTATCGCATTATCATTGGCGACCAACTGGTCTCACCCAAGTGAAGGTTGGGTGGATTTGGCGGCGATAACAACAGCCCCTTACTCGTGGACCAGCGCGGTGATGGCGGCAAAGGCCGGTTTTGGCTGCCCCGCTCGATCAAACACCAACGGATAGCTCGTCCGTCCAGCCACCGGCCAGTCGTTAAGCCAAGAGTTGCCATCCGTCACTCCCCAAAAAGTCACGCGGCTGATTTCGTTCCGATGCTGTAGAAAAATGGCAAACAGCTTAGCGTAGCGTTCGGTGAGTTCCTGCTGTGCGGATTCTGGCAGGCCGTTACGGTAAGGATTTAATTTGGCCGCACTTTTATAGTTCAGCGAAACATCCGCCGCCACGTTCCGCCCCGGATGCGGCAGCACATCCAGATCTAGTTCGGTTATATTGACTTTTACCCCCAGCTTGGCAAAAGCGGAAATCGTCGCGTCCAGCTTGGAAGCGCTCGGCCATTCCAGGTTGTAATGACCTTGGATACCCACGGCGGCAATGCGCACACCTTGGGCTTGTAGCTTTTTGATTAATGTTAACGCACCCTTGCGTTTGGCCCGGTTTTCCAACGAGTAATCATTGTAATACAATTCGGCCTCCGGATCCGCTTCGTGGGCGAATTGATACGCCTTCAGGAGAAAATCCTCGCCGATGATTTTCAGCCATGGTGATTGGCGCAGCGTTCCGTCTTCAGCTACTGCTTCATTCACCACATCCCAGCCTTTGATGCGTCCCCGATATCGACCGACCACCGTTAAAATATGGTCGCGCATCCGGGCCAATAAAACTTCGCGGGTTGCCGGCTTGCCTTGATCATCCTGAAATACCCATGCCGGCGTCTGGCTATGCCAGACCAGGGTGTGGCCGATGATGAACATGCAGTTTTTCTCGCCAAACTCGACATAGCGATCCGCCAGCGCGAAATCAAACAGGCCGGGTTCCGGATGGACCTTTTCCCATTTTAAAACATTTTCCGGCGTAATGGTGTTGAACTGTCGTTTCACCAGACCGGCTTCGAGGCTATTTGATTCGCAGAATTGCGTTGGATTTAGCGCTGCGCCCACCAGAAATTTTTTTTCAAATACGTCCTTCAGCGCCGGTTGCGCGCCTAATCGGGCCGCGAGAAGTACTCCGGCTGTCACCGCGATTGCTTTGCAAATAATTTTCATGTTGCTGTGCCTTTTGTTCTGCGTTCCGCTAATTCGTCGGCAATCTGGATCGTCAGTCGTTTGTTGAGTTGATACATAATCAAAAGGCCGGTGCAAATGGCGAACAGAATGGCCAGATAAACACTGGAACTGCGGCGGATGCATTCCAAAGTCTGGTCCGTTTGCGGCTGATTGGCCTGGTAGCCGGCCCAGGACATCAGCCAGAGGAATATCGCGCCGCCAAGACTGAGGCCCGCTTTCAGGGCAAAACCTATGGTTGCGAAAATAATGCCGGTGGCGCGGCGGCCATTTTTCCATTCTGAATAATCTGCCACGTCCGCAAACATCGCCCAAAGCAGCGGGATGGTTGGCGCGTAAACGAAAGAGGTGAGCACGGTCATCAAGGCCATGCCGGTGATGTCTGTGGGTTTGAGCGCATAAAATCCCATGTAAGCGAGCGCGGAGAACGTAAAACCGCCCACGGCGACCGCTTTCTTGCCAAATCTTCGCGCGAGGAAGGGCGAACCGAAGATGACTGCGATCGTAACGATCTTCGAGAGCATTTGCATGACGCTATACCCGACAAAGGACACGTTGGAATCCGCAAGATGCGCCCGGTCACCATGCACGATGTAACCCATCCATTCGAGGAGACCGCCGGGAGCCGTCGCGCCCGGCGCTAGTGCTGGTGCCGTCAGATGCAGCTTTTCAAGCCAGTCGAAGAACGCGGCCTTGTCGGCGTAGTAATTGTAATAGTTGTATTGCGCGCTGCCCATCAGCGCGATGAGGCTGAAATGAATCAGCGTCAGGCTAAACATGATTTTCCACGGGCCATTCCTGAACAAATCGGCAAAGTCCTGTTTCGGGGGGGTTTTCTGTTCGGGCTTGGGATGAATGCGCTCCTTCGAGACGCTGAACGTGATGAGAAAAAGGACGAGGCACAAAGCCGCCCAAAGGCCCATGGTCATTTGCCAGCCTTGTTGCCGGTCGTGCGCCGGGCCGGCGAATTTGAAGACCAACGGCAGAGTCACGCCGACGACCACGAATTGCGCGACCAGCGCCGCGATGAAGCGAACCGAGTTGAGTTTCGCGCGCTCAACCACGTCGCCAGTCATGACCGCCCCCAGCGCCGAGTAAGGCATGTTGTTGGCGGAATAAAGCGTCATCAGCAGAATGTTGGTCACAAAGGCGTAAACAATCTTCACCGGCGGGGCAAAGCCCGGTGTCGAATAAGCCAGGACCATGGCGACCGCCCACGGAAGCGATGTCCACAGCACCCACGGACGGAACCTGCCCCAGCGGGTGTTAGTGCGATCCGCCAAAACTCCCATGACCGGATCAAAGAAGGCGTCCCACAGCCGGGCCACCAGAATGATCGTCCCGGCGGTGGCCGCGCTGATACCAAACACGTCCGTGTAAAAACTCGCTTGGAAACAGACCATCGTCATGAAGACGAAGTTCGCGGCGGCATCGCCACCGCTGTAGCCTACTTTTTCGAAGAATGACAGTTTTTGGGCGCTGGAGCTCATTTTATTTCAGGACGGTCAGAGTGGTTTTGTGCAAATCGGCATCTCGTGAAGAGCTGCCCACCAGAATTTCAAATTCGCCCGGTTCGACGACGTATTTCATATTGACATCCCAAAACGCCAGCGACTCCGGGGTGATAGTCAGTTCCACGGTCTTGGTTTCGCCGGCGCTCAGCGAAATTTTCTGAAAACCTCTCAGCTCTTTGACCGGCCGCGTTACGGAGGACACGCTGTCGCGAATATAGAGCTGCACCACTTCGGTGCCCGCTCGCTGGCCGGTGTTCGTCACCTCCACCAGAACTTTGGTGGTGCCGCTGCGTTTGATCTTCTGTGGGGTCAGCCGCACATTTTTGAAACTGAAGGTGGTGTAGCTCAGTCCAAAGCCAAAAGCGAATAATGGCGAAACCTCATCCATCAAATAGCCGCGTCTCGCTGACGGCTTGTGGTTGTAAAAAACGGGCAAATGGCCAACGGAACGGGGAATCGAAATCGGCAGCTTGCCTCCCGGATTGTGGTCGCCAAACAAAACTTCGGCTACCGCGTGTCCAGCTTCCTGGCCAAGATACCAGCACTCCAGAATCGCCGGCGCATTTTGAGCTGCGAAATTGATGGAGATCGGACGACCGTTGAACAGTAGCACTACGACTGGCTTGCCGGTAGCAATGAGCGCCTTTAGCAAATCCTCCTGTTGTCCAAACAAATCCAGACTCGTACGATCGCCCATGTGCGTCCGGGACCAGGCTTCACGGGCAATCTGCTCGTTATCGCCGATGGCGAGGACGACCACATCGGCCTTTTTGGCTACTTTAACCGCCTTAGCAATTTTTTTGGCGTCTTCCGCCGGATCTCCCGGGGTGACTGTATCCTGATTCCAGGATCCGCCCACGGTGATCTTACAGCCTTCCGTATGCAGCACTTTTACCGGATGCCCGGCAAGGCGCTCGCGGATGCCCGCGAGCACCGAAACCGTGCGCCGGGGCACTCCGCTATAGCCACCGAGCAGGCCTCGATCCGCATTAGGCCCGATTACTGCAATGGTTTTCAGCTTGTCAGGACTGAGCGGCAACAAATTGTTGTCGTTTTTCAGCAACGTAATGACCTCCCGTGCCGCCTGCAATGCGAGTCGGGCGTTTTGTTCGCAACCCACAATTTTCTCCGCCTGAGCCGGATCTACATACGGATCCTCAAACAATCCCAGCTTAAATTTCCAGAAGAGCATCGGCGCAATGAGTTCATCCAATTGCGATTCCTTGAGTACTTTTTTGCGCACCAGCTCGACCAGATGCAGATAGCAGTCCGGTTCCGGCAACTCAATGTTCACCCCGGCTTTAACGGCCAGCACAGCCGCTGCCTTTTTATCACTCGCAACGAAATGACCATGCGTATCGGGGCGATGGCACAATTCCCAGATGGAATAATAATCCGAGACAACAAATCCTTTGAATCCCCATTCGCGGCGCAGCACCTTGCGCAGCAGCCATTCGCTGGCATGCGACGGCACGCCATCAATCTCATTGTAGCTCGCCATCACGCTGATGCAGCCAGCTTTTTGAATCGCCTCCCGAAATGGCTGCAAAAAAGTCTCGCGCAAGACGCGCTCCGAAACATTCACCGGCGCGCAATTCATGCCGGATTCCGGCTGACCATGCGCGGCAAAATGCTTCAGGGTGGCAATCAGCTTTTTTTTGCCGCGAAATTTCCGGTCGCCCTGAAAACCTCGCACAGCAGCCATGCCAAGTTGCGCATTTAGAAACGGATCTTCGCCGTAGGTTTCCTCCACTCTCCCCCAGCGGGGATCGCGCGCCACATCTACCACCGGGGTAAGTGCCTGGTGAGCGCCCCGCACGCGGGTTTCCTCGGCGGTCATCGCGTATAGAGATTCAATCATCGCGGGATCAAACGTGCCTCCCAGCCCAATCGGCTGCGGAAAACTGGTCGCTCCAATCGCCGCATGACCATGCAGACATTCCTCGTGAAAAATTACAGGAATGCCCAGGCGCGAATGTTCTTTGAAAAACTGCTGAATGGCATTGGTCAACTCTGCGGTATCTCGCGGCGACTTGCCAATACCGGCATCCGACGGCTTGCTTCCCGCATCGCTTGGTCGCCCCACTTGACCGATTCCATGGCCGTTTTTGAAGGCGGCTTTAGCCTTGGCGAGATCGAAATTTCCTTCCGCATCCACCAGTTTGCTCGATTTTTCCTGCCAGACACCCATCATTTGCGCGGCTTTTTCCTCCAATGTCATGCGGGCCAGGAGATCCTTGACACGTGTTTCCGGAGGCAGCGCGGGGTTCAAATAAGGCAACGGTTTCATTTATGGGTGTCGTCATTATAAAGAATCGAAAGCCCGTTGTCGCCTACCCGAAAAGGTAGTTTGCGGGTCCGTTGGCCTTGGCTGAAACAAAATACTTTTCATTTCAGATTGACCGGCAACACGGGATATGACGAAATGATAGAACATAGTAATTTTGTTCAGATGCCCAGAACTCCGAGTAGAAATGGAAATGGCGTGCCGCGAACCGGCGCGAGTAAATACGACGCGCACCACAAGGTTTTGTCGCAAACTTACGGCGCGTTCGCGGACTTGCGCCGTGAACTCTCCGATTCCAAAAACACCGTCAATGAGCGCGAAGATCTCCTGAAGGCTTTCGCCACCTGTCCGGATTCACAGCGTGCCTGGCTGGCGCTGGAGGATTATTTTGAAAAACTCGCCCTCTCGCGGCGGGATTTTCCCGCTACCGAATGGTGGCCGAAAATGCTCGCCCTCACTGGCAAAGCGCGGCTGGAGGAATTGGCTTTCCTGTTTCTGCGTGCCAAACGATCCGTCCCTCCGGAACTCCAACCCTACGCCAGCCTGGATCGTTTTGCGCGCGCCGAAGAGGCAGAGCAGGAACAGCGACTGGTCAAAGAACTGGAAAACTGGCTGTCACCTCCGGCACCGTTGCATTTGGATACGCCGCGAGCCACCTTACGCGTCGTTTGCAAGCCGCAGCCGGATGAATTGGAGCCATCGCGCTTCCGCCTGGCCGTTCAATTTCTATTACTGCGTCCGCGTACCGGTGAAAAGGCACGGTCGCTCCATGAACTCGTTGACCTGGTGGTTCGCGCCGCGCATGAGCAGGAATTGTTTACCCCGTGGGACTGGGAATTTGTTCAATGGATCTATGACACGCACCGCGAACGCGCCGGTGATGAGACCACCTTGTTGCTTGCGGATGCCGAGTTGCTTCAATGGCTAGCGCGCTGGGGTCATACCCAGCGGCTCGAGTCCGCTGCGAATGGTAAACCGTTGCATTTTCATGGGCATATTGTCGCGCTCGCGCCGCATCTGGAAAACGGCAGTCAGGAACTGGCTTTCACCCACCGCATTACCCTGCCGGATGGCACCATTCATTCCGTGGGCGACGCGAGATTCTTCAACCGCCAGTCACCGATTATGCTGGTCGGGAACGAATTTTTCCTGCTTCGCAATGCGCCGCCCGCCGGCGTGCTGAAGTATCTGGCGCAAAAACCTTCGGTGCCGGTGCGCAAGTTGAGCCATCGGTTGCTTTTGCACTTGCGAAAATCCCAGGCCAATCATGGCGTGGACTGGGAGCAACTCTGTGTGGCCCACGCCGCCACGCCTCAGTTTGTCTTTGAACTTCTGGACGATGCGGTGCAATTGCGTTTGCTGGCAAAAAGCCTGCGAGACAAAAGCACCTGGTTTTGGAACGGCCAGGAATGGTCGCCGCATAGCCGCACCATCAAACCTGGCGAAAAACCCGAGATTCTGGATGACGCACGGCTGGATCCCGCCATACAATGGTTGCGCAAACTCGACTGGTTCATGCAAGAACCGGGGCTGTGGATCGGTGAAGCCAATGAAATTTTTCTGGGCGCGCTCGCCGCCGCTTGGGCCACGCGTCCGGCGGAAGCCGATTTCCTCGGCAATGCCGCTTTCCACCGTCTTTTTCTCACCCCCCGCGCGCTCAAACCCCGGCTGGTGGTCAAAGGCAGCGGCATAGATTGGCTCGCCGTTTCGGCGGAATGGGAAGCCGAAGGCATGAAACTTTCCAAGGCCGATCTTGAGCGCCTGGCTGCCGCCACCAGTCGGTTTGTTAAATTGCCCAACTCCGGCTGGGTGGAACTCGACACCAATGCCGTGCAAGGCGCACATGAGGCCATGGCGGAAATGGGCGTGGAAGGCTTGATTGCCGTTCCTCAAAAGATTGGCATGGAACACGTCGCTCACCTGGACGAAGCCGGCCTTATGCGGTTTACTGATTCGCCGGAAGCCCAGGCGCTGCGAGAACGTGTCCGCGATTTCAAGGGTGTCCCGGCCGCCGATTTGCCCAAGACTTTGCAAGCCGACCTGCGACCCTATCAAAAAGAAGGTTTCGATTTTCTCGTGCATCTGGTTCAGGTGAAACTCGGTGGCATTCTTGCCGACGACATGGGCTTGGGCAAAACGCTGCAAACTCTGACCTGGCTCGCCTGGCTCAAGGAGCGCAACACCAAAACCCCCAAACCCTCGCTTGTCATCTGCCCGGCTTCCGTCTTGCACAATTGGCGGCGCGAGGCCGAGCGCTTCACGCCCGGCATGAAGGTGCTAGTGCTGGAAAGTGGTGCCGAGCGGCACAACTTGCGCAAACAAATCCCTCAGCATGACATTATTGTTACCAATTATGCGTTGCTTCGCCGCGATCTGGAGGAATTCCACAAGTTCGCCTTCCGCGCGGTCATTTTGGATGAGGCGCAGTTCATTAAAAATCCCGGCGCGCAGGTGACGCAATCTGTGAAACAGTTGAAGTGCGAAAACAAAATCGCCCTCACTGGCACGCCGCTGGAAAGCCGGCTGCTCGATTTGTGGAGCATTGTGGATTTTATCCAGCCCAGTTATCTCGGCAATCAGGAACAATTTTTGGAAAATTACGAGCCCAAGGGCGAGGAAGGCGTTCAGCGCATCGCGCGTAAGAAACTTTCCGCCAAATTACGTCCGCTCCTGCTGCGCCGTCTCAAAAAGCATGTCGCCAAGGATTTGCCCGACCGCATCGAAGAGCGGCGTGATTGCCCGCTCGGTGAGGAACAGCGGAAATTATACCTCGCCGAATTGCGTCGCAGCCGCGAAACCATCCAGCAAGCCGTCGCCCAGCAGGGTCTCAACAAAAGCAAGATGCACGTCCTTGCCGCCCTCACTCGCTTGCGGCAGGTCTGCTGCCATCCGTCGCTCGTCGGCAGTGATACGGCCAGCGGCAAGACGGAAACCCTCTTTGAATTGCTGGATTCCCTCGTCGCCGAGGGACAAAAAGTCCTGGTTTTCTCCCAGTTTGTGCAAATGCTGAACATTCTCGACAAGGAATGCCACAACCGCAACATTCGCACCCACATGCTTACTGGCCAGACCAAGGACCGTCAAGCCGTCGTCAACGATTTCCAGAAAGACACCGGCGCGGGCGTGTTTCTCCTCAGTTTGCGCGCGGCTGGGACTGGCTTGAACCTCACCAACGCCAGTTATGTCGTGCTCTACGATCCCTGGTGGAATCCCGCCGTCGAGGCGCAGGCCATTGACCGTTCGCATCGCATTGGTCAAACGCAAACCGTCAACGCCTACCGCCTGATTGCTCCCGGCACCGTGGAGGAAAAGATTTGGGAACTGCAACAGAGCAAAGCCAAGACCATCGCCGATGTGCTGGGTGAGGAAGGTTTTGCGCGCAGCCTCACTTCGATGGATTTGGAATACCTTTTCTCCGAGGACTAACTTTTTCTGCCGGCAGCGGCGCGAGCGCGACTTGTGGTCAGCGCGCGCCACCATACGGAAATCTTGCCGGCGATAGCGCCGAAAACGACGCCCGCCATCACGCCCAGCGCGAGATTCAAGGGTTTGTTCGGTTTCACCGGATACCGCCCCGGATCGGCGCGATCGGTAATCACCACCATCGCGTCGGCGATCACTCGCGGATCAACTCCTGGCTTGTTCGCCTCCTCCATGCGGACCTTGGTTTCGCGATAATCCCGGTAAGCTTCCGCAATGGCATTGGCCTCTTGTGCCGCTTCTTGCCGGTCATCGCTATAGGCCGTAATGGCAATGAGTTTGGTGCCACGAACCGGTGCCAGCGAAATGCGCGCCTTCAGAATTTGCAGCGACTCCGCCGATTTCAACGTTTCGCCGTTAAAATATTTCCGGCCCCAAACCACATTCAGGTTCAACTTTTTAATGACTTCATCGAGGACGAGTTGCGATTGGATCACCTCGAAAGTTGTCTGGATGAAATACGGATCATAAACAGCCGCACCGTTGGTGCCAAAGGACGTTTCCGGTTCCACCTTGATGCGTGCGGTGCTGGCGTAGGATTCCGGCAAAATAAAAGTCACAGCCGTGCTGAAGCTGACCGTGATCAGCAAGACGGTGATAAAAACCGGCCAAAAAGCCGACCGGTTGGCCGGCGGGGCGGACGGGTTGATTGACAAGTGTGGAAATGATTCATTCATAAAAAACGAAGCGATCGCCACAGCCTACGACCATCGCCCCATGACAGGCAATCCCGCAATTTCCGCCGCCCGCCCGCGCG
This sequence comes from uncultured Verrucomicrobia subdivision 3 bacterium, assembly GCA_903888765.1. Lineage (GTDB taxonomy): Bacteria > Verrucomicrobiota > Verrucomicrobiia > Limisphaerales > UBA11358 > UBA11358. The sequence continues at coordinate 11,033 of CAISVF010000165.1, read as the reverse complement.
CGGGGGAGCGGAGGCTGGTCGTTTAGGTGAAGCATTCGATCTGGCAAATGCGATATTCGCTTTGGCAGATACGGCATTTGCCTTGGCAAACGGCGCATTTGCCAAAGCAAAAATGGCCGCAGCTAGAGCATCACCCCCCCCCGCCAACTGGGCAAAATGACGAAAAATGGTTTTTTTGCGCTTCCGTCGTCGTTGATGCTGGCAGCAGGGGCTGATTTGGTTTGCGGCCGTTATTAATGTTCAACGCCAGAAGGGAACCCGCCTCCACCGTTGTGCACCGCGCCTGGCCAAAGTACCGGATGATTTCGCGGCCTCGCCATACTGATGTTGTCATGGTGGTGGCAAGGCGGCAGCAACGGCAGCGCTTTCGCGCGGGCGAGACCCTGGGGAATTTCCCATCACTATCGTGCCTCTGAAGGCGGCGTGGCGATTCATTCCCAAAGCAGCCAGGCCCAAGCCGAAATTATTTGGAGCCAAATTGACCGGTTCCGGCACCTTCTTCGGATTTTAAGCCTTATCGCTGGGGATGGCTCGACGAGCAAACCACGACTGCACCACCACGACAATCCAACCGGCGACAGTGCCAAAGACGATTCCCACCACCATGCCCAGCGTGATATTTAAGGTTTTGTTCGGCCTCACTGGTGCGTGCCCTGGTTCCGCTTTGTCCATGATTTGAACCAGGCTAGGCTTGGGAATCTGTGCCTCCAGTTGTGCAGCTTCCTTTTCTCGTCCCGGCGCCAATGCTTCAATTCTTTTTGCCGCCAATTCATTTCCTGATTTAATCCGGTAATCTCGATAAGATTCAGCAACAGCATTGGCGAGACTCGCGGCCTCCATTTTGTCATCGCTGTAGGCCGTGATGGAGATGAGTTTGGTGCCGCGAACGGGGGTAAGAATGATGCGCCCATTTATTATTTCAAGCGTCTCGGTAAATTTTAGAGTTGTGCCGGCGAAATATTTTTTCCCCCACATCACATTCAGATTCAGCTCGTCTATGACCGGTTTGAGAACAGTTTGAGACTGGATAATTTCAAATGTGTTTTGCAGGAACTGAGGATCCCAGGCCACCCCAGAATTGTGTTCCGCTTCCTGTTCCACCTTGATGCGCACGGTGCTTGCATACGTTTCCGGCAATAAAAAAGCAACCGCTATCGAATAGCCAAGAACTAGAAGAAACACCACCATGGATACCTTCAGAAAGACTCTACGCGATTGGAATAGAACGGTTATTTTGTTAGACCTAGATTTACTTTGGTTTGATGCGGCGATTCGTTCGATAATCGAGGTTTTCACCAAATCCGGCAGGACGCGCAGCCAGAGTTTCATAATGCCCCAGCCTTTTGATTCGCGCCATGCTTCGCGGCATTGGTCGCGAAAAAGCTGCGCCATCGCCGGGCCATACTCCTCGCGATGCGCCGGCGGATACGCGCGGAGAAGCCAGCCATAAATCGTTTGTGAAACCGCCACCGCCCGGTTGTTTACAATTTTGGGCATGGCTTATGCCGGTTTTTGGATCAGTTTTTTCCTGCGCGCAAGCGCGACAATTTCTTCGTAGCGCCGCGCTTCGGCCCGCACCAACTGTTCGCCTACGCCCGTGAGCCGGTAATAACGGCGACGGTCGTCGTCCAAATGCGGATCGGGGCGCTCGTCTGATTCCTCAATTAATTTCGCTTCGAGCAGCCGCTTGACCGTGCCATATAAAGTTCCCGGACCCATTTTAATCTGGCCATCGGTGCTGATAGCCACTTCTTGCATAATAGCGTAGCCATGGCGCTCAGCACCCACCAGCGCGAGCATCACATGAAACACCGCCGGCGTGAGCGGCAGCAGGCTTTCGGGATCGGTTTTAGGTAATGCCATTTTAACGGATGTATCTGTAGCGGATATAGTTAGCTCAAACCACCTTGCTGTCAATCTTGCTTTTAAATTTTTTACAACCAAACGAAATCAATCCGCGTCCGCAGTCTTCACCGCCCAGGCAGGATACGGTTTGGACCCCATCATCGAGCGCCACAGAATGTGGTTTAACACATCCTCATTGCACTGGTCTGGTTGAGCTAAGGGCAGGCGCGCGGAAGCGTAAGCATCCTGCCGTGCGTGGGCATCCGCCACTTTTTTGGGCGGCGGATTCAATTGGTCCAGTGGCACCTGATTTGTCACGGCAGTGTAGGGGGTGTAATCGGGGGTGGAGGCGAAGCAGTCAAACATCGGCGTGGCGGTGGCGTCAAACTGGTTCATGGGCGGCAAGCCAAGCATCAGTTCCATGGTTCGCAGGAGGCTGGTGTGATTATACTGGGTATGGATTATTGCGTGGCGCTTGGTATAGGCGCTGATGACATAGGCGGTGGTGCGGTAGCCGCTGACATGATCCCAGCCATTCTGCGGATCATCCTCAATGGCGATGATACAGGTGTCTTTCCAAAATTTGCTGTGGCTGAGGCCCTCGGCGATCTGCCCGAAAGCGAGGTCGTTGTCGGCCACTTGCGCAGCGGGGGTGGGTTTGCCCGCAGCGGTGCCGCTCGTATGGTCGTTGGGGAGCCAGAGGATGGTTAATGCCGGAAGATTATCGTGCTGCTCGTATTGCTGAAGGGCGCGTTTGAAAAAGGCCGCGCGACTGACATCCGGCACGGCGAGGTCCCAACCCGGGTAATTCGCCACCATGAAGGGCCGGAGTGCGGCAATGTCGGGTTCGCAGGTATATTCAATGGCGTGGGCACCGGTAACGAAATCCTGATAGGTGTCGGCAAACGTGATTTTCTTTTTGACGGAGGGGTTTTTCCAATGTTTCGAGGTGGTGGTGAATTCGCCGAAGTTGACCACGCTTTTGCCATGCGCCAGGGCATCGTCCCAGATGAAACCGGCGGGGGAATAAGCCAGCGCGTCACGGCCGTTCTCACCGTCGCCGCCGCAGGGATAGCTGCGCGGCCAGCCGGCAAATTCGCGCTCGACATAATCGGTGGCAATACCGCTATCCGCCCAGTTATGTCCGTCCGCGCTCAAAATGCCAGAACAATAGGTGTTGTCGAGCAGGGCAAATTCGCGGACGAATTTGTGTTCGTTGGGGGTCACCGTTTCGCCGAAGATGCACAGGTCGGGGTCGCCGTTGCCTTCCTTTATATCGCCGAGCACCTGATCGTAGCTGCGGTTTTCCTTGATGACGTAGATGACGTGCTTGAAGACGCTGGGCTCGCCCGCTCGCTCCGGCACGGGCACCGGCTGCCGATCGTAACGCGGCGGCAGCTTCGCCTGCGCGAGGAGCGGGTAACGGAGATTCGCGAGCGCCTTCTGGGTGAGGGTTGCCAACTCAAATTTTGTTGGCTCATGCACCAGAGAAAGTGTGCCGGCATATTGATGCGTATTAAATCCTAGGCCTGTCGCCCCCGCTTTGGCGGGTTGGGCCTTGACGGCGATGTCTTTGAGATTCGCCACGCAGATTTGATCATGCCGCGCGTCAAATGCCAGCGCGCTCGGAAACCAGCCGACGGGAATCAATCCGAGCAATTTGGTTTCGCGCGGGCTGAACTGAAATACGGCCACGGCGTTCTGCGTGGCATTGGCCACAAAGAGTTTTTTACCAGACTTGTCGAACGCCAGCGCGTCGGGCTGGGCTCCGAATGGATCGCCCGGATTCAGCCGCGCGCTGATAGTCTCAACGACTTCGTCATTCCGCGTGTCAATCACGCTCAATAAGTCACTGCCTGCGCTGGCCGCCACGAGCCAGCGGCCATTTGGTGAAAGTGCCAGAGCACCTGCATGCGGACCGATGATGATTTCGCGCTGGTGCAGCGAGACTGTGGATGAGCTGAGGGAGGCAGTCTGCAAAGACCGGTTCGCGGGGAAACTCGCCCCGCTTGCCACCGCACCATCCGCCAGATCAATCACGGTCACCGAACCTTCGCTGGCGACGCTGTGCGCATCCACGCGAACGCGGATTCCCTGTCCGGCCGGGCCCACCACGCTGGCGGCATCCGGGCGACGACCGCCCCAGTTGCTGACATAAACTTTGTGCCCGGCCAGCACAACCTCCAGCGGCGCTACGCCCACGTCCCAACTGCGCAATGCTTTGCCATCCGTTGCGGCGAGTTCCAACAGACGGTTGGATAGGTTGCCCGCAACGTAGATTTTTTTGCCGTCTGCCGAGACCGCGATGCCGGCAGGAATTTCCTCCTCGCGGTCGGGTGCCTTGGCTGGCGGCAGTGCAAATGATACCAGCGGAGAAACTTTCAGGCTTCGGTCCACGGCGAAGACCTTGAGGTCGCCATTGACATTGGATAAATAAATCCGCGTGCCGTCCGGCGAAAAAGCGAGCCCGCCAAAACTCATCTGCGCTTTGTTGTCTGGCGCGAGGATGGTCGCCGTAGCCGCTGCGTGTTCCTGCACTTTGTCGGAGGGAAACGCAACGTGTTGGAGAATTTGTCCCGTCGCCGGATCAAGCACGACCAGTTCATGCGTGAGCCCGGCGGTGACCAGTAATCTTCCGTTCGGGCTCAACACCAGCGCCTGAGGTCTCATTCCCGGCAATTCAATCAGAGTGCCCGAGGGAGTGACAATTTGGTTGGCCGGCGTCACGAGCGACGCCCCATCGCGCCCGACTGGCGCGACAGTCGCAGGAAATTCATCCGCCAGCACCGGGTTTATCAGAATAGCAGCAAAACCCACGGCGGCGGCAAACCCGATTAAATAATTGCATCGCATACAAATAATGATGAAAGCAGACGTGCCAAACGGCAAGCGATGTTACGGGAAAGATTTCACATAGCCTGCAGACGACTCAAGCCTCTCAATGATAATCCGTAAGCTGGCGCCTCTCTGGCGGCAAGATACCACAGCTATGAAGCGTATACGTTAGCAGCATCCTGACTGCACTGCTGCACCGGTTGGGAACTGTGAATTCAAGATGCTACTGCTTTAACCATCTCCGGTACAATTGTTATGGAGGGATAATGCTTGCGGTAATATTGACCTTTATGGCGGCGCAAAAGAAATTCGAGAGCCAGTTCGGGCGGCGAGCGACGCATCAAATAAATGGCCAGCAACGATTCCGCACCATGCTCAGCCAACACTCGCCGGATAAATGCCGGACTGACCGATCTATTGGTCAGAAAACGACCAAAAACATCCATTTCATTCTCTGTCAGTTCAACCCCATGTTTGCGCAAGCCAGACAACAAAATATTGAAACCAATGAAAAACTCCATTCCCTGGTCCGGATGAGAAAATGCGCCAATGCCCTGGTCATGGTTCAAAAAGTCCGGCGGAAAATCCATATTGGGACGGGGATTTTTTAAACCACGTTCCTGCATTAATATTGCCACTTTGTCCTGATCCGCCGACTGCCACTCCTCTGCCATGCGTTTTTGCTCGGCTGCCGCGAGCGTCAAGCCATCCGGAAACACCACGAAATCATTCCCGTAATGGGCGACAAATCGCTCATGACGATGCCGGGCCATATTGAAGGCTTGGTCAGCTTCCGCCGGACAATAGCGATAGGCGATGGCACTAGAATTCGCGAGCATGTTTTGGCGAATTTCAGGTTCCGCCAGTTCTGATATATCATTAAAAGACTCCTGCATTCCTGACCAATACCATTCCCCGCGCCAAGGCGTAAGCGAACCCGATATCACCATTCCCGGCACGAACGGGCAATTGACCACCTCCATCCGAATAGAATACAACTGGCCATTGACTAGATTACGAGCCGTTATCACCTTCAACTCATCGCCGGAGTCTTGGCGTGTTAACACCCGAAACAACGAGGTGTGTCGCTCGTACCAAGTGCGCAGGGTTGCGCGATCTTCAGCCGTCACATCGAGCACTCCTGCCAAAACATCAATTACTCCCAACCCGGACCACTCCGTGCATTGCTGGCAAACAAAATCATCTTTTGCGGGAATGTCCGGCTCGCGGTTATGATCATCCAGATATTTAAAAAACAGAAAACGGAACAGATAAGAATTAATGCCCAGCCAGAGTAATTTACGTTTGACGTTCCAACCATATTTATTGGAGGTCGCCAGAAACCGCTTCACGCCGGAATCCATTGGCAAAACCGAAAATCGCGCGGTCAACAGTTGGCTTGCTGCTTGTGCAAGCAACTGCAAATACGGATGCGTAGGGGAAAGCAAACGCTCCGCATTAAAGCAGGGCCACATATTCCAGAGGAAAAACTGAATGCGCCTGGGATCAAATGCGTTTAACTGCACCTCCGGGGCAACATCCACGATGAAAGGCAGGGGCGTACCGAAACATTGCCGCTGATGTTCTTCCACGGTGCGCCACAGTCCAATGTCATTATGAATATCCTCGGCCCAGTCCACCAGTAGAACCGATATTTCCATCCAAGCCGGGTCTGGTAAACAACAGGACGTATAGGTAAAACTTTTCTGGATCTTCCACAACACCTTCCGCAGCTCCTGCGCAATCTCACCCAAATACTTGTCCCCGCGTCCGGTGAAACCTGGGACGCGAGCGGCGCTGAAATATTTTTGGGCCGGACTGCTCATTGCGGGACAAGGATAATCCAGCCGTTTCGCCAGACAAGCTCGCTTTCCCCCCGCGAGATCACACGGCGACTTTCTCCGCCATAAATAAAAACGCCCCGCGAATAATCGCGGGGCGCTTGGGTTTAGTCGGATGGCGCAACCACTCAGCCCGAACAAGGACGCTTATGCGCCTACGCTGGCGAGCTCTTCGTTGGTCTCAACATTCACGATCTTGAACTGCTCGGCATGCATGCCGGTATCCGCCCGGAACGACAGTTTGCCGAAGTAGCGTTTTTCCATTTCGATGAGGTGCTTCTCATCCTCGGTGCGCAACCGTTCCAGTACGGTGGGATGTACCACAATGCGGAGTTGGAAATCGGTTTCGTCGCGGGTGCGTTTCTTGAGCAGCTCCTGCAGCTTGCGCTGGATCTCGACGCTCATTGTGATGGTGCTCTTGACTTTGCCGCGGCCCTTGCAATAAGGGCAGTCGTCATAAACGGCAGCACGAACACTCTCGCTATGGCGTTGGCGGGTCATTTCCATGAGCCCGAGCTGGGAGATGGGCAGGATGTGCGTCTTGGCTTTATCGCGGCGCAAGCCATCCCGGACACGGTTGTAAACCTGCTGCCGGTCCCGACCACCTTTCATGTCAATGAAATCAAGGACGATGAGACCGCCCATGTTGCGGAGGCGAAGCTGCCGGGCAATTTCCTCGGCTGCCTCCAGGTTGACCTTGAGGATAAGGGCTTCCTGATCTTTACCGCCCTTATGACGTCCCGTGTTCACATCAATCGCCACCAGGGCCTCCGTTTCATCAATAACGATGTACCCGCCGCTCTTCAAATGCACCTGGCGGGAGAAAGTATTCTCCAGTTGTTTACTGACCAGAAACCGGTCAAAGATCGGCTGTGCCTCAGTGTAGAGCTTGATTTTGCCAGCCGAACGCTTGGAAATCTTCGAAATGATGTCGCGCATCCGGTCATGGGCTTTGAGGTTATCCACCACGATGCGTTCGACATCCTCGGTAAGGAAGTCACGCACAGTTCGTTCAATCAAGTCCGGTTCTTGGAACACGCAGGTGGCCATCGGCTGCCGCTTGATTTTTTCCTGGACGGCGTTCCATTCTTCGATGAGAAAGGCAAGGTCGCGTACAAAGTAGCGCTTTTGCTGACCTTCGCCTGCGGTCCGCATGATGACCCCCATGCCGTCGGGAATGGCGAGGTCGCGGAGGATCTTCTTGAGGCGCTTGCGTTCCTCCACGTTTTCAATTTTGCGGGAAATGCCGGATTGGTCCGAGTTGGGCAGTAATACCAGAAACCGTCCGGGCAGCACCAGATTGGTGGTGACTCGAGGGCCTTTGGTGCTGATTGGCCCCTTGGTGACTTGCACAATGATGTCTGCGCCGGGCGAATACAGGCGTGGAATATCCTTCTGCGTGATTTTGGGCCGATCCCGTTTCTTACCTTCGCGCTCGACAATTTCGACGCCGGAGTCAAATTGATTCGGCACGATGTCCCAGTAATGCAGAAAGGCATTTTTCTCGAACCCGATGTCCACAAAGGCAGCTTTGAGGCCGTCTTCGAGGTTTCTCACCCGGCCCTTGAAGATGCTTCCCACGAGCCGCTCTTCCGTGGTGCGCTCGATGTTGAATTCCTCCAGTTTACCATCCTCCGTCACCGCGACACGCGTTTCGAGCGTCTCGGCGTTGATGATGACTTCCTTGTGGATTTTCTTTTCCGGGCGGATGAGCCGCTGAACTTTTTTGACGATATTGGAAGCCGCATCCTTGATGGCTTCGATGAAGCCTTTCGGTGGCTCGACGATTTTGACCGGTTCGAACTTGTCCTCGGCAACCGGGACAGCCGGAGCGGCTTCGGTTTTGGGTTCATGGGTGTGTTCAGGCGTGACGGGGGTTTCGGGTTTGCCTTCTGGCGGCAAACCGGCAGCGATGTTTTCGGCGCGTTCGATTTCGCCCAGATGACGCTTTTCGAACAGGCGTTCATTGCCGCCTTGTTCGCTGACGACGTCGGCGCGGGCCTCGACGGCTTCGCGATCAGTTTTCTGTTGAGCGGGACTCAAGCCGCCCTTCGGCTTGAAGCGCATTCCACGGCGGCGCCGTGAGAAGTTATTGGAGCTCATGTTTAATATCCCTTTCGATGGATGTGTATGTTTTGCATCAGGCCCAGCGCGATCAACGAGCACAGCACTGAAGACCCGCCGTAACTTAACAGCGGCAGTGGGATGCCCGTCACCGGGACGATGCGAATGTTCATGCCGATATTGATAAACACGTGGCTGAACAGGAGCGTAACTACGCCCACGGCCACGAGTTTGCCCAGGCGATCGCGTGCCTGGCCGGCGATCCTCAATCCAGAGAAGAGAACCACCGCATACAGCGTCAGTACCATAACGGAACCGACGAATCCTTCCTCCTCGGCTATCACGGAGAAAATGAAATCATTGTGCGCCGCACTGGGCGGCAAAAAACTGAGAGCCGTCTGTTTGCCCTGGCCCCAGCCCTGGCCCCACAGACCGCCCGAACCGACCGAAATCAAGGCCTGGCGTGACTGATAGGATTTATTGCGCTGCAAATCCGCCGCGCGCTGGCGCTCCGCTTTCGTAGCGCCCGCTGGCGCAAAATCTTTGCCAAAATATACCAGCAACCGCTGGCGCTGGTATTCCTGCATGTGGATTTGCCAGGCCGCTGGCGCGTACACCACATCCGCCAGCAGCAAAACCCCCAGCAATCCCACTCCGCCCACGAGCCATAATAAATACCGTCGTGGGGTGCCCGCCACCAGCATCATCACCAACCCGGTAGGCAAGAGCACTAAAGCGGAGCCCAAATCCGGCTCCTTCATTATCAGCACACACGGCAGGAGCATCAAACCCATGCCTTTCCAGAAAACCAGTGGCTGTCGCAGTTCATCCGCCGGCCGACTCAGAAAATTGGCGGCGGCCAGAATGAACGCCAGTTTGGCGAATTCACCCGGCTGGAACTGAAAAAAACCAATGTCAATCCAACGTCGCGCACCCCAGCCGTGCGTTTTTCCAATGAACGGAATCAGCACCGCCACCAGCGTGATGATGGATGCGCCATAAGCCACGAGCGACCAGCGTGCCAGCGTATGATAATCTACCACACACACCGCCAGGGCAGCGACCAGGCCAAGCGCATACCACACGATTTGCCGAGCCCAACTTTGGTCATACCACGGCCCCGCCCCCGCCGCGTCATTCGCCATGGTGGCACTGTAAACGAACGCCGCTCCCAGAAACATCAATCCGGCCAGCGCGGCCATTTGCAGCCGGTCGAACGATTCACTGGGAATGGGTTGGGTCGAAAACATGGTTTTATTTTGCCCCCGCCAGATTCACCGGCCTGCCCTGTTTTTCGTTTTGCAAAATCGCCTTGTAAACATCATGCGCCATCGGAGCACAAACCAGCCCGCCGGATCCCTTGCCCTCCGCTTGCACCAATACCACCACGGCATAGCGCGGATTTTCAAAGGGCGCAAACGAGGCAAACCAGAAATTGTAACCAGTCAACCGGTTGGACGTGTCTTGCACCTGTGCGGTGCCGGTCTTGCCGCAAATTCGCATTTCCGGCCCCACCACGGCGGCTTTGCCGGTGCCCTCCGCGTCTTCTGTTTCCGCCAGCATGGCCTCATGCAAAATTCTCAGGCTCCGTGCGCTCACCCCGATATGATCTCGCACCAGAGCCGACGGGAAATTCGTGGCTTGCTCATGGGACGCCGGGTCCTGCGGTTCGATACGCGATACCAGTCGTGGCCAGAATACCGTTCCGCCGTTCGCAATCGCCGAATACGCCACCGCCATCTGCAACGGCGTCACCGCGACTTCGCCCTGGCCGATGCACACATTGGCCGTGTCGCCGTCGCGCCAATGCTGCAGCAGTCGTTTAGGCGTCGGCAAATCACCGGGCGTTTCCTGGCGGGTCGGCAAACGGTTTTTTTCGCCAAAATGAAATTTCTCCGCCAGGGCAATGATCCGTTCAATTCCCGTTTGCAATCCGATCTGGATAAAATAGGAATTACTGGAACGCTCAATGGCGCGCTTAAAGTTGTACGGTCCGGGAATGGCGGTATCGCGCTTTTTTAAATTGCCGATGTAAATGCAACCATGTGCGGGGTCCTCCGGATTCGGCTCAACCGTGTAGTTTTTTTCCGGATTCAACCCCGATTCCAACGCCGCAAGGCCGATAACTACCTTGAAGATGGAACCTGGCGCGTAATTTTCTTGCGTGGCCCGGTTTATGGACGGGCGCAGGATATCATCCGCCATGCGGGTCGGGTTGTTCTCTGAATAAACCGGATTGAAGGCCGGGGACGACGCCATGGCCAGCACATCGCCATTCCGCACATCCATTACCACAATAGCGGCGCGGGCATCCGCACCACGATGCCGGAGGAGTGATTCTTCCGCGGCTTTCTGCAAATCAAAATCCAGTGTCAGCACCGCGTTGCGTCCGGGCTCCGGCTGGTTTTCAATGGTATCGGACTGATGATAGCCGAGGCTGTTGACCAG
>CAISVF010000164.1 GCA_903888765.1 uncultured Verrucomicrobia subdivision 3 bacterium | reverse complement strand
GTCGGTTTTTTCCACCGGCAGGGATTCGCCCGTGAGGGTGGCCTGAATGATGTACAGGTCTTTGGCGGCAATCAGTCGCACATCGCCTGGAATCATGTCGCCCGCCGATAGCTTGACGATGTCGCCCGGAACCAGTTGCTGGAGGGGAATTTCCCGGGTTTGCCCGTCGCGGACTACCGTCGCGGTGACCTTGATCATCGCTTTGAGTTTGGCGGCCGCCGTATCCGCTTTGGTCTCTTGCACGAAGCGCAGCGTGACGCCCAGGATGACCATCAGCAGCATCACCGTGCCGGCGCGCACATCGCCGGTGGCATACGAGATGGTTGCCAGCACGGTCAGCAAAACGACCAGCGGGTTGCGTATCGCCGTCCATAAGCGGTGCAGCCATTCATGTCGCTTTTCCTGCCCGACTTCATTCGGGCCGTACTTGGCCAGGCGGGCCTCGGCTTCGGTCTCGCTCAGGCCGTTGGGTGATGACCGCAGTTGCTGCAGAACTTCCAGGATGTCCTGTCGCGCGGCGTCGCCTGGGGCGTCGCTGGGGCGCGCATTGCTTGAAATGTTTGGCGTGGCCATAAATGCGATGTCCGATGTCGTTTGAACCCTTTCACCGAAGCGAGGCCCATTTTGCGGCTGAATAAATGATCACGCAAGCCTGACCGTTGCTGGCTGCGATAAATCTTCTCGTCCCGCTGTCTGGCCCATCGCCTCCGGCATGGATTTCAAAGTTTTCCGCTTCCTTGACGCGCTGTCATCTCGCGCTTATCCTCAAGCTAGTAATCGGGGAGCCAACCGGCCGTCCTAGGGACGACGAAGGCTGAGAGTTCGGCGCGGAACGCCGGAGACCCAAGAACCTGATCCAGGTAATGCTGGCGTAGGAACTCCTTGCGGAGTGGCCGTTCTGGCTGCCTTCAAAAGTTTTCCCGGATCATGCCAGGCTGCCTTTTTTGTGGCTGCCTGAGCGCCGCAAAACCGGAATTTGTTTTATGATCGCAACCAAAGAATTGTTCGAACCGCACAGCAGTGAGCAACTGCCCGCTAGCAAGCGCGTCTATGTCACTGGCCAGTTGCATCCCGATATTCGCGTGCCGATGCGACAAATTCAGATCTCGCCTACCAAGCTGAACGAATGTGATGTGCGCGTAAACCAGCCGGTGCGGGTTTATGACTGCTCCGGGCCGTGGGGTGATCCCGCGTTCACCGGCACGTCCGACGAAGGTCTTCCCGCGCTACGCCGCGACTGGATTCTCAAACGCGGCGACGTGGAAGAATATAACGGCCGTGAGGTGAAGCCGATGGACAACGGCTATCTCTCCGGCAAACATGCCGAGTTTGCCAGCAACGCGGAGAAGAATCGCCTCGTGGAATTTCCCGGCCTGCTCGGCCAGCGCCGCCAGCCGCTGCGCGCCAAGGCGGGCAAGGTCGTCACGCAATTGCAGTATGCCCGCGATGGCATCATTACGCCGGAGATGGAATTCATCGCCATCCGCGAGAACATGGGCCGCGCCCGCATTTCGGACATGGCAAACGACATCGTCCGCAACCAGCTCGACAAGCAGCACGCCGGTTCCCAGCAGCTCGCGAGCAGCGAATTCACGCCCTCCATCTTCCGCAAATTTCCGCAGCGCATCCCGAAGGAGATCACGCCGGAATTCGTCCGCAGCGAAATCGCCGCCGGTCGCGCCATCATCCCGAACAACATCAATCACCCCGAGTCCGAGCCGATGATCATCGGGCGCAACTTCCTCGTGAAGATCAACGCCAACATCGGCAACAGCGCCGTGGCTTCCTCGATTGAAGAAGAAGTCGAGAAGATGCGCTGGGCCACCAAGTGGGGCGCGGACACCGTCATGGATCTCTCC
>CAISVF010000163.1 GCA_903888765.1 uncultured Verrucomicrobia subdivision 3 bacterium | reverse complement strand
GTGGAATTCTGCCGACTACTGGCGGATTGTTTCTCAACCCGCCGCCCTGCTGGCAATTCCACTGACAGTGGCCGTCCATCGCAGCAAGAAACCCTTTATTTATGCGGGTTTTAACAACTTGCCCACGGATGGACACCGATGGACACGGATGAAAATGGGGGTCAGGTCATTCACCCATGGGGTGAAGCAGAGCCAATCTTCGAACGCCTTTATTATCCGTGACAATCTTTTTGAATCCGTGGTTGAACTGCGGTTTCCAGGATAATTTACCTTATAGCTTGGGGGGCACGGCCAAACACGGCGTTGCCCAAGCCGTGAATCGGCCTGAAATCAAACCGGGTCAGTTCGGTTTTTGTCGGAAGATCAGCGGGCAAAATCTGCTTGCAATAAAACCTTCCCGATCTAAAACGGAGCAGGTAGTCTGAGCAAACAAAATCAATGCACCAAACCGCGATGAAAAAACACATTCTCAGCACCTTGTTATTGACCTTAATTATGACCACAAACGTATTCTCCAGCGAGACTTGGAAAGAAAAACTGCAAATAGAACTGCCTTTACTCGGGCACCGGAATTGGATTGTCGTCGCCGATTCGGCATATCCGCTCCAAACCGCGCCGGGCATTGAAACGATTTACGCCGAGGCGGACCAAGTTACCGTGGTAAAAGAAGTCCTCGCCACGCTGGCAAAAACCAAGCACGTCAAACCCATCATTTACACTGATACAGAAATGAAGTTTGTCGTCGAGGCTAATGCGCCCGGTATCAGTGCCTACCGGGATACGCTCGGGCACATTCTGGCAAATCAGCCCGCGCAGGTGCTGCCGCACGAGCAGATCATCGCCAAACTGGACGAAGCCGGGAAAACTTTCAAGGTGCTGCTCATTAAGACGCCACTGACCGTGCCTTACACGTCGGTTTTCTTCCAACTGGAATGCGGCTATTGGAATGCCGAAGCGGAAAAACAATTGCGGGATGCCATGACTGCGAAATAAGCTCGCCACACCTTGCTTGCGCCAGCGCCGGAGGCATTTCCCCGTTTGACAGGCTTAAAATATCTTTGCAAGTTGACGTCTATGAAACTCCAGCTGCGTTCCCTGGCGTTGGTTAGCCTCCTGTGCCTGCCGTTCCGGCCAATCCTGGCGGCAGAGGCCAATCATAATTTTGCCCGCTGGGAAAAGGAGATTGCCGCCTATGAGCGGAACGATGCCACCAACCCACCGCCAAAAGAGGCGAGTGTTTTCATCGGGTCCTCGACCATCGCACGCTGGAAAACGCTGGGGAACGATTTTGCCGGCGTACCGGTGGTGAACCGCGGTTTCGGCGGCTCGGAGATTGTCGATTCCACTCATTTCGCACCGCGCCTCATTTTTCCCCATGCGCCGCGGCAGGTTTTTCTGCGCGCGGGAGGAAACGACCTATGGGCCGGAAAATCCGTGTCGCAGGTGTTTGCCGATTTTAAGGAGTTTGCCGAAACGGTTCACCGCCAGCTTCCTCGCACGGAAATCATTTATATTTCTTTGAGCCCAAGCGTGGCGCGCTGGAAGCAGCATGAGCAGGAAAAGCAATTGAACACGCTCGTGGCCAACTATCTTGCTGGCAAGACCTGGCTCAAGTACCTGGAAACGTACGACCTGCCACTCGGAAGCGATGGCCAGCCGCGCAAGGAATTGTTCGTCAAGGACGGCCTGCACTTCAACGCAGATGGCTACAAACTGCTCGCGGAAAAAGTCCGGCCACTGCTGGCCAGATAATTCCGGATCGTTCAGCGGCCAGCCAGATCGGCAAAGTTCTGCAACAATTGCAGGCCAATCTTCTGGCTTTTCTCCGGGTGAAATTGCGTGGCGAACACATTATCCCGCCACACGGACGAGGCAAAGGTATCCCCATAGTCGGTGCGCGTCGCCACGATCGAGGAATCCACGGGCTGCGGGTAATAGCTATGCACGAAGTAAACATAACTGCCGTTCGGAATACCGCGATAGAGCGGACAATCGGGCCGGACAATTTCCAACTGGTTCCAGCCGATCTGGGGAATCTTGAGGCCATGCCGGGCGGAAAAGCGGACTACTTTGCCGCCAAAGACGCCGAGGCCGGCGGCGCAGGAATTGAATTCCTCGCTCTTCTCAAACAAGGCCTGGTACCCGACACAGATGCCGAGAAAGGGTTTTCCCGTGCGAATGAACGCCCGGGCCGCCTCGAGCAATTCCTGCTGGCGCAAAGCCTGAATGCAATCATCAAACGCCCCCACGCCGGGAAGCACCAGCGCGCGGGCATCCGCGATCTCGTCGGGCCGTTGCACGAGCCGCACCTTCGCGCCGACTTTCAGCAGCGACTTATGGACGCTGCGCAAATTGCCGGAACCGTAATCAAGCAAAGCAATCACACGACAATTAAAAATTAAAACGCCAAAATGTAAAACGCAGACTGTCGCGGAGCCTATGCCCGGGCCACCTTGCGAACGCGCGCTGCAAAATCATCAATTTCCTCGAGCTTTTCAAAGCCGACATTCAAGACATCCACACAGCCCAGGCCGAGCACAAACTTCACGGATTCATCGCGCCGGGCATCATCGTGCCGCAGCCGGCCTTCGCCGATCAGTTTCATGCCCACCACGCCCTTGCCGGCGGCGCTGAGTTTTTTCAGCACCGGCACGACGCTCGCCGGCGGGCCATCCATGCTCATGCCGTAGGGATTGATGCGCGTATGGACAGATTCCACCCACGGCTCGGCAGCGGCGGCTTCCAGTGCGGCCAGCGAATGGCAGGAGACGCCGAGCGCCCGGATTTTACCCTGCGTCTTTAGCCGGGTTAGCGCCGCCATTTGTGCACGCAACTGGTCCGGCCAATCGGCCGCCGTGACGCAATGGAGGAGCAACAGATCCAGGTAATCCGTTTTCAACTCCTGCAAAAACCGGGCGACGACAACCTCGGCCGCGGGCCGCTCGGGTTCGGAAACACCGCCACCGTTCCACCAGATTTTGCTGATGAGTTGATATTTGTCGCGCGGCAATCCGGCCAGCGCCGGCGGAAGGTACGAGTGCGAGCCGTACAGATCGGCCAGATCGTACGTGCGCACGCCGCGCTCATAAGCATCGCGCAGGAGTTTCTGGAAGGGCTCACGCCCCAGGCGGGTCTGGTTGGATTGGCGGTTTCCGCCGCGCATCCCGGTACCCATGCACACGCGGGAAAATTTCAATCCGGATTTGCCCAGCGGCACCAGCTCATAGGGATCAAAGCATTGGGGCGGCACTTTTTCGGCGGCGCCCAGCGGCGCACCGACCAAAAGGCCGCCAACGCCCAGGGCAGATTTTTTCAGGAATTCACGACGCTGGAGGTTTTTCATAGCTGAGGGGATCCGGATAATTCGCGTTCGGTTTTCAGACGTAGCTGCCCGCAGGCGGCATCAATATCCGTGCCTTTTTCGCGGCGGAGCGTGGCGATAACGTTCAGTTTTTCCAGAGCCGCGAGAAAGCCTTCGCAGACTTCCTCACTTGGCCGGTGCCAGGGCAATCCCTCCACCGGATTGTAAGGAATCAGATTCACCTTGGCATAAAGCTGCCGGGCGAGCGCGGCCAGCGGACGCGTCTGGGCGAGCGTGTCATTGATCCCGGCAATCAAAATATATTCGAGCGTGATCATCCGGCCTTTCAGCTTTTGATAATCGTCGCACGCGGCAATGAGTTCGCTCAGCGGATACTTTTTATTCACCGGCATGATGCGATTGCGAACCTCATCGGTGGCGCCGTGCAGTGAAATCGCCAGCCGGAATTGAAACGGCTCGTTGGCCAGCCGGCGGATTTGCGGAGCCAGGCCGCTGGTGGAGATGGTGATTTTGCGCGCGCCAATGCCGGCCCCCCACGGGGCATTGATGATTTTGAGCGCCTTGATCAAATTATCATAGTTTGCCAGGGGTTCGCCCATGCCCATGACCACCAGATTATTCACAATGCGGGAATCCGCAGCGGCGGGCGCGGCGGCAGTCTCCGCCGGCAATCGGGAAAGCTCACCGGCATGCCACCGCTCCACCGCAAGAATCTGCTCCACGATTTCATTCACCTCCAAATTGCGTTTCCAGCCGTCGAGCCCGCTGGCGCAAAATTTGCAACCATAGGCGCAGCCGACTTGCGTGGAAATGCACAAGGTGTGGCGGTCGCTGGCCTCACCATAAAGCGCCGGGTTGGCGGGAATCAAAACACTTTCGATAAACTGGCCATCGGCCAATTTCCAGAGAAATTTTTGGGTGGTGTCCTGCGCCCCCTGTTTGCGGGCAAGTTCAAGGGTCTGGAGCGAAAAGCCGGTGCGCAGCTTTTCGCGCAGCACTTTCGACAGATTGCTCATCCCGTCCCAACTTTTTGCCCGCCGGGCGTAAAGCCAATCCAGCAATTGCGGCACACGAAAGCCCGGTTCACCCCAGGCTTTGAATTGGGCGTCGAGTTCTTCGCGGGTCAGGGATTTTACATCAGGCAGCACGCGGCTAAGTTAAACTGCGCGCCGGTGGAAACCAAGCGGCGAGTGGGGTCAATCGTTAAAGTCCTGCCGGAAACCGGACTGCATAAGCTCATAATCAGCCTGTTCATTGTCCGCCAGCGGTTGCACCGAGCCGCGCGGCACGGTAACCACTTTGGGGACCTTCCATTTCCAGCGCTGCGCATGACCATCGGCAAAGGAAAAATTGGCTCCCTGGTTATGTCGGTTTGCCGGCAGATCCCACCAGACTTCCGGGCTCCACCAATCCGCCAATACCGGAATGCCAAATTGGGTATCCATGATTTCATCCTGATGCATATCAATAAACACGATCAAGCCGGTGGGCGTAGGATTGTGAATTTGGGTGGTTTTGGTATAGTGCGGTATGGCATCGGCGATTTGTCCCGCATAGCTCAGTCCATTAATGGACTGGCTCATATTGTAGCTGCGGATACGCGGTTGGGGCAGTTTCACCCCGCCTGGAGTTTCCAGTGTGGAATTATCCGCCGGACACCGGTAAATTCCCACGGAGGTGTTGTATTGATAGAGCAGTCCACCTTTGATGCCGGCGGGATCGCCAATATAAGGGGCCACATTGGTACACCACGAAGGGCCCTCATTACCGGGAAAAGCACGCAGGGTGGTAAGGTCATAGACAAAATTATTCGGAGGCATGCAATCCGAATTTTCCCCGACGTAGAGGTGAAAACACAATTCCAGCTGCTTCAGATTGCTCAGGCAAATGATGGTTTGTGCCCGGCTCTTGGCCTTGCTCAAGGCGGGCAGGAGCAAAGCCGATAAAATCCCGATGATGGCAATCACCACCAGCAATTCAATCAGCGTGAAGGCCTGCGGTTTCGGCTGTTTGTTCCATTGGGGGCACATAAAAATCGGCCTGATGAAAAAGGTATGCCTCGCCGCCGCTTTGGCAACCGAATTTTAACAATTAAATCTTTTCAAGTACCACTAGACAAGCCACCTCAAAAGGCCGGTAAACCTTCCCTGAATGCTAATAAATCACCCAGTCATGAATTTGGCATACCGGAACCACCGGCAGCGACCACAACCACAAAATATGCTGGCTACAATTTTTCCGTGGCTTGATTCACTCATGCCAGCCTGTGCAGCCTTTGAGCCTTTTTTTCTGGTGATGGGAATAATTTACCGCACCTCTGCCCGCCGCGAAACCCACCCCAAGACCACCAATGCCTATCTTGTGGCGGGAGCCATTATGATTAACTAGGTTTTAATACAGCCCACCCCGATGGGCATCCTGGCCCCCCCGCCCCTCCAATAATCCATGCGCCAGCATCGGAGCGGAGACAAGAGCCGATCCGGCCCACAGAAATAAAGCGTCAGGACCGGAAATGGTTTGTTAATAAATCAGCAGCCCCACTTCCCGCAAGCCTTTCTCGGTCAGTTGCCAGTGGCCGGTGCGCTGCGTGACCAGTTTGCGGCAGGGATGGGCGCGGTATTCCGCCTCGTTAACGGAAAGGAGCTGGATTTTGGCGCGGCTCTTCAGTTCTGTTTCCGCCAGGGGGCGAAGGGCAAAAGCCACGGCGTTATAGTTCAGCGCAATTTCCCACCCGGCCGTGCCGTTCTTATCCGCCAGCGGATTTTTCAAGACCAGCGGCGCATAGCGTTTCAGAAACGGAAAGCTGGCGACTCGCACCTGCACGCGGCACAACTCCGTCTGGCTGCGAAGAAAATTGAGCACGCTGAATTTCCCGCTGCGTTCGCCCAGAAAGACGTCGCGCGGATCCAGTCCGTTTAAATTCTGGCCATTCCATGGGCCATGGTCATTGCGCTCTCCCGGCAGGTTTTTCCGAAACCACGCATTAAAATTATCGTTCACCAGGACGTTGAGTTCGAAATGCACATGCGCCCGTTCTTTGCCAATACGCTCGGCGGTATTGGACGTGCGCCCCATAGTGGCGATGACCTCCCCTGCCCGCACATTCCGGCCCACGGCCAAACCGGGGGCGATCTCGCTTAAATGCGCATACAGGGAGTAAATTTCCACTCCTTCGATGACATGGCGAACGACGACGTACTTGCCATAGTTGGACAAGCCGGCCCGGGTGCTGAAATACATCACGGTGCCATCGGCCGCGGCCATCACCGGATCCGTGGGTTCGCCATGGCGATCATGCTGCAGGCTGCGAATATCCAAGCCCTCGTGCATTTGCCAGCCATCCGTGCGCACGCAGCCAAAGCTGCCGGTGGTCCAGGGACGGTCCGGTGACGTGGGTGCCAAAAAGCTCAATTCCCTGCCGGGCTCATAAAGCGCATGATTGGCGGTGGGAAACTGAAACGGTGTCTGGGCGGATGAGGAAACACAGCACCACAAAAATCCCGCGACCACAGCGGGGAGAATTTGACGGATCATGGCGTCAAAACCTGGCTCCCTCTTTGGCCACCTTTTTGGCCATATTGTTCAACCCCCGGACCAGCTTGATGGCCTCTTCGCGCGAGGCATCCACCGAAAATGACAGTACGCCATTGGCAATGCGACCGGAGATAATCGGTGCCGCCAGCCAGCGTCCCTCCACGGGCTTGTCAGACCATTGGCCAAATATCGCAAAATGCTTGCCGGCATAAGCAGCCGTATATTGCTCCAGCGTCAGGGTGCCGATTTCGTCAAATTTCACTTCCACTGCGAACCCGCCGGGAGTGTCCAGCAATACCGCCGCAACAATACTGCCTTCGGTCAAGACCGGCTGCACCCCGATCGTCACGGCCAAGGGGGTATTGCGCAGCACGGAAATGGTCTGACTGCTGCCGGGCACGCTCGCATTGCTCTCAATATGGAGGCGCAAAACCGCCAGTTGTTTGTCCGGATTTTTGGTAGTTGCGCAGCCGGCGGCGGTCAGCAAAGCCACCGCAAATAGTAAATAAAGGTTGAATCGGCGCCCGTAAAAATTCATAGTGCTCACACGAAATCGCAATCCGCGAATAAAGTAAAGCAACATATGGGACAACAATACAACAAAGCAGAACATAAACAACGCCGCAAGGCTTACATCAAACGCAAAAAGGCCGTCATTAAGACGAAAAAGGAGGCCGCGAAAGCCGGCACCAGTAAAGCCTGACGTGTTCGATCTCCAAGGCCGCCTGCGGGCGGCCTTTTTTGCTTTCACAGCCGGCGCAGACTGCCGTCAATAGTCATACCAGCCACGAGGGGGTACAGGTCGAGCCGGGCGCAGAAAGCCACATCGTCATGCAATTCAGGGATGCCCAGCAAGCGCCGGGCATTCTTGGAAATTTGTAACACCGCCGGCCAATTTTCCCGCGCCTGAACATAAACCTGCCGCGCCATTTCGGTGGCATCGCAGGCATGCCCCGCTGGCTCGCCCTGGCTATCTGGAAGAATCGCTTTATTCAGCAATACTTCCGTCAAAGCGCCCGCCGCCATGACATCTTCCAGCGCCATCGCATCACCGGTTCCCGCGCAGACCAGTAAAATAGTTTCGGGTGGCCGGTGGTGGATGAAGCGGGCGGTTGCGGTCAAATTGAGGAACGACCCAGCCAGCACAGTCCGGGCTCCCCGGCAGGCGCGTAGCGCCCGGGTTCCATTGGTCGTCGTGGAAACAATGGTCCTCCCCTGCACCAGGTCGCGGGTGAATTCACGCGGGGAATTGCCCAAAGCAAAGTCCTTATCCGCCGGCGTGGCGCCGCGTATTTTCATGCCGTTACGCTCCCCGGCCAGCAGATAATCCGGGTGCTGGCCATGAATCGCCCGGGCTTCGGCTATTTCGCAAACCGGGATGATGGCATCAGCACCATGATGCAGCGCGGTAACAAACGTGCTGGTGGCACGCAGCACATCGAAAACCACACAGCAAGTGGATGTTAAGTCACGGTCCACCAGCGCCGGCAGTTCTGCGGGCGTCAGCAGGGTTTTAAGCTTCATTGAAAAATTTATGAACGTTTCTGCAGCTTACCGGGCCCTACAAAGTCAGCCTTCCAAGTTGGGCAGCGCCCGCGTTTTTCGGCGTCGGCCCGCTTTCGATTAATTGGCCCACAGAGCACCAGCCAGGCTGATCGGCATGAACATTCCGTTGCCGATATATTGCAGTTCCACCGCAGATCCCTGGCCGCCACACAGCGAGCCGTTCGGGCCAACCGTGGTGGCAGCGGATTGCGCCGAGGTCTGCCAGAAATAGATGCCACCGGCATTACCAGCCGGGTTGTACACGGCCGCCATTTTAGTGCCATCGGCGGAGCAGGTCACATCTTTCCAATTCTGGTCGGCCAGCGGCTGCTTGATCCAAGTTGCGCCAAAATTTGCCGAAAAATAAATTCCGCCCCCGTTGACCGCCGCCACGAGCCGCCCGCCATCGGCTGAGGAGGCTATGGCCGACCAATTGGCTGCGGGGGCGTTCGTCGCCTGTGTCCACGAGGCGCCGGCATCCAGTGATATATAGATACCGCCCCCAAAAGCCGTTGCCGCGAGTTTGGTGCCATCCGCCGAACTCGCAATGGCATCCCAATTCAAAGGAGGCGATCCTGACTGGCTCCAAGTGGCCCCGCTATTGATGGAAGTATAAATATAGCCATTATTCGTGACGACGGCGGCGAGTTTGGTTCCGTCAGCCGAGGAGGCAACCGCATTCCAGTATCTTGGAGTAGTCGTGGACTGGGCCGACCAGTTCGCGCCGGAATTGACGGAAGTGTAGATATATTGGCTGTTATAGATGGTGGCCACCAGTTTGGTGCCATCGGCTGAGGAGGCGATGGATTGCCAAAAGGCGGTAGTGCTGGGAATGGTTTGCCAGGTGTTGCCGGAATTGGTGGAAGTCACCACGGTCCCGCCATAGATCACCCCCGCCAATTTGGTGCCATCAGCCGATGATGCCATGCTGATCGGGGAAAAGGCTGTGCCGGAAGAATTGTTCCACGTTTTTCCTGCATCGATGGAGTAATAAGTGCCTAAGGCGCCGCTTGCCGCCGCCGACATTTTATTTCCATCGGCTGAACTCGCTATACACTGCCAGCCAGCGCTAGCCGCACTGGCCTGGAACCAGGAAGAATAATTGCTCACCGCCAGAAAATTCCCGTAAATGGATTGGCCGGCATTTTGTGCGATGCGCCAGCCCCCGCTGCCAGCACCGGAAATGCGAATAATGTCGCCCGGCTGCAAACTCGCCGTGGCGGGCAAGGTGAGCGTGGTCAGGAAGGAACTCGTCAGCATATACCCGGTGTCGCGCGCTGCCTGGACGGAATTTCCGGCCACGGATACCCAACCCACCAGGCCATTACCGAAAAAGCTGCCGGTGAAACTGTTGTTCCAGTTGGTAAAACTGTTGGCACCGCTGTAATTGCCCGGGCCGGTAAAAGAATTGGCACCGCTAAACGTCTGGTTGCCATTCAGCAAGGGTACGTTAGCCGAGAGGCGTGCATCGGGCAGGGTTCCGGTTGCCACCGACCCGGCATTCAGATTTGTAAGCGCCCCGCCATTGCCGGTGAAGGTGCCGGAAAAAAGGTTGTTGGCGTTCGTAAAAGCAATTTGGCCGGAATAGGTTCCGGCCAGTTGGGTCGCGGTAAGCGTGCCGGATATTTGAGCCGTCGTGATGCGGCCCAGCAGATTATTGGCACTGCCGGCAAATTCCGCGTAAGGCACCGGCAGCAAGGCCTGCCGTGGCCAAAGCGCGGCAAAGGCGTTGGTGCTGCCATTGGTGCGCACGCCAATGGAGAGCCAGTAGTTGCTGCCGGTGAAAACCTGACCGAAATCCAGCACCTGCAGGAACAATCCGCTGTTCACCACCACCGCCAGATTGGTCTGCGGGGAACTGATCACGTTGCCGTTGGTCACGGCGTCATAAAGCCCGAAGCGCAGATCGTAAACTCCGGCGGCCGGACTGCCGCCATCATTCAGTCGGCCCTGATACAGGAAGGCGGTGCCTTGCGCCAGGGCGGAGGCTAACCCAGCCATCGTTAACCACCCAAGCAGTGCATAAATGAGTTTGCGCTTCATAGCGCCGATGGTGGCGCAAGCCCGGCTTTAGTTCAATTCGGAAACTTCCCCGCCACCAACTCGCCGTTCGCCCGGCTCGCCCGACGGTCAAAAGTTGCGGCAAGTTTTTGTTTGCGGGCTCCCCGGTAAATCATTAGTTTGCCGCGCGGTCAGCCATCGCCGGCTGGCAAATTAAGGATTGCTTTTTACAATTATGAAAAAACCCCTGACGGGAGCAGAATTAAACGAACTAGTTTCCGGCCTGAACCGGTTGGCCCGCAATCTGTGGTGGACCTGGAATCAGGAGGCGCAGGATTTGTTTCAGGAACTTTCGCCGCGCAGCTGGCAGAACTTATTTCACAACGCCGTCGCCGTACTGCGCGAAGTTTCTGAATATGAGTTGCGGGTTCATTTGCAGGACTCGGAATTTGCCGGCCGGGTGCGGGCCGTTTTGGCGGATTTTCAAAAGTACCTGGACGACCGGAATACCTGGGGCCGCAAGCACGCGCCGCATTTGCACAAAAATCCCGTGGCGTATTTTTCCGCAGAGTTTGGTTTCCACGAATCGCTGCCGATCGCAGCCGGCGGCCTTGGCATTCTCGCGGGAGACCACTGCAAATCCGCCAGCGATCTGGATCTGGGGTTTGTGGGGGTGGGTTTATTCTACCGGGAAGGTTATTTTCAGCAGGCCATTGATACCAACAACTGGCAGACGGAATATTACAACCCCGTCGATCCACTCAACGTGCCGCTGGAAGCCGTCCGGGACGCCAACGGTGAACGCCTCGTTTGCTCCGTAGAAATCGGCCTGAACGTCGTCAGTTTCCAGGTGTGGCGCGTCAACATGGGCCGGGTTCCGGTCTATTTGCTCGATACGAATCTGCCCGCCAATGAGCAGCATTTCCGCGATCTGACCACGCGGGTTTATGGTGGCGACAGCACCACGCGCATCATGCAGGAAATCCTCCTGGGCATTGGCGGCGTGCGACTGCTGCGCACCCTGGGCCATGCGCCGTCCACCTTCCATATGAACGAGGGCCACGCGGCCTTTCTCACCTTGGAACTCATCCGCGAAAAAATGGCGGCCGGCAAAACTTTCGAGGAGGCCGGGGCGCTCACCAAACCGGAATGTATTTTCACCACGCACACTCCGGTGGAGGCGGGACACGATCGCTTCACCCCGGAACTGGTGAACTATGCATTGCAGCGTTATCTCGCCAACCAGATTATTCCGTTCAATAACATCCTGGGCCTTGGCCGCGTGAACTCTGAAGACGCCAACGAGCCCTTCTGCATGACCGTGCTGGCCCTGAAACTTTCACGCAGCGCCAATGCTGTCAGCGAGCTGCATGGCCAGGTCAGCCGCCAGATGTGGCAGCATCTTTACAACGTGCCCGAAAACGAAGTACCCATTGGCCACATCACCAATGGCATCCACCTGCTGGGCTGGATGAAAGGCTCGGTCCGGCAGTTCTGGCGGCGCAAGCTCCAGGAAAACGACAACGGCGAGATGAAATATTTCCGCGAGAAATTTGGCGAGGACTGGGCCTCCGCCATCAACCACGCCGATTTCTGGGAAAAAATGACCAACCCAGACTTCGTCGCCGACGAAGAATTGTGGGCTTTGCGCTATAAAATCCGGCGGGAATTGATTGAATTTGCCCGCCGCCGCCTGCTGCTGCAAAGCCAGCGCGCCTCGCCCGGTGACTTCATCCGGTTTGACCATCTACTGAATCCCGATGCGCTGACCATCGGTTTTGCCCGCCGCTTTGCCACCTACAAACGCGCGCCGCTGATTTTTCAGCAATTTGATAACATCGTAAAGCTAGTCCGCGACAAACAGCGGCCCGTCCAGTTCATTTTCGCCGGCAAGGCACATCCGCGCGACGATGAGGGTAAACGCTTTATTCAGCAGATTATTCACCTCAGCAAGCACAGCGAACTGGCCGGCAGTCTGGTTTTTCTCGAAAATTATGACATCCACGTCGCCCGCCAAATGGTCGCGGGATGTGACATTTGGCTGAACAACCCCCGCCGCCCGCTCGAAGCCTCCGGCACCAGCGGCATGAAGGCAAGCTGCCACGGCTGCATGGGATTCAGCATCATGGATGGCTGGTGGCGCGAAGGCTACGACGGTAAAAATGGCTTTGCCATCGGACCCGACACGCATCCGGATAACATCGTTGAGCAGGATCGCGTGGACAGCGCCAACCTGTATCAAGCGCTCACCGAGCAGGTAGTTCCCTTATTTTTCCATCGCGATGTCAATGGCATTCCCCGCGAATGGATCAAACGTATGCGCCACTCCATGGCCACGCTGGTTTCGCAATTCACCACGGATCGCATGGTAAAGGAATACACCAAGAAATACTACGCGCCGCATTCCCATCATTGACCTATACCGGTTCACTTAAACTCCGTTTGCCTCGGCGAACGGAGTTTTTTTATGTGCGCCCGACAGGGAGCACTGACTGGTTTTGACTTCGCAAGTCTGGCAAGGATGATGACATGGTCCGGCGATGCGCTTGCGCGCATAGCGGTCCGGGTTTGCAATCGTACGCCTTGCCAAAGCCTCGCCCACAAGTAAAATCCGAGCTTTGCCCGAGGCATCCTTTCGGTCAATGCTCTGATAGCTTGAGCCTTGGCGCAGGTAGTTTATCTCGACCGCCAAGCTGGACAGCTGGTGGCAATACAAGTACTTGAGGGCGTTGCCAATGCGGGGTCCGGTGGCACACTGGCTTCGGCTCATTACTTCTCCGCCAGGGCGGCTTCGATGGCCTGGGTCATTTCTGCGGCATCCGGCTTTACCCGGGAATCAAACCGCTGGCGAATCTTTCCGTCGCGGCCGATGACAAACTTCGTAAAGTTCCATTTGATGTTACCGGGGAAAGGGGAAGTCTCGCCGGCGAGCGCAACGTACAAAGGATGTCGTTCAGGCCCGTTCACCACCAACTTGTCAAACATCGGGAAGGTCACCTGGTATTTCTCAGTGCAAAATTGTTTGATCTCGGCATCCGTGCCCGGCTCCTGGGCACCGAATTGGTTACAGGGAAAGCCACACACCACCAGACCTTGAGCCTGATATTTCTGATACATCGCCTCCAACGCGGCATATTGCGGCGTGAACCCGCAGTGCGACGCCACGTTTACGACCAGCAACACTTTGCCGGCATGGGGCTTGAGCGTGGTCTCCTTGCCATCAATATCTTTCAAAGGAATATCGTAAAGCGCCGCGCCGGCGTGTGCGAAGCTCAAGGTCAGGGCGGTCAGGGTCAGCAAAATAGTTTTCATCGCGCTTACCATGCACCGAGTTGATGAACCTGTCAAATGCCCGTCAGGCAATTTTTAGCGGGAGCGGGCAAATCAGCCAGCCGCATGCGGTTTGGTCTTTTAAGCGGGTAAAATCCAATGACCGACTGCGAAGCGTTTTTTGAATGGGTTGACTATGGCTTTTGGTAGTTCGCAGGGCTGGCATCTCTGAGGCCGCCCAAACAAAAAAACAGAAAACCCCGAAGGATGCCATCCTCCATCACGCAGCCGGGAAAGGCCGTCTAAAGGCCCGGACCAGGCCCTGTGGAAAGCAAGTTGTGCTGGTAGTGCCCAAGAGAGTCCGCACAGCTGCGACACGACAAAAAGCAAAAGGGAACCTCAAAGATGCGGAATTAATTCTTGTACTAAGGCAAAGGAAAGTCAAAATTCTGGAAAGCAAATCCGGAAAAAAACCCACGCTGGTCGTGGGCAAGAAACTATATTGGAAATCACGATTTGGAACCGGCGGGGAACGTTCGGCCCGAATCACCACACATTATGAAACCGTCCAATTCCTGCACTCGCCGTCATTTTCTTAAAACCGCCCTGGTGGCCGGCACGGGGCCGCTGATTCTACGTTCCAGCCTGTTCGCAACCGAGGTGGCTCCGAGCAAACAAGTCACGCTGGGCTTCATCGGTCTGGGCGCTCAAGGCAGGGGCCTGCTCGGCAATTGCCTCGGGAGAAAAGAGGTTCGCGTGCTGGCGGTATGCGACGTGGACACCACGCGCCGCAACCTGGCCAAGCAAGCGGTTGAACGACACTACGCGCAAGCCACCAAAGCGGGCGAATACAAAGGCTGCGATACTTACGGCGATTATCGGGACCTGCTGGCGCGCAAGGATATTGACGCGGTGGTCATCGCCACACCGGATCACTGGCACGCGGGAACGTCCATAGCGGCGGCCAAAGCGGGCAAGGATATTTATTGCGAGAAACCCATGGCGCACACGGTGCTCGAAGGCCGCGCGATGGTAAACGCCGCGCGCGCGCACCAGAGGATTTTCCAGGTGGGCTCCATGCAGCGTTCGATGAGCGAGTTCCGCGCGGCTTGCGAGTTGGTTCGCAATGGCGTGCTGGGCAAGGTGGCGAAAGTGGAAGCGTGCGTCTGGGGCCCGCCCATCCCGTGCGATTTGCCTGCTGAACCCGATGAACCGGGTTTGAACTGGGACATGTGGCTGGGGCCGGCCCCGATGCGGCCTTTTAATTCCGCGCTAAGTCCACGCGGAGAGTGCGATCATTTTCCCGACTGGCGCCATTACCGCGAATACGGCAGCGGTGGCGTGGGCGACTGGGGGGCCCATCACTTCGACATTGTGCAATGGGCATTGGGCTACGATGCCGGCGGACCGGAACAATTTTTCCTGCCGGAAAAGCCCGGGGCTAATTTTGGCGTGCACTGGCGCTACGACAACGGCACGGTAGTCACGCATTTGGACGGCAATGGCATCACGTTTTATGGCGACAAAGGAAAGCTGTATGTCAATCGCGGCAAATTCCAGCTCTGGCTGGATGACAAGCTGAAGGCAGAGACGATGGACAGCTATGCGGCGCTGCTGAAAGAATTATTGCCGGGGAATGCCGTGCGCCTGTATCACAGCAACGACCAGATTTCCGATTGGTTGAAGTGCCTGCAAACCCGCCAGCTGCCGATTTGCGACGTGGAAACCGGCCAGCGCTCGGCGACGATCTGCAATCTGGTGAACCAGGTTTATTTCAACGGCAAAGGTTGCCGATGGGATCCCAAGACGGAACAGTTTCTGGATGGCACCGGGGCGGCGAGTTGGCTGACCCGCGAATACCGCGCGCCGTGGCAACTCGCGGGTTAGAAATTTGGATTTCTGGTGGATGGTTTTTTCTCAAATCAGCGTATAATGTCTGGCCGGAAACCCGTGTTTTTAAAACGTGACGCGCTTTTTGCATTTTGACTGAAGGGGCTGCCAATTCCGTTCGCCTGATAGATAATGTTGCTCCCTACGGAGCTATGGGATTTTTTGGAGAGACTACCAAGATGCCAGCCCTACGGGCTTTCAAAAACTATGGCCAAACAGTTTATAAAGAGGTGCGAAGCTTGGCTGTTGCATTCTGCAAACCGCAGATAAGCATAAGGTCAATTTCACTAACCACGCCGATTCCACGGCATCTTTGCCAGCAAAATTCCCATGCCGCAAAAGTCGGTGATGCCGGCAAAGACCAACCCCGCACCGACGAGACCCGAAAGCCAGATGAAGTGAAAATTCACGATAAGCGACAGCAACACCCCGGTAACTACCAGCGCCCCGGCAGCAATGCGGACTTGCCGTTCGAGGCTAATGACCCTGGTGGTGCCACGCAATACCGGCAAATTTGCTTCAATCCAAGCGAGCGTACCGCCCGTGACCACAACCGGGTGCAGGAAACCGGCCTGCGCCAATTTATCGGCCGCTTTCATGGCCCGCTGGCCACTGCGGCATAATAGATAAACCGGCTCCAGTTTGGGAATTTGCAAGGATCCGGCTTTCAGTTCATCCAGAGGAATGCTCTGAGCCTGCGGAACATGGACTTCCGCAAACTCCACCGGCGTGCGCACATCCAGGACCGGTGTGGCGGGTTTAGCCACGAGAATTTTCTGAAGATCTAACGGCGTGATAGTTTCCATGACCAGTAGGTTAACCGTTCCGCTTCAGGCCACGCAATGCAAACACCAGTGCATCCACTTCTTCGCGCGTATTGTAAAATGCCAGGGAGGGGCGCACGCTGCTCTCCAGTCCGAAATGGCGAATCGCCGGTTGCGCGCAGTGGTGGCCGGCGCGGACAGCAATGCCCTGCTTATCCAGATGGCGCGCGACCGCTTCATTCGCGATGCCGGGAATTACAAAAGCCAACACACTGGCCTTGTGCGCCGCCGTGCCAATAGGACGCAGGCCGGGAATGGTCGCCAGCGCGGCGGTCGCGTACTCGAGCAGTGCGTGCTCGTAGGCGGCAATGGCCGGAATGCCGACCTGGAAAAGATAATCAATCGCCGCCCCCAGTCCGACGACACCGGCGATATCCGGCGTGCCGGCCTCAAATTTTTCCGGCGCAGGCTGATACACGGTGTTTTCAAATCGCACATCCTTGATCATGTGCCCGCCGCCCTGCCACGGCGGCATGGCTTCCAGCAAAGCAGATTTGCCGTAAACGGTGCCGATCCCGGTGGGGCCGAAAATTTTGTGGCCGGAAAACACATAAAAGTCCGCATCCAACGCACTCACGTTGACGGGCAGATGGGGAGTGGACTGGGCGCCATCCACCAGCACCGGCACACCGCGCGCATGAGCCAGCGCAATGACCTGCTCCACGGGATTTATAGTGCCAAGCGAATTTGAAACATGGGCCACGGAAACAAACTTCGTCCTCTCGCCAAGCAGCTTGACGAATTCCTCAAGGATCCATTCGCCGCGGTCGTTGATCGGAATGACGCGGACAACCGCGCCGGTCTGCCGGGAGAGCAACTGCCACGGCACAATATTAGCATGATGCTCCAGCTCGCTGACGATGATCTCATCGCCCTGGCCGAAATTGCTCCGGCCGTAGCTCTGCGCCACCAGGTTGATGCCTTCCGTGGTGCCACGGACAAAAATGATTTCCTTCGCGTCCGCCGCCCCGAGAAATTTGCGCACTTTCTCCCGGCCGGCTTCAAACAATTCGGTCGAGCGCGCCGCCAGCGTATGCGCTGCGCGATGAATATTGGAATTATCGCGTGCGTAAAATTGTTTCGTGGCATCAATCACCGCCTGAGGTTTGTGCGTAGTGGCGGCGTTATCGAGCCAGATGAGCGGCTTGCCTTTGACGAGCTGATGCAGCGCGGGAAAATCGCGGCGAACGCTCGCGACATCAAACTTCGGAACCGGCACGGCGTTTTTGGGATAAGACTGGCATCCAGTCGGTGACTTGCCAGAAGCCCCGCTGCCTGGCAAAAAATAGTAATCTGGCGCAACTTGGGCTCCGGCTCCAGAAAACCCGAGCAGCGGATTTCCGTTGGCCGTTTTCCCATTAGTCCCGCTGGCTGGTGGACGATAGGCACTATTGCAGCGTGGCTCGCCAAACGCGTAGCTGTCGCCGGAATCAGGGGCGTGCGCACCGGTCGGCGTGGTTTCCGGATCGGATAATTTTGGCGCGTCGGGCTGCGCGCTCGGATGGACCGGCGGCACGGCGGCAGGCGCGGCGGCAGAGGGCAAAACCGGGACGGACGGGATCTCCCTCGCCGCGCCGGACAGGGCGGCAGGCGGCTTAGGCGCTCCAGAAAATTTTGAGAACGCTTCTGCCACCAGCCGGGTTACCAAATCGCTGTGCGCCGCCTCGCCCGTCGGAACTTGAGAATCCGGCAGGGTCGCGCTATTTGGCGCTGTAGTCATAGTAATTATTCACCACGACATTATCCAAACGCGCGATGGAATCGGTCGTCAACACGGCGGCGGAAAAGTAGCGCGTGACCAAATGCGATGCGATGGAATTTTCGTTTGTGCCCATATAGCGCACCGACAGGCCGGGCTCCACTTCGCCGGTCACGCCGGTTTTTTGCAGGCCCACCACGCCCTGCTCGGCCTCGCCGACGCGCAGCAGCAGGATGCTCGTAGAATTATTTTTCACGTCCAGCTTGTTGCTTGGAATGAGCGGCACGCCGCGCCAGGTGATAAATGGCGTGCCAAACAAATGCACCGTGGGCGGCGGCACGCCGCGCCGCGTGGCTTCGCGACCAAACGCGATGATGGCTTTCGGGTGGGCCAGGAAAAAGGCGGGCTTCTTCCAGACGAGGCCAAGCAATTCATCAAGATCGTCCGGGGTCGGGGAACCTTTACGGGTCTGGATAGTTTGGGCTGAGTCCACTTCCTTGAGCAGACCGAAATCGGGATTATTGATGATTTCCCATTCCTCGCGCTCCTTCACGGCTTCGACGGTGAGGCGAATCTGCTCGCGGAGCTGGTCGATCTTGTTGCTGTAGAGATCGGTTACGCGCGTGTGCGTACGGAGCACGGTCTGGATGGTGCTCAAATGATATTCGCGCGGATCCTGGTCATAATCCACGAAGGTGGTCGGCAATTTCGGCTCGCCGCTTTCCACGGTCAGCAAATCCACCTTGCTCTCGCCGAATTCATTCGCGGGCTTGCCCGCCAGCGCTTTGGCGACGCGGTTAACACGATAGACCCCGCCGTCCACATCCACCCAAGGCAACAATTTGTGCAACCAGCGAGGCGTGATCTCGGTGTATTGCGGGACGGTGACAGTAGCGGTGGCCAGGTTGCGCGCGGCGGCGGCGCTCAAACTTAAATTGGGGACGGATTCTTTGCTCATTTTAGTTTGTTGAATTTAAATTCCACGCGGTGACCGCGTGGAATCATGAAGGGAAATATCCGCCGAAATCAGGATGGGAAGCTGCACGGTTACTCTCCGCCGAAAACCCCATCCAGACATGAATTGACATCAATTAACCTTCGTTTTC
This sequence comes from uncultured Verrucomicrobia subdivision 3 bacterium, assembly GCA_903888765.1. GTDB lineage: Bacteria > Verrucomicrobiota > Verrucomicrobiia > Limisphaerales > UBA11358 > UBA11358. Next base: position 1,885 of record CAISVF010000163.1, on the reverse strand, counting down.
ATGGAAGCCTCCAGTGGACCGGTGAGCGCCAAGAGTATTTGTTTATTATGGAAGTGGCGTTGACGCCTGCTTATAGCTCAATCGTAAATGGGTGGTCACAATTGTCAATGAGTTATGGACCGGGAAATTAAATATTCCAGTCCAGCGCCACCTCGGTTTTTCGCCCGGATTTGGAGCGGATGACCAATTGTTTTTCCTCGTAAACCACCAGCGAATCCGGGGGCACACTGTGCATCAGAAAGACGTTTGCACCAATGGTGGAATTTGCGCCAATGGTGGTTTCTCCCCCAAGGATGGTAGAGTTGGGGTAGATCGTCACGTTATCCTCCACATTCGGATGGCGCTTGCCGCCCTTGACGATATGACCGGCGTCGTCCTTGGCAAAACTACGCGCGCCCAGCGTCACGCCGTGATACAGCTTCACACGCTTGCCGATTTTGCAGGTCTCGCCAATGACCACACCCGTACCGTGATCAATGAAAAAATGCGCGCCGATCCGCGCACCCGGATGGATGTCAATGCCCGTGCGGCTGTGCGCCCACTCCGTCATCATGCGAGGAATGATCGGCGCGCCCGCCAGATATAAAATATGAGCGAGCCGCTGAATCGTCATGGCCTCAATGAACGGATAGGACAAAATGATTTCTTCACTGTAAAGGGCGGCGGGATCGCCTTCATAGGCGGCCTCAATATCCGTGCGTAACAGTTCGCGGACATCCCCCAGCGAATCAAAAAACTGACGTAAAATCGGAGGCGTGCGGCCGGTTGGTTTTTTGGGGTCACCGATGCGAACGCTCTTGCGGACTTGATCTTCCAGACGCAAGGCGACTTGGGCAAGCCGTTTGCCGGTGAGTTCCGACAGGGTGCTGTGGTGCACCGCATCGTCATCATGAAAGCCGGGGAATAGCAATTGCAGCAGGTCGTGGCAAATCTGCCCAACCGCCCGGGTAGATGGCATATTGTGTGCGTTGCGGTTATTTAATCCGCCAACGGACGCATAGGAGGCCAATAAACTCGGCACGAATTGGGCATACGGACCATCCGCTTCCACTGCGAGTTCCAGCTTCTGGGTGGCGACAGGGGCTGTTATCGTGAAATTCCGAATGTCATTCATTTTTTTCAAGTGGTGGTTATTCGGTGGCCAATCCCATTTTGGTGATATCGAGCTGGCGAAGTGTGTCCATGACGTCCACCATGACTTGATAATCCACTTCGTTCTCGCCTTTTACTATTACGCCCAAGTCTGGATTATCGGACTTAAGCTGCTGCAGTTTTGTTTTCAACTGCGGCAACGTCACCACCTCGTCGTTGAGGGTGATTTGCCCTCCGGCGCTCACCAAAATGCGACCAGGCTTGGGTTTGGGCCGGTTGTCGGCCGGCGGCGGCTTCCCCGATGGCAAATTGATTTCCAGATTGTTCACCAGTTGTGGCGTCGTAATAATGAAGATCACCAGTAGCACGAACACCAAATCCAAAAGCGGCGTGATATTCAGTTCGGTCATTGTCCCATGACCACGGTGGCTGGTTTTTTTTAAGCTCATGGGGCAATTACCGGTTCCGTTTGTTCTTGCACATCAAAGCGAATGGTGACCACCGGAGGAAAATTGGTCGGCGGGCGCCGGTCGATAACCGTCACGGATTTAAACACCTCTTTTACAGTTTGATCCCATTGGGCATCACCCGAGCCTTTCAGCCAATTCTGCTGGCTTAATTTTCCCGTCCGATCCACCTCCACCTCCACTTCAGCCACGTAATTATCATCGGGCAGGTTTTCCGGACGGTTCCATTTGGAGCGCAGCGTGTATTCAATATAGCCCTTGTATAATTGCACCGGATCACTCTCGGAGTTCACCGCCTTGCCACCCTCAAATTCAAATGCAGGCAC
>CAISVF010000162.1 GCA_903888765.1 uncultured Verrucomicrobia subdivision 3 bacterium | reverse complement strand
GAGCTGTATGACATTGTCAACGACCGAGGCGAACAGCACAACCTTACTGGGGCAAAACCCGAACTCACCCGGCAACTGTATCGGCAGCTGGTTAACTGGCTGGATCAGAACGTGGAGCGGCGCTATTTGCCCACGCCGAATCCGGATTACCAACCAAAGGAAGACCCGCGCCGACAGCACTATCCCTTCAGCGACCTGCGCCGAAATTTATTGCATCTAACTGATGCGCCGGGCCTGCCCGACGCCATGGATCAAAATTCCGAACAGCGCGCGGCGCCGGCACCGGCGGGTCAATCCCTACCAACCGGGGGCATATAAAGCCGCCCAGGCCACGGCTCTGGCAATTAGCGTGCCAATGGCGGTGGGGAACGAGCTGCTGATTTTGGGCTGCGTGTCTGGGCTGGTGGCGGTATGGTTCTTGGCCTAACGTCACGGCAATTTGCGCGGACAGATGGCCAGTCTGGCGACTTTGGTGGGCGCGCCACCGGTTGCGGGCTGGAATCGGCCGGGCCTGATCTTCACGGCAAAGCTCAACATAGCGCCTGGTTGAACGGGCCCCCATCCGCGTGCGGGTGCGGTGTTGTCCGGCGCGACCTCAAAAAGTGGCGCTTGCTCGCGGAGGCCAGCGGGATACACTGCTATGAGCCAGGCCACATTCAAACTACAGACTTATGCGTTGTTTTTATCACGAAGACAGAGATGCCGGCCCCTGTAAATCTGACACGCCGGAGAATCTGCTCCGATGTGCCGATCAAGCCTTGTATACAGCCAAACAAACCGGAAAAAACCGCACCGTCATCTTTGATTCTTAAATGGAGGCAAGCCATTTGGTCAATTGTCCTCTTTGCAAAAGGAAATTGAGCTAGCCAAATTATTTGTTGTGCGATTGCGTTGATGGATTTGGCAGTCAGCAATCCTCGGCGGGGCAGCGGGACATGCGGGCGGAGAATTGAGGCTTGAGCAAGTTGCCGGGGCTGACCAGTGACAAATGCGCCAAATCATTTCTTATATCCCGCAGCCAGCAGACGAAGTCACAGGTATCGCGCAGTCCGTAGCTGTTCAAACTTCTCAACTGGTCCGCGATGTGGTTCAACTCAAGATCCTCGTGCCGGTTAATTGTTCCGAAGGTCGTGGGCCAGGGAATGCGCAACAACGCGCGATGATATTTCAGCAAGGCCTGACGATGACGTTCCAAGATCGGAAACAAAGCCGCCACCTGACCATTCCACACCCGCTGGTTTAGAGCCTCCTGACGCGAAGCCAAGGCCAGCCAAGCAGAGTGAACACGATTATCCCCCTCGAAAGGCTGGGTTAATCCACGCCAGCCCGCTGGCGACGCTTTCACATCATCGGCGGCTGTCCAACCACGGTTCCGGGCCAGTTGCGTCAACCATGCCGCCGGTTGAATCAAATCCGCGAGTGGCAGCGACGATCCGATGGCGCAGACCTCGGGATCCCAAAGGGCGAGTTCGACCAGCAAGGAGACGGCCAGTTGGCGCTGCCACGGTGGCAAGGTCGTTCCTGACAAAAGATTAGCGGCGTGGATGCGAATATCCAGACTGTCCACCTGCCCCATCCAGTGATGCAGATGCAGCAGATTGGCCTGGCCCGGTGCCAATGGGGCAACTTCGCCGCAAAGCCCGGCAATAAAGAGTGTGCGTTCGGTCAGGCTGAGTTGTTTGCAGGCATCCTCGTAATCCAGAAGGAATTTCTGCCAAGGCAGCCATTCCCCGGGTGTGCGAAAGTCCAAATATATCAGTTTGCCGCCGAAGGCGTGCAGCCGACACAATTCTGGAAGAGACATCCGCGGCGAGGCGTTTTGCAGGCCAAGGTGGTTCTGAAGGGCAACGATTGGCGGGCTGCCATCCGGCACCAGCGTCTGTGGGCTCGGAAGCGAATCACTCAGCTCCGCGCACAGGGTAGTAAACCACCCATCAATCGAATGCTCGGAAAATGTGAGCACCACATTGCAGCCCGCGCGCAGATCATCAGCGATCCCGCGCAAGAAACGAGACGAACCGGGCAATTGCCAAAACTCGATCATGCGGCAGCGTGGGCTTTGAGCAATATGCGTGCGGCCAACGGATCAAACTCCAAATCGCCACCAAAAACACCGATGAGGCCAAGTTTCTCCGCGAGGGTAATCCGCTCGGCGATTTTTTGGCGGGCGCTGTCGTCCTTGGCGTCAAGATACTGGTAAACCCAGGCCAGATTGAACCGGCCCGAATCGGCCGCGACGCAAAGCGGGGAGTTGGGGGCCTCGCCGGCGAGACCAAAAGCCGGCAGCAATTCCAAAGCCTCGGACTTTTGCTGGGTCCTTTTTTCCATTTCAACACACGACTTCAGCAGGTCGGCCTTGCTGGAAGTGGTTAGCTGCATGAGCAACATGGGCCAGTTGCCCGAGACCTGACGGATCCGAGCCCGCATGGGCTTATCATCCCCCAAATTCAAATCCTGAAGCCACTGGCGCACCGCCTCGTCGTGCCACGGGCGGAGAGACAGTTCGCGGACGCCGGTGTCCTTGGCCCCATCCAGACCGGGCATGACGAGGGCGGCCCGGGCCATATCCGCGATGAAAAGAACCGTGATAAACGCATCCTTGGAGGTGAACTGGAGCAAGCGGTTGGCTGCCGCCGCAACCCAAGTCTCGTCCCAAGAAATGTTCTGGGGCACGATCAGCAAGGTATGCGGCGGTTCGCGTTTGATGGTGGAGATGCGTTCGACGAGGGCCTG
>CAISVF010000161.1 GCA_903888765.1 uncultured Verrucomicrobia subdivision 3 bacterium | reverse complement strand
TATTGCTGGCAGGCTGCCAGCGAATGTTTACCCCCCCAAAAAAACCTGCTGAAAAACCCCCGACATTTATGCAGAATCAGAGAGCAAGACCTATCCTTATGGGCAGGGTCAGTCTTTGTCGGAGCCCGGTTGGATGAAAGTTCTTGAAGAGCAAATGCTGCATGATGGATGGAAAACGGGGGATCCAAAAAACCCAGACATTATTACCAACGGTGTATGGCATTGTCCCAGACTTGAAATGCCAAGAGAATTCAAAGCCATTGGCGTTCATGGGTTTTGCTCATACGGCTACAATGCGTTTGGAATTGGGGGAAGATTGGGATTGGGTGAGTTGCTTCATTCGCATGGCAAAGGCATAATACCGCCAGACAGGGAATCCTCAGTCGTAAGTCCAAGTCAAATGATAGCCATTGGCGATGGATTTTGCGGAAACGGCTCCGTCATTGCCGATGGACAATGGATGATCGGACGTGTTGCGGTTCAAGCAGCAACACCGCAGGCAGCTTACGCAGGCACGAAAAGGGTTTATGATCGTCATCATGGCAAAGCCAACGTCGTATTTTGTGATACCCACGTTGAGGCACTGAAATTGTCGTTTCTTTTTCAAGACACAACTGACGTCGCATTGGCTCACTGGACACGCGATAACCAGCCACATAGGGAGTTATTGCCACCATGAGCCTGCGGCGTAAACGCCGCAGCCACCGGAGCCGCCGTTGGCGCGGTCCGTTTCGCGGTTCACGTTGCGAGTCGGCGGCGGCTTAGCTAAGTTAGGCAGTATTACACCGCACCAATTATGAAAAAAAGCATCATCACCCTTATCGGATTGTTTGTGATTCTATTGTTCGCCGGCATTGCATTATTTTGGCCGAACACGGGCACCACCAGCATCAAGCTATCCGGCACTCCCGGAACTCACTTCACGGGATTTTATGTTCAGGATGGGCAGAGAGTTGACGTAGCCGCCACGTTGCCGTGGTCATTACAGCGGGTCGGCATCACTCAGTTTGAGTTTCGGAAAGCGGAGCCGACCGGCGATTTTGCATTTGAGGCAAAGCGTGGCGGCATTGTGGGTTTAGTCGGACACTTTTATATTTCGGGCGGGCTGGGTCAGGATGTGGTTGGTTTGCATGGGCAGTTGGATCATTGGAGTATAAACATTCGAGGTATTCGCAAGGCTGCCTAGTGATATTTTCTAGCGGAGGGTTCAAAGCAAAGTGCCGACCCTTTTACGCAAACTGGTCACCTCGGGAATTCAGTTCTCTGATCTTGTCCTACCAGGGCCTCCGGCAAGCAACGCATTTACTTTTCAATGTCCCGCTGGTAAAAGTTGGGCGTGTTCAATTCCGCCGCCATTTGGAAACAGCTCAATGCGCCCCGCCGCTTGTTTTTGATCGCCGGGCCCTGCGTGATAGAAAACGAAAAGCTTTGCCGCACGGTAGCCGCGTCCCTGGTCAAAACCTGCAACAAACTCGGGATCTACTACATTTTTAAAGCCAGCTTTGATAAAGCCAACCGCACGTCGGGCAAGGCGTTTCGCGGTCCGGGGTTGGAAGGCGGGCTGAAGATTCTCGCCAACATCCGCGAGGAATTTGCCGTGCCGGTGCTGACGGACGTGCACACCGAGAGCCAGGCCTATGAAGCCGGCGACGTGGTGGACATTTTGCAGATCCCCGCGTTCCTCTGCCGCCAAACCGATTTGATCGAAGCCGCCGTGACGACCGGAAAAATCGTGAACCTCAAAAAAGGCCAGTTCCTTTCACCGGCCGAAATGGGACGCGTGGCAGAAAAAGCGCGTCTAGCCGGGGCCAGGCACCTGCTGCTTACGGAACGCGGCACGACGTTTGGCTACAACAATCTCGTGACGGACATGCGCGCGATCCCGATCATGAAATCATTTGGTTTTCCGGTCGTGTTTGACGCCACCCATTCGGTGCAGTTGCCCGGCGGCGGCGGCGATAAATCCGCCGGCCAGCGTGAATATGCCCCGGTGCTGGCGAAAGCGGCGCTGGCGGCGGGAGCGAAGGGCCTCTTTATCGAAACCCATCCCCAGCCCGACCAGGCTCTGAGCGATGGCCCCAACATGATTCCGCTCAGTGAGATGGCGACGACGCTGCGCGCATTGCTGAAAGTTTTTCAGGCCGTTCAGTGAAAAGCACCCCGGCACCCCGTTAATATGGCCAAAAAGATTCCGAAATCCCTGCACGCACGACTGGCGCGCGTCAAATTGTTCCTGTGTGACGTGGACGGCGTGTTGACGGATGGCTCCATATTCATCGGCGGGGAACGCGAGTTCAAACGCTTCAACATCCGCGATGGCCTGGGCCTGGTGCTGGCGCGCCGCGCGGGGCTGAAAGTCGGCTGGGTTTCGGCGAGGCCGTCATTGGCCACCCAACTGCGGGCGGATGAGTTGAAGATTGATTTTCTGGTGCAACAGGGCGATCACCTCAGCAAGACGGCGGCGATTGAAACCCTGCTGGCGCAGGAAAAATTGAACTGGAGCGACGTTTGCTTTGTCGGAGATGACATCATAGACCTCGGCCCGCTGACGCGCGCCGGACTGGCCGTGGCGGTGGGCGACGCGATGCCCGAGCCGAAAGCGGCGGCGCATTATGTCACCCAAAAAACCGGGGGCCACGGGGCCATCCGCGAGATTCTTGAGCTGATCCTGCAGGCGCAAAAGCAATGGCAACCATTTGTGCAAAAATATTCGGAATGAATAGCGGCCCCGCCACTTGGCGGCTGACGGCCGCGCTGGCGGTGTTCGCCTGGACGGTTCACGCCGAGGACAACCTATTGAGCACGATTAAAGGGCTGCACACGAAAAACTTCACGTCCGAGACCTATTTTGAGCCGCCCAATGAACAGCAGGTTAAAACCCGGCTGAATTGCGCCGAAGCCTCGCCGCTGCCCGGCGGCCTGCTGGATTTGAGCGGTGTGACCATCGAATTGTTCGACGCCAAGGGAAAACTCGAATCCGTAGTGGAAACGCCGCGCTGCACGTTCGCGCCACTGGAAGGCTGGGCGCGTTCACCGAGCCATGTCGAAATCCGCTCAGGAGATCGCCGCTCCCATCATGAAGGCGACGGGTTTTGGTTGCGGCAGACGAATGCTTTGCTCAGTATCTCCATCTCAAATAACGTGCATACAGTGATTCAGAAGCCGGCGGGCAGCGCCGACGCATCCTTATGAAAACCAGCTTACTCATACTAATGCTGGCGGCTGGTGCCGCGCAGGCGCAAACCAACGGGGTGGAAAAAGCCCCGGCGCAGCGGCTGGACATAAAATCCGACAGCTGGGATTTTTCCCAGAGCACGCGCCAGGTGATTTATCGCGGCCATGTCCGGGTGACCAACCCCCAGCTACAACTCTCGTGCGAATTACTGACGGTGACCTATCCGGTCGGCGGCGGGCATCCCGATCATTTGCAAACCGAGACCAATGTGGTGATTGATTACACCGAACTGACGGGCGCGAAGTATCACATCACCGCCGCCAAGGCGGTTTATGATTATAAAGTGGCGAATTCGATCACGAACGAGTCCGGCAGTTTTAGCGGCAATCCGAAGGTGGAAATGCCGCAGGGACAGGTGACCGGTGAACCGATTTTCTGGGAACGCGTGAACGGTCAGAACTTGAAAATCCATGCAGAGAATCCCACCATGGGTGCCGACAGCACAAACGGCACGCCGCTGAAACTTTTTTAAGACGGAAATTGCGTGAACCCAAACCAACCCCAGCCGGAACCAGAAATCCCAGGAACGGAAAGTGAGGTGACGGCGGCGACCGCCTTGCTCGCCACAGATAAACTGGCGAAGGAATATCGCGGTCGGCGCGTGGTCAACGGCGTCTCAATCTGCGTGAACGCGGGCGAAATCGTGGGCCTGCTCGGACCGAATGGGGCCGGCAAGACCACCACCTTCAACATGGTGGTCGGGGTGGTGCGTCCAGACGAGGGCCACGTGAGCTTTCTGGGGGAAGACATCACCAGCCTGCCGATGCACCTGCGGGCGCGGCGCGGCATCGGGTATCTTACCCAGGAACCATCGGTGTTTCGCAAGCTGACGGTGGAACAAAACCTGCTGGCCATTCTGGAAACCTGCAAGCTATCCCGCGATGAACGTACCGTGCGGCTGGATTACCTGCTGGAAGAACTGGATCTGACGCCCATCCGCAAAAGCATGGCCTATCAGTTGAGCGGCGGGGAAAAGCGCCGCCTGGAAATAACCCGCGCCCTGGTCACCAGTCCCAAATTGTTATTGTTGGATGAACCGTTCAGCGGAATTGATCCGATTGCGGTTTACGAAGTACAAAAGATTGTCCGGCGCTTGCAAGGGCGCGGCCTTGGGATTTTGATCACCGACCACAATGTGCGCGAGACGCTGAAACTCATCGACCGAGGTTACATCATCCATAAAGGACAGGTGCTCGTGGCCGGGACAGCAGAATTCCTCGCCAACGATCCCCAGGCGCGGGAAATGTATCTGGGACCGGAATTTAACTTATAATCTAAAGCCAAAAAACCACCGCTTGCACCCCCGCAAACCATAAACTGCCACCACCGGCAGCAGTTCACCACAAACTCCCTAAACTTAAACAAACCATGGAACGCCCCGTTGTTACCGTAGAAGAGTTCTTCAAGACCCACGCCGGCTCCCTCCAGATGCGGCAACTCGCCGGAGAGGACTTGAAGCGGGTCATCCGCGAACCCACGGTGAACCGCCCGGGCCTGGCCTTGAGCGGATTCACCCGCTATTTTGCCTACAAGCGCGTACAGATCATGGGCCACGCCGAGGTATTTTACCTGCGATCGCTGCGCGCCGAGGAGCGCGCGACGCGCTATGCCTATTTATTTGCCTATAAAATACCGTGCATCGTCTTCAGCCGCGGGCTGAAGCCGGACAAGGAATTTCTCGAAGCGGCTGCGCAGACCGGCGTGCCGGTGTTTCAATCGCCGCAGGTGACGATGAAATTCATCAACCTCGCCACTCTTGCACTGGAATCCATGTTCGCCCCGCGCGGTTCGGAATTAGGCAGCATGGTGGACATCCTCGGAGTGGGAGTGATCATCCGGGGCGAAAGCGGCATCGGCAAAAGCGAAGCGGTGCTGGCGCTGATCGAGCGGGGCTACAGCCTCGTAGCCGACGATGTGGTGAAAGTCACCCTCATGGACGGCCGCGAAGTGCTGTGCACCAGCTCCGAACTGACACGAGACCACATGGAAGTGCGCGGCATCGGCATCATCAATGTGGCGCTGATGTTCGGCATCAAGGCCATCCGCAAGAATAAGAAGCTGGATCTAATCATCACGCTCAAGGCCTGGAACGACGTGCCCGACGTGGACCGGCTTGGCCTCGACCAGGATTTTGTCAAGGTGCTGGGCGTGGACGTGGCTCACGTCACGATTCCCGTGCGCCCCGGCCGCGATATCGCACGGCTGATCGAAGTGGCGGCTTTTCAGGCCAAACTCCGCAAGTCCGGCTACAACGCCGCCGAGGATCTCAACAAACGTCTGATCGCACAGATGACGGAAAAAGCACCGACCACAGGGACCGAGGACTTGTAGTTTTTCGTTGGCGAAACCCGTCGCGCCGACTAACTTGGGCACGAACCAACCGATGAGCGCATCCAAAGCCACTGCCAACGAGTTCCTCACGCAGGAACTGACGATCCTGAATAAATCGGGTATTCATGCCCGGCCAGCGGCCATGTTCGTAAAAATTGCCAACCGCTTTGCCTGCGAAATTTTGGTGGAAAAAGACGGGGAAAAAATCAATGGCAAAAGCATCATGGGCCTCATGATGCTTGCGGCCGGCCCCGGCAGTAAAATCAAAATCCATGTAAAAGGCACCGACGCACCGGCGGCCATGGCGGCGCTGGGAGAAGTCATCCAACGTAAATTCGACGAGAATTGAGACCTGCGCCCACCAGTGCCTGTGAAAAAGTAACCTCACTTCGCCATTGCATTTGCACGCGAAGCCGCCATCCTCACCTTATAATTTTGTGCCAGACGAACAATCCAATTTGAACCTGCCCGCCGCCGCCGCGCGCCCGGGCAACAGCCGCCGCCGTGGTCGTCGAGGCGGACGCGGACGTCCTCGCGCCCCTCGCCCGGCAGCAGAGAGCGTCCAGAGCGTCCCCGCCTCCACCGACCTGCCCCCGACGGTTCCGATGACGGAGCCAGAAACCGCCCTCGTGCCGCCTCAGGACGTGAACGAACCGGAAGAAGATACTTCGGGAGATTTTCGCGAGCCACATCCGGAAGAACCGGCTGAATTTGCCGCCCCGGCGGAGGAATGCCAAACGCCGCCGGCAGAAGAACCGGAAACCAGCACGGAACCTTCCGCAGAGCTACCAACTCCCCAGATCACTCCCGCTACACCGCCGACCGCCCCGCAGCGCGCGCTCCAACCACCGCGCGAATTTGATCGCGAACGCCGTCAGGATCGCCGCCCGGAACCGCCGCGCCCCAACAAGCCGTGGGTCAAACCCGCAGATTTTCGTCCCGCCGAAACTTCGGCCGTCAGCCAGGCAGTGGAACACGCCACGGAGATTGCAGAGTCGCTCAAGCATCTGCTAGATCATCTGGATGAAGTGCTGGAACTCGTGGAGATCGCCGAGCGCCAAAAGCTGGCTGACGAACGCGAGATTGAAGAACTGCGCCGCGCACTACGCCGCATTCAGCCGCCGCGCCGCGAACAGCCACAAACCGTCCCCC
>CAISVF010000160.1 GCA_903888765.1 uncultured Verrucomicrobia subdivision 3 bacterium | reverse complement strand
CCACTGAGTTAAACCCAATTCTACTGTGCTCATCAGGAACGTCCGTTACCAGCCCTCAAGGCAACCCTGCGCGGTATGGAGGAGGCGAATCCACTTCCGCCTCGCTTTGACCTGTGGGTCAAGGCTGGCGGTTGCAGTGCCGGCGAACAGTTTTTTTTGGCGGTTTGAACCTGAACTGGATCCAATTTAAGGATGGAACGCTTCGAGCCCGAACATCACCATCGCTTGTATCAACTTGATGGCATTCAATCGGTAGAAATCTCCATAAGCAATTTGGTTTTGGGTGGCGTGGCAGTCTTCCCAGGCATGGGTTTCGGCGGCGGTCTCAGTGGTTGGAAAAACTGGATCGCCATGGAATGTCCGGTTGCCAAGGAGCTGGCTTTGCCCCGAGAACTCGTGATTCGCAAAAACGGTGAAAGAGTGCATATTATCGGATAATTTCAGCGCACAAATATTTGAAGCCGGTTCTTCATCTACTTAAGCCCGACGAAGCCGTGCTTTTGTGTGTTTTTAGCCACAATTTATTAATGATCCGTCACAATTTATGCAACCGTCAAACGACTTCAGCATTAAGGCCGGCTTGAACCGGTCAGTTGGATTTGGGGAATCCCTTCGCCGAGCCAGGCAGCTTGGATTCCTTTGGCTGGCGCTCGCGGCTGGTTTTTATTTGTCGGCGACGACGGGCTTTGCGGGCAGCATCATTTGGAGCACTTCGACGAACGTCAGTGGCAATCTGGATGTCATTACCAACGGCACGGCGCTTTACGCTTATGCGGGAACGGCTGCCACGGTCAACGGAGTGTCTTTTGCGGCGGTCAGCAGCGGCACGACCTGGGGCAATATCACCCTCTCTGGTCTCGGTAGCTATTATAATGCGTTCGGATATGCCAATGCACCGTTCAGTGGTTTATCCACCGCCTATTCCAACGTGCTTTCCGGCGGTGCCTACGGCTCCACTTCGGGGTCAGTGACCATGAATGGCCTGACTCCCGGCCATGCCTATACGGTGCAAATTTGGCTTAACGACAGCCGGAACAGCAGCACCACCTGGACCCGGAATGAAACCTGGAGCAGCAGCGGTGGCAACTCGGTCAGCCTGACGTTTAATACCACCCAAACTGGAGGTGGTGTCGGTCAATATGCCGTCGGCACTTTTTCGGCGAGCGGCACGAGCCAGACCTTCACTTTCGCCGCCGGCACCACCGGTGTCAGCAGCCCGTCCGGCCAACTCAACGCGATCAGCGTGCGGGACAATGGGGTGGCTGTCTTCACTCAGACACCGTTCACCGCGACGCGGGTGAACCTGGCAAAGTATCAGCCGGTCATCACGGATTCCTCCACCGGATCGCAGCCGGGGCAGTATGTCACGGACGGTCTGACGGTTAATGATAGTTACTGGCAGAGCGGCTCTTCTGCGCCGCACTGGGCGCAGGTGGTGTTTCCATTTCCGGTGAAGGTGGGCAGCGTCCAGTTGGCTCTGGGGCGGGACACGGTTTCGCCGCCGACGGTATTCTGGATGCAATATCTGACTAATTCGACCTGGGTGAACGTGCCCGGGACAACGCTGGTGGGCAACACCAACAAGGAAGTAAACCTTGTCTTCACCACCCCGGTCACGGCGTCGTCGTTCCGGTTCTATGATTCGCTTGATGGCAATGTTTACCTACGGGAGATGGCGCTGTATCCGCCCAAAGGCACAAATGGTTATCCGTTCGGGACGGATTTTGGGGTTGATCTGGCGCGCAAGCAGCCAGCGTTTGCCACGGCAAACACCTACGGCAACTGGCCGTTGCTGGCGGCCGACGGATTGATTAGCCCGTCCTCGGCGTGGCAGACGACGCTGGTGGGAAGTAATTCATTGCTGATCAATTTGCAGTTCACCAACAAAATCGGGAGTGCGCATTTGTATTCGGGCGCAACCGGCGTGGCACCGCTGACAAATTTTGTCCTGCAATACTGGACCGGGAGCGCATGGGCGAACATTTCCGGAGGCAGTGTTGCGGGCAATACCAACGGGGCGCTGGTGATTCCGTTTACGGCGCCGGTGACCACCACGAAAGTGCAACTGGTGTTCACCAACGCGAGCGTGAGCGCGGTGCAGGAACTGTGCATTTTTCCGGCGAACAGTAACGGCGGCTACCCGCTGGGCACCGGCATAGTCTCCAACACGCCGGTCACGGCGAAATACGACACGTACAGCGATTCTTATTATTACCTGAGCAATTCGGCGGCGGGACAGGTGGTGGTGGAGAGCAACGGACTGCCGGTGTTGTTGGGCAAGCCTGCAATCACGAATTGGGCAGCGCAGTATCAGGTGTTGTTGAACTATGACAACGGAACCTATCGTCTGATCAACCGGGCGACGGGCTTGTGTCTGGCGGGCGCGCAGATGGCGACGAACGCCGGGGCGGCCTTGGTAGATGAAAATTATTCGGCGCTGCCGGATCAGGAATGGTATCTCCAGGCAGTGGATGGCACGAATTTTTACTTCGTGAATCAATTCAGCGGTTTGGTGGCGGATAATCAAGGCGGAGTGTTGGTGCAAAATGATCAGACCAATTCTGCCACCCAACTCTGGCAGATTACGCTCGCACAGATTTATCCCAAGAAAGGCATCGCCGGCTCATCGCGTGCCTATCAGATTACCTTCGCATCAAAATGGACCTATGGTTGGTGGTATACCAGCGATCCCAAAGTTTCCGGCGTCAATTATTTCCCCATGGATCCGGACACTTGGTATCGCGGCAGCACCGTCGCTGGCAATCTGTGGAGTTTTCAGCCCGGATGGCGGACAACCGGCTATTCGCTCAATATTCTTGGTTATAATGAACCTGACGTGGTGGGGCAAGCAAACGTTGATGCCACCAATGGTGCCATCTATTACATGAACGATCACAATCTGGATTTGCCGATGGCGGGGCCGGCTGCGGGCAATGTCAACGGCACGTGGAATCAAATATTCTACGGCTACATCACTAATTGGGGTTGCCGGGTGGACTACCTGCCTGCCCATGAATACCCTGGTAACAACTCTAGCGCATCGTCGAGTATTTGGATCAACCCTTTGCAAACCGCCTATAACACCTATGGGATTCCCATGTGGATGACCGAATGGAGCGTGGTGGACTGGGGCGGCACGGGCAATTGGAGTGAAGAGGATAATTACAACGCGTTGGCCGAATTCTTGTGGCGCGCGGAGTCCATCCCGTGGCTGCGCAAGTATTCCCTGTTTGTTTTCACCGCCGACACCAACAGTCCAATGGCTGTCAATCCTTGGACTCGAACCACGCCCGCGCCGCGTTCCAATGCCTTTGACGAGAATCGCAATCTGACCCCATTTGGCGAATTATATGCGGCCTGGGACTGTGATGCCAACGTGGAGACTAACAAAATTTATTACGTCCACAACAGCGGTACGCGCAAGCGGCTGGAAAACTCCCTCGGTGCCAACGCCGACGCCGCTGAAATCAGGGTGAATGACTTTTCAACGAAATGGACGCTTCAGTCGGCGGGCAGTGCGAATCTGTATTACCTGGTTTCCTTGTTGGACGGAAGGCGGCTCAGCTACAATAGCACTTCAGTTGGCTTCGTTGCTGCGGGCACCACGGGCGTGGCGGTGCAGTGGTCTTTGACGGCCAATCAGTATGGCTGGTTTTATCTCGATCATCCGTCCACCAGCAAGCGGCTGCAGTTGGCCTACAACAACTCGACGGCCGTGGCCACGTTCACGATGGTCGTGACGACGACGACAACGACTGCGGTTCAATGGCGCTTCATTGCAACGCTGCCTCCGCCCGCATGGACCGGCTACAGCGACAACTCGTGGACAACTCCTGGAAACTGGAGTTCCCAGCAAACTCCCATTGGGGGCCAGTCGGTGACCTTCAACGATTTGTCCATCAACAATTTGAACAACGTGCTGGATGCGGATTTCAACGTCTCTTCAGTCATTGTTACCACGCCATCCGGTCCGGTTTCTATCGGCGGAACGAACACGCTGACATTGGGAAGCTGAATTGATCTTTCGGCGGCAAACCAAAATCTGACCATCACCACGCCGGTGACAATCAGCGGAAATCAGACTTGGAATGTCGCGGCTGCCCGCACCCTGAGCGTGAACAGTGGACTCTCCGACAACGGTGCCAGCAAAGGGTTAGCCATCACCGGTGGCGGCACGGTGAAGTTTGGAGCGGTAGCAACTTACAGCGGTGG
>CAISVF010000159.1 GCA_903888765.1 uncultured Verrucomicrobia subdivision 3 bacterium | reverse complement strand
CGATTCCTACGGCATCTTCGCCCACACGGCGGAACTGGACTGGCACCAGAAAATCGGCAAGCATCTGGTGATCTCCCCGACGTTTCGCTACTACGTCCAGAATGCGGCGGATTTCTATTGTGTCATGGTGCCTGACGTTAATCATCCCCCTTCCTTTTATTCCTCGGATTATCGGCTCTCCCAAATGGAAACCGTTGCCACCGGCGTCAGTTTGACCTGGCGCGTGCAAAAACACCTGTCTTTGGATGTCAGCTACCTGCGTTACGTCATGCAAGGATTGGATGGCGTTACTTCGCAGAGCGCCTATCCCGCCGCCAACCTGGTCAGCTTTGGCGCGCGCATCTGGTTTTGACCGAATGATATCCATGTCATTGACTGCCAGCCATAGATTGACGCCAGCCGGTTCTGGCCCGCCCGCCCGCCCGGAAGGAGCCGGGGGCGTTTTGGCTCGTGTCACGCAATCCGCCCAAACCACCGTGCAACGGGGATTGCACAAACTCGAATTCCGCGCGATGAGCACGCACTGCCGCGTGCACGTGCAGGGATCGTCCGCCAGTGCGATCCGGGATTTTCAGCGCGAGGTCCTTGCCTGGGTGGCCCAGTTTGAGGCGCGCTATTCGCGCTTTCTGCCGGATAGCCTGATCGGCCGCATCAATGATGCCGCCGGCAGCCATTGGGTGGAAACCGATCCTGAAACCGACCGGTTATTCAACCTTTGCCAGGAATTGTTTTTTTTCACCCGCGGCTCATTTGACCCCACCGCACTACCGCTCATCAAGCTGTGGAACTGGAAACAGCAGCCGCCTGCCGTGCCGGATGCGTCCGCCATTCAGGCGGCCCGCACTCTGGTGGGCTGGAATAAAGTCCAGCGCCGCCCCGGAGGCATTTTTCTCCCCTTCCCCGGCATGGCGCTGGACTTGGGCGGCATCGGTAAGGAATACGCTGTGGACTGTGTTATGAATCTGGCCATCCAGCGAGGCCTGCCCCATGTGCTCGTGGATTTCGGGCAGGACGTGCGCGTGCGCGGTCATGCGCCGGATAAAGAGTTCTGGTACATTGGTTTGGACGACGCCACGCAACCCGGCAAATGTTGGACCGGGGTGGCGGTGACCGACCATGCCGTGGCCACCTCCGGCGACTATTTGCGCCATTTTATTTACGACGGTCGCCGCTATGGCCACATCCTGGATCCGCGCAACGGTTATCCGGCCATCAATGATGTCCGGGCGGTCTCCGTTATCGCCCCGAGTTGCACCATTGCCGGCTTGCTCTCCACCAGCATCTGCATCCTCGGGGCCAAGGAAGGTTTGCAGCTCGTCGAGCTCCACCCCGGCGCTGCCGGGGCAGTCACCACCGATTCCACCAAACTCTATTCCCGAAAATTCCATGAATACCTCCTTAATTAAAACCACCCTCCTCACGGCGCTACTCGCCGGCACCATTGTCTCCGCTCGGGCCGCCTTGAAAGTCGGCGATGCCCTGCCGGACCTCAGCACCTTCAAGCTGGATGGCAAATTGCCCGACGGGCTCAAAGGCAAGGTGGTCATTGTGGATTTCTGGGCTTCGTGGTGCGGGCCGTGCAAGGAATCGTTCCCCGCCATGAATGAACTGCAAAAAAAATACGGCGACCGGGGGTTGGTTATTCTGGCGGTCAATGAGGACGAGGACGCCTCGGACATGCAGGATTTCCTGAAGCAAAATCCCACCGTGTTCAGCGTGGTGCGCGATGCCAAGCAGAAACTGGTGGCGGCCGCCGGCATCCAGACCATGCCCGGCTCGTTTATGTTCGATCAGGCAGGCACGGTGCGTTTCATCCACACCGGCTTTCATGGTGCCGAAACCCGCAAACAATATGAGCAGGAAATCGAAGCCCTCCTGAAAAAGTAAGCTTATGCGACCATTGTTTACCAAGTTGTTTTTATTGGCGTTTTTGGGGGTGATCATCGGCTCGCAGACCGGCTGTGAATCGGTGAAACCCTGGCAGCGTAAAACCCTGGCAGATTACACCATGCGCGGCGATCGCGATCCCTTGGATGACGGCCTGAAGGACCACATTTTCTTCTCCCGCGAAATGGCCGCTGGCGGCAAGGGAGTTGGCGGCGGAGGCTGCGGCTGCAATTAACCTGTCAGCCCAATCCCGCATGAACTTCCGGCATTGTTTTTCCACCGCGCTCTGGCTGGCGGCGTCCCTCGTCACCGCACTGGCGTCGGATTCTTTGCCCATGCGCAGTCCCTTCGGCGTCGCCGTGGCCAATCAAGTCAATGCGGGGGCTCCGGCACTGAAAGTGGATTTCACCATCCCGAACGATTGCGTGCTCTATGCCGAGCGGCTCCACTTTTTGGCGCAAGACGGCACCGAACTAACCCCCAAACACATTCCCGCCCCCGTGGTGATGGTGGATAAGGTGACCGGCCACGAGAAAAAACTCTATGACCGTAACTTCAGCGTCGTGTTGGAGCCGGTGAATGGTCCGGTGCAAGTGAAATTCCAAGGCTGCACCAATGCGGCCTGCTTTTTTCCGGAAAAACGCACCTTTGTCAAAAATGAAGCCGGTGTTTATGGCGAAGCCATGGCAACCGCCACGGAACTGGTCCAGGTGACGCAGGATCCGGCAGCCCCCTCCGCAGACTGGAAGACCCCGGCGAAAGATTTTCAAGTGGTCGCCCGCCAAACCGGGTATGTGAAAGCCGCTGACTTGATTCAATTCTTGAATCAGGCGGCCTCAGGCCACATTCAAGCGGCCAGTGATCCGCTGGCTAAATACAAACGCTTTGGCCTGGCGGCGACGGTTTTTCTGATCCTCCTGGGGGGCCTCGGTTTGAACCTGACGCCGTGCGTATTGCCGCTGATTCCTATTAATCTGGCCATCATCGGCGCGGGCAAGGCGGCGCACACGCGCCGCGAGGGATTCCTCAATGGTGCCGCCTACGGCTTGGGCATGTCGCTCGCTTACGGAATCCTCGGTTTGGCCGTGGTTTTGACCGGAGCCAAATTCGGCACCTTGAATTCCTCCGTCTGGTTCAACGTAGCCATCGCCGTGATTTTTGCCCTGCTATCGCTCGCGATGTTTGATGTCTTCCAAATTGATTTCACCCGGTTCGACCGATTGCTGGGCAAACGGGAATCCAAGGCCGCCCACCAAACCCGGAGTAAATGGCTGGTCGCCTTTACCTTGGGGGCGGTAGCCGCCCTGCTGGCGGGGGCATGCGTCGCGCCGGTCGTGATTTCGGTGCTCCTGATGGCAACGGATCTGCATGCCAAGGGCATGAGCATTGGTCTGGCCCTGCCGTTCATGCTGGGATTGGGCATGGCCTTGCCGTGGCCGTTCATGGGTGCCAGCCTTTCCTTCCTGCCCAAACCGGGCAAATGGATGGTCTGGGTGAAATATACCTTCGGCGTGGCGATCATTTTATTTGCCTTGTATTACGGCAACATCGCTTACGGGCTGGCCCGCAGCCAGCAATCCCGTACCAATTTGACGGCCGCCCCCGGTTCTGCGATTGCGATTGGCGGCGGTGATCAGTCGCTGGCCAATGCGCTCCAAGAGGCGCACGCGACGGGCAAACCGGTGTTTGTTGACTTTGCCGCCAGCTGGTGTAAAAACTGTGAGGCCATGGATTTTACCGTCTTCAACCAGAGCAACGTCCAAAAGCGGTTGAAGGATTTCATCGTGGTCCGATATCAAGCCGAACGCCCAAATGAATCGCCGGCCAAGGAGGTTTTAGACCAGTTCAATGTTCTAGGCCTGCCAACCTATCTCGTTTTGTCGTCCAAACAATAAAACACCGCACCAAAAAGCAATCAAACCAAATACACTGATCCTAAAGTGAATACTCACATGAAAAATAAACTCGTTCACCTCCTGTCCCTAGCGCTGGCCGCCATGCTGCAAATGGCTCCGCTCATGCGCTCCATGCTGCCCAATCAGGGTTTGGCCCCGTCCGCTTGGGGGTTCATCCTCAAACTAGGTATCGGTGCCACCGCCCTGCTGGGCTACGATGCAGTGTCTCAGGCATCAAGTATTTCCATTTCGCCGGCCACGGCGACCGTGGGCCAGCCCTACACCGGCATCGTCACTTACTCCGGCGGCCATGCAGGATCCGTCACTGCCATGACGCTTACCAACAACTGCCTGTCCAGCGTGCAAGCCTTGTTTTCCGGCCTGACAATTGTCTATAATGGAGGCAATCAAGCGTTGGTGACAGGCACCCCCACGACGATCGGAAACAACGCATTTGCGATCAAAGTTTACAAAAATGGCTGTGGCACCACCTCGCTTACGGACACACGCACCACCACATTGTCCATTGTCAACTCCGGTGGCGGAGCCACGCCCCCCTCCTTTACCTTGACGCCGCAAAGCGTGATCGCCCAAGTGGGCTCGGATGTGGTGCTCAATGGCACTGCCGTTGGCAATCCTCCCCCAACGTACTTTTGGAAACAGGGCATCACTTTCATCTCGGCCGGAACCAACAATTCCAGCTTAACCATTCCGGCAGTACAGCCAAATAATGCAGGAGTTTACACTCTGACAGCCAGCAATGCCTCAGGATCCGTCCTTTCGGCCGTTTATCTCACCGTTTGTCAGACCGCAGGCAGCAATATTCTGGCGTTGGCTTATACCAATTATGCGCCCGCTGGAAATACCTTAACCATGTATACCTCGTTAACCAACGTGGCAACCGCCACCAACACTTACCAGTGGTCTTACAACACCACGCCACTTGGCGCGACATTCACCAACAATACTCTCTCGCTCACTGCCGCCCAGGTAATTCCTTCCAAGAGCGGCATTTATTCCATGACTTTTAACAGCGTTGTGGGCAGCACCACCATCGTTCCACAGCAACAATACGATTCCTATTGGGCCTTTGGTTACGCGCCCCTCTTCACCAACTCCTTGCCAGCCACAACCAACGTCAATAGCGGATCGACCGTCACCTTGAGCGCAATCCTAGGTGGCACACTGAACGTGTACAATGGTATCGGCGGGACAGGAAATTATATAACCAACGGAGTTCCCTGCGTGTTCTGGTATCAGGGCAATACCTTGGTGGCCGCCCAAACCTATACGAACAATCCCATCAGCAGCGCCACCTACTCTAACACCTTTGTGAATGCGAGCCTGACTTTACCAAACGTGACCGCGGCCAATGCCGGTAATTACTTCGTAGTGGCCACTAATTTCTGGGGCAGCATCACCAGCACTCCGACGGCGCTGACGGTGGCCTCTTCTGCCACCCCGCCCAGTTTCCTCACCAGTCCTCCGGCCAATCTCGCCCTGTTGGCCGGACAAAGTTCTGCCATCAGCGTAACGGTGACCGGCACCCCGCCGTTTTCCTTTCAGTGGCAGGAAAACGGGACCAGCCTTTCCAATGGTGGTGTTTATAGCGGCGTGCAAACCAACACGCTGACGCTGACCGCCATCGCCACCAATAACAGCGGCAATTACACCGTGGCAGTCACCAACAGTGCCGGCTCAGTCACTAGCAGTGTGGCGGCGGTAAACATAGCACTTCCCCCCAAGGTAAACGGCACCTTTGCCGGTGCCGGCAACCTTCAATTTAATTCCACCACCCTGACCGGGCTGACGTATGTGGTGCAAATGAACACCAACCTGGCAACTACCAATTGGACCACTATCCAGACCAATAAT
>CAISVF010000158.1 GCA_903888765.1 uncultured Verrucomicrobia subdivision 3 bacterium | reverse complement strand
TCCAACGGCAACCTCCATTATTTTTGGGATCTCGAGCGCGGCAATCCCTACGTCATCACCGCCTTTCCCACGCCAGCGTCCATCACCGGCTATCAGAAATCGGTTCCCGATTCGAAACGTCTGGTCGAAGAAATCATCGAGGCCGATTACGTCGCCCTCACCCAGCGCCCCAATTATGCATCCGAGGCAGCGTGGAAAAATGCCGGTGAACGCCCGCGCTTCATTGATGTAAACGGCCTCCGGTTTCTCCGGGCCTATCAGTTAAAAGCCATCACGGCTTTGCAACAGGCCGTCGCCCGGGGGCTGGATCGTTTTTTATTTGAGATGGCCACGGGTACCGGCAAGACGCTCGTCGCAGCGGCCGTCATCAAACTGTTTCTCCGCACCGCCAATGCGCGGCGCGTGTTGTTCCTGGTGGATCGGCTGGAACTGGAAGATCAGGCCCTGAAAGCGTTCCGTAAGGTTCTGGCCAACGATTACAAGAGCGTCATCTACAAGGAAAACCGCGACGACTGGCGGCATGCCGAGGTGGTCGTCACTACCGTCCAGTCGTTGCTGTTCAATAATAAATATCAGTCGCTCTTTTCGCCCACGGATTTCGACCTCGTCATCTCGGACGAAGCGCACCGCTCCATCGGCGGTAATGCCCGCGCCGTGTTCGATTATTTCATCGGCTACAAACTCGGCCTCACCGCCACGCCGCGCGATTATCTCAAGAAATTTGACCAATCCAAACCCACCACCAACGACCCGCGCGAGTTCGAGCGCCGCCTGCTGCTCGATACCTACCGCACGTTTGGTTGCGATGATGGCCAGCCCACCTTCCGCTATTCGCTGCTCGATGGCGTAAAGGATGGTTTCCTCATCAATCCCACCGTCGTGGACGCCCGCAGCGAAGTCACGACCCAACTCCTCTCTGACGAGGGCTTCGTCGTCGAATTCAAGGACGAGAGCGGCGAGGATCAAAAAGAATCCTTCAAGCAGCGGGAATTTGAGAAACGATTTTTCGCCGCCGCCACCAACCAGCTTTTCTGCAAAACGTTTTTGGAAAATGCCCTGCGCGACCCCGTCAGCGGCGAGATCGGCAAATCCATCATCTTCGCCGTCAGCCAGAAACACGCCGCCAAACTCGCGCAGATCCTGAATCTCATGGCGGATAAATTATTCCCCGGCAAATACCAGTCCGACTTCGCCGTGCAGGTCACCTCCCAGATTCCCGATGCCCAGCAGTTCACCATCAATTTTACCAACAACAACCTGCTCGGCTCCGCCAATATCCTTTCCACCTACAAAACCAGCAAGGCGCGCATCTGCGTCACCGTTGGCATGATGACCACCGGCTACGATTGCCCGGATATCCTGAATCTTGGCCTGTTCCGGCCCATCTTTTCGCCCACGGATTTTATCCAGATCAAGGGGCGCGGCACCCGCAAACACAATTTCCTCGAGCAGCTCTTTGACGACCAACTCAAAGAAACCGTCAAGTCGCCGGCTAAAACCTCCTACAAGCTGTTCGATTTCTTCGCCAACTGCGAATACTTCGAGGAGAAATTCAATTACGACCAGGTCATCAAGCTGCCCAAGCCGAAAACCAACGGTGGCGATGGCGACGGCACCGGCCCCAAGACCCGCACCAGCACCTACGAGCACCAGGGCGATGACCTCATTGCCAGTCTGGCAGAAGCCACCATCGGCCCCGAGGGCATGAAGATTGACCGGATGTTCTATGAAAAATTCGAGGACACCGTGCGGGATAATCAATTCATCGCCGACAGCGTGGAGGCCGGTCAGTGGGATCGCGTCATTGATTATGTGAACCGCGAGGTGTTCGATAAACCCACCGAATATTATTCGCTTGAGAAACTCCGCCGCGCCGCCGCCGTGGACCGGCGGCTTGGCTTGCGCGAAATCCTGGAAAAAATCTTCGGCCTGATCCCGCGCTTCAAGTCCAAGGATGAAATGCTCGAAGAGGAATTCGCCAAGTTCGTGGCCGATTACAAGCCGGTCGAGTTCGACGCCATTCCCGCCATGCGGAATTATTTTAAGGCCTACGTCACCAGCGACCGCATTCGCCATATCATCGAGTCCCGCGATTTCACCGACCTCGCCACCAACCCCCTGTTATCCACGCGCGACTTCAAAGCCGTGCCGGTCAAATACCGCACCCTTATCCCGGATTACATCAAAGACTACGTTCCCATCCAACATTTCGCCAACTGACCCATGCTTGATACCGATACCAAACGCCGCATTGATTCCGCCCGCGATATCCTCGTCGGTAAAGTTCCAGACCCCAAATCCCAGGTTGAGCAGATCACCATCGCCCTCATCTACAAGTTCATGGATGACATGGATGCCGAGTCCGAGGAACTCGGCGGCAAACGCAAATTCTTCACCAAGGAATTTGCGCGCTACGGCTGGGCCAAACTCATGGCTCCGTCACTCGGCGGTCACGAGATGCTCGGCCTCTACGGCGAAGGCATCGCCAAAATGCCGGAAAATCCCGGCATCCCGCCGCTGTTCCGGGACATTTTCAAGAACGCCTATCTGCCCTACCGCGATCCCGAGACGCTCAAGGCTTTCCTGAAGATCATTGACGAGTTCAGCTACGACCACAGCGAGCGCCTCGGCGATGCGTTTGAATATCTGCTCTCGGTGCTCGGTTCGCAGGGCGATGCCGGCCAGTTCCGCACTCCACGCCATATCATTGATTTCATGGTTGAGGTGGTCGATCCCCAAAAAGGCGAAACCGTTTTGGATCCCGCCTGTGGCACCGCCGGCTTTTTAATTTCGGCCTACAAGCACATCCTCCGCGTCAACACCGACGCCAAGGGCCACAGCAAATTGACCCCGGACGAACGCGGGCGGCTTGCGAAAAATTTTAAGGGTTACGACATCTCGCCGGACATGGTCCGGCTCTCGCTGGTCAACTTGTATCTGCACGGCTTCACCGATCCGCACATTTACGAATATGACACCCTCACTTCGGAGGAACGCTGGAACGAATTTGCTGATGTCATTCTGGCCAACCCGCCGTTCATGTCGCCCAAGGGCGGCATCAAGCCACATAAACGTTTTTCCATTCAGGCCAAGCGCAGCGAACTTCTCTTCGTGGATTACATGGCCGAGCATCTCACGCCCACCGGCCGCGCTGCCATCATCGTGCCGGAGGGCATAATAGAATGATCAGACACTGCGTATAAAAAGTTAAGAGAACTGCTACTTCGAGAACATTTGATTGGGGTTATCTCACTACCAGCAGGATTATTTTTGCCATATACCAAAGTCAAAACCTCTATTTTGGTGTTTGACCGAGCATTGGCCAGAAGGGGAAAACCGATCATGTTTACCCAAGTAAGCCAAGTCGGTATTAGCTTAGACACGGCGCGCTCCGTGATTTCAGATAATGATTTACCAAAGGTAATAAAAGATTACCAAGCTATGCGCGAGGGAAAGCCCGTTTCTAAAATATCTTGGTTTGTCGATCGCGAGAAACTTTTTGCCCGTGCCTGCACCTTCATAGGAGCTTACTTTAAGCCACGCCCAAACGCAGGGCACTATCCATTTGTGAGATTAGGAGAATTGTGCCAAATCGAAAAAGGGGCTTCCTCTAGCACAAAATCAGAGCCTGGAGATTATCCCCTGGTTGTGCGAGGCGAAGACAAGCTTACATGTTCTACTTACAATTATGAAGGTGAGGCCGTTTGTGTGCCGGTGTTGTCATTATCTCACGGGAAAGGACAGATAAAGCGCGTTCACTATATTAACGGCAAATTTTCGGTCGCTAATCTACTTGCTGTGTTACAGCCAAAAGACGCCAACCTACTAAATGCAAAGTATCTCTTTTTAGCTCTCGACAGGACAAAAGACGATCTGGCTGCTCTCATGCAGGGTTCAGTCTATGTGACCTTAAAGTTAGCCGACTTGGAAAACTTTGAAATCCCTCTTCCCCCGATCAATG
>CAISVF010000157.1 GCA_903888765.1 uncultured Verrucomicrobia subdivision 3 bacterium | reverse complement strand
TTTTGCCGACCACCTGAAACTGTACCGTGCGCACGTCCAGAAAATGTTTGAGCTACTTGGTGAGAAAACCACCGAAGCCGCCGCCCGGGCCGCCACCGTGACTACGATTGAAACGGAGCTGGCCAGGGCAAGCCGCTCACGCGTGGACCTGCGCGATCCGAACAAGAATTACCACAAGTTTACCGGCGGCGAGCTGGCCGCCGGCATGCCTGCGATTTTATGGAATTTGTATTTTGAGGCCCGCGGCATCACCAGCCCCGCCTATGAGATCGTGGGGCAGCCGGAGTTTTTTGCAGCGGTAAACCAACTGGTGACTGCGCGGCCGCTGAGCGACTGGCAGGTGTATTTGCGCTGGCATCTGGTGCATCGCTATGCATCGTTTTTGCCGGTGGCCTTCGCGAATGAGAGTTTTAATTTCTATGGCAAAACGCTGAGCGGCCAGCCCGAACAGGAGCCGCGCTGGAAGCGCGCGGCCAAGGTCGTTGATGATTGCCTCGGCGAGTCATTGGGGCAGCTTTACGTGGAGAAATATTTCCCGCCGGCCGCCAAGGCCCGCATGAATGAACTGGTGGAAAATCTGAAGGCGGTGTTCCACGACCGGCTGCAAAATGTTCCCTGGATGACCGAAACCACGCGTGCCAAAGCACTGGACAAGTTCACCCGCTTCACGCAAAAAATCGGGTGCCCGGACCAGTTCCGCGATTATTCCCAATTGGATATCCGGCGGGATGATTTGTTGGGCAACCTGCGGCGTGCGGCGGAATTTGAGTCTCGCCGGCACATCGCCCGCCTTGGTAAGGCGGTGGACCGCGCCGAATGGCACATGACTCCGGAAACCGTCAATGCCTATTTCAATCCCCAGCAAAATGAAATTGTTTTTCCTGCCGGCATTTTACAGCCGCCGTTCTTTGATGTGGCGATGGATGATGCCGTGAATTACGGCGGCATCGGCGTAGTCATTGGTCACGAGATTACCCACGGCTATGATGATCAAGGCAGAAAGTATGACGCTGATGGCAATCTCCATGATTGGTGGAGCGATGCCGATGCAAAGGAGTTCGACACCCGCGCGCAACTGATGGTGGATGAATTCAATGCCTTCGAAGCACTGCCCGGCTTGCCTGTGAATGGCAAGCTAACCCTCGGCGAAAACTTGGCAGATCTTGGGGGTGTGAATATTTCCTATGAGGCCTTGCAGCGGGCGCTGGCGAAAAATCCGGCGACGCGCAAGAAAATTGGCGGCTTCACGCCAGAACAGCGCTTCTTCATTTCGTTTGCACAAGTCTGGCGCACGAATATCCGGGCAGCGGAAGCCCAGCGCTTGATCCTGGTGGACCCGCACTCGCCCGGGCAGTTCCGTGCTTATGGTCCGCTATTGAATTTCCCGCCGTTTTATGATGCGTTTGAAATTCCGGCCGGCAGCCCGATGTGGCGTGCGCCAGAGCAGCGTGTCAAAGTCTGGTGAGCGGGATAATCCAAGGATTCATCGAAGTGAAACCAATCCGTTTTTTTCTCCTTCACCTGGCGCTCGGTTTCACCGCGATGGTAGCTTGGGCCGAGCATACGCAGGTGCGCCTGATCCCGGCTGCCGACCCTGTGCGCCCGGGGGACACGGTGTGGATGGCTGTTCCGTTGCATATGGATGCGGGCTGGCACACCTACTGGCGAAATCCCGGCGATTCAGGGATGTCCACGACCATCCAATGGACGCTTCCGCCTGGTGTCAGCGCCGGCGAAATCTGTTGGCCATTGCCTGAGAAAATAGCCGAAGCAGGCATTACTACTTACGTTTATAAAAGCGACGTGACACTGCTGGTGCGTCTGACCCTGGCTCCGGATTTGAATCTAGGCCCGCTGGAAGTGAAAGCCAGACTCTCTTGGCTCGAGTGCAACGCGCAATGCGTTCCCGGCGAGGCTTCGGTGACCGCCACCCTGAACGTCGGATCGGAAACCCGGCCGGCTAAGGACGCGGCGATGGTTGCCGCCTGTCAAAAAGCTTTGCCAGCGAATGGTGCCGCAGTGGCTGCTGCCGCTTGGTGGGAAACTGCCGGCACCAATAATTCCCGCGCGCTGGAATTGCAATGGAATGCCGCCGCCGGCGTCACCGAGGCGGATTTTTATCCGGACGCCAGCGACGATTTTGACATCCAAGGGGCCACGGAGAAAATCCCGGGCGCACCCGGCAAAATTCAAATTCGCAAGCAGGTCAAAAAATCGGCGGACGCGTGGCCTAAGGAAATCCGCGGTTTGGTGGTGGAACAAATCGGCGGCGTGCCGCAGGCGTTTGAGGTCAAACTGCCGGTGGCGCAGACGCCGCCCGCTGTACCCCGGACCGAGAGTTCTGTGGCGGCTCTGGTAGTTCCGCTCACGGCACCGTCGCTTTGGAAAATGCTGCTCTACGCCTTCCTCGGCGGTTTGATTTTGAACATCATGCCGTGTGTGCTGCCGGTGATTGCTCTGAAAATTCTCGGCTTCGTCGGTCAGGCCAAGGACAATCCCCGGCGCGTGCGCCAGCTCGGTATCATATACGCGGCGGGCGTGCTGGTTTCATTTCTCACGCTCGCTGGTCTGGTGATTGGCGTCAAAGCCGCCGGTCACAGCGCCGGCTGGGGAATGCAGTTTGGGAATCCCCAATTTCTGGTGGCGCTAACGGTGCTCGTCACGTTGGTGGCGCTCAATCTGTTCGGCCTGTTCGAAGTAAATCTCGGCGGGCAGGTGATGGGCGCGGCGGGCACGCTGGCGTCCAAGCACGGCGCGTCCGGCGCATTTTTCAACGGTGTGCTGGCGACGATTCTGGCCACCCCGTGTACCGCACCATTCCTGGGCGCGGCTTTGGGATTCGCTTTCACGCAGCCAGCACCGCTAATAGTGCTGGTGTTCCTGGTGGTCGGTTTGGGCTTGGCTGCGCCGTATGTCGTTCTGAGCTGGCTTCCGGGATGGCTGAAATTCCTGCCGAAATCCGGCGCGTGGATGGACCGGTTCAAAGTGGCGATGGGCTTTCCAATGCTTATGACAGCGGTGTGGCTGTTCAGCCTGACCCCCAGTCATTACGGCAACCGTTCGTGGTGGCTGGCGTTGTTTCTGGTGTTGGTGGCGATGGCGGCGTGGGCCTATGGCGAATTCATCCAGCGTGGCGGCACCCGGCGCGGCCTCGCTTGGCTCGCGGTCTTAGCATTACTGACCGGTGGATATTTTTACGTGCTCGAAGGTCAATTGCGATGGCGCGATACCGATTCCGATGCGCCGGCAACCATTTTGCCCCATGACAATGCGGCCGGTATGGACTGGCAGCCATGGAGCGCCGCCGCCGTAACGGAAGCTCGCAGCGCCGGGCATCCGGTGCTGGTGGATTTTACCGCCGATTGGTGCCTGACCTGCCAGGTGAACAAGCGGCTGGCCATCGAAATACCTCAGGTTGCAGCGCGGCTCAGACAGTTGAATGCCGTTTCCTTCGTGGCCGATTACACCAGGCTGCCCGCTGCTATCACTGCCGAACTAAATCATTACGGCCGCGCTGGCGTGCCGCTGGTGCTGGTGTTCCCGACCGACGCCACACGTTCAGCGATTGTCCTGCCGGAAGTGCTGACGCCGGGCATGGTGCTCCACGCGCTGGCCCGGGCGGGAAAGTGATAACCGGTGACGTTGCGTTGCTGACCCACTGACTGTCAGCCACCTCCGGCAAAGCCGGTGGGTTGATCTGGCGTGAATGGTTTTGACGCACAGGCCATAAGATTCTGTCGCCGGGCACCAATCATTCAGGCACAGCTGCGCGCCACACTATGATTGCGACGTGCCTGCACGGCGGTGGCGAGTTGCGCTAGCACGGAAAGTGTTTCCTCCCAGCCAAGACAGGCGTCGGTGATGCTGCGCCCATAAACCAGCGGCGTGCTTTGGCCATCCTGTGCGCCACCGAGAAGGTGGCTCTCGATCATCACCGAGGAAATCGCCCGCTCACCGCCGGCGATCTGCCCGGCAAGGTCAGCAGCCACGTGAGGTTGTTGCGCTGGGTCTTTGCCGCTGTTGGCATGGCTGCAATCCACCATCAAATACGGTGGCAGCTGATATTTTGCGAGGAGCGTCGCAGCGGCGCGGATGTCGGCCGCGGGATAGTTGGGGCCGGTGCTGCCGCCGCGCAGGACGAGGTGGGTGTGGACGTTGCCCGTGGTGCCCATCACGGCCGGGGCCCCTTCGCGGGTGAGCGACGGAAACCAGTGCGGTTGGCGCGCAGAGCGGATGGCGTCAACGGCCACCTGAATGTTGCCATCGGTGCGGTTCTTAAAGCCGACGGGCATCGAAAGACCCGAGGCCAGTTCGCGATGAATCTGGCTCTCAACCGTGCGCGCACCTATGGCCCCCCAAGAGATCAGGTCGGCGTAGTATTGGCCAAGAGTGTTGTCGAGAAACTCGGTGCCGACCGGCAGGCCGAGAGCGGTTATGTTGGCAAGCAGGCGGCGGGCCAGGCGGAGACCTTTGTTGATTTGGAACGTGCCGTCGCGGTCCGGATCGTTGATGAGACCTTTCCAACCCACCACCGTGCGCGGCTTTTCAAAATACACGCGCATCACCAACCGAAGCTCGGCGGCGTATTTGGTAGCTGCCTCCGCCAGGTGACCGGCATAGTCGAATGCGGCAATAGGATCGTGAATGGAACAAGGTCCAACCACGACCACGAGCCGGTCATCGGTGCCTGTGATAATGCCGGCAATTTCATGGCGCGTATTTGCAACGAGCTCGGCGCTGGCGTCTTCAAGGGGGATTTCTTCCTCTAGCACGGCGGGCGCAATCAGCGGCTTGGTGGAGCTGATTCTTAGATTGGCGGTCGGCGAGTGCATGAACAAACGATTATGGTTCAGTTCGTTCTGAAAATCAAGAAACCCGCCGGTTTTGCGGCGATGTTCATCCATTTTCAGGAGACATTCGTTAAATCGGTCATGGGTTAAGTTAATTAATTTTCGGCTGTGACCATTGGCTTTGGGGCGTCCCTGGCCGATTCTGTTAACTCCTCAAAGGCGGCTTTGATATTGGCCCATTAACCATCACCCTGAAGCATTGGCCGTCTGCAAAGACCCCTCCGCCAGAAGCTCGAATTCTTCCAATGACGGAATTTTCGTCTG
>CAISVF010000156.1 GCA_903888765.1 uncultured Verrucomicrobia subdivision 3 bacterium | reverse complement strand
GTCTTGAAAGAGCAATGACTGTTCTTGACAGTGTGTCGTCGCAGAAGCGGTGCGTGGCGTTTTCATTTGGCTGAGTGATATCAAGCCTTCTGACGCTCTCGCCGCTTCTTTGTTCAATCTCAATATGAAATATCCGGGCTAAAGCCTCGCCAAAAAACAAAAATCCTCGCTGCCCATCGCTACCTCTTTCTGTCAATGCTCTAACTCAGATTGCGCAGAGCCGTTGGCGTGGTTTGTTCCGCAGATATAGTTCACGTCGCGAGCCGTTGGCGACTAATATTTATTTTATCGTTGGCTGACACACTACGAAACTAGTCACGTTGATGTTGTGCTGCGTCGATGAAGACGGCCTTGGCGAGGAGTCCCAGTATCAGGGCGTTCCACCGAAGGCCTACCGCGCGCCGTTTCGCTCGCTCGACAGAGTTCCGCTGCGAATCCAATATTCAACGAATCGTGTTTACCAGCCGACCGATTTGGCGGTTGGCTTGCACTCGTGAACCATGGCGCGGGTGAAAGCGGTGTCGGCGCTTCCGCTCTGCCACCGCATGACCTTGCGGAGTTTTGCGTTGTGGCCTGTTTTTATCCGGCCTCATTCAGCTCCTAAAGTCGCACGGGAATATGTTTCTCGTTTAAAAAACGTTTTACGTCACCGACGGTGTAGGTGCCAAAGTGAAAGATGCTCGCGGCCAGGACGGCGTCAGCTTTACCGGTCAACAGCACTTCGGCCATGTGTTTCAAGCTGCCTGCGCCGCCGCTGGCCACCACGGGCACGCCGACGGCTTCGCTGATGCGGCGCGTGATGACGAGATCAAAGCCTTGCCTGGTGCCGTCGGCATCAATGGAGTTCAAGACAATCTCGCCGGCTCCCAGGGCGACGGCGCGCCGGGCCCATTCCACGGCGTCGAGTCCGGTGGCCTTGCGCCCGCCGGCGGCGAACACGCCCCATTGATCCACGCCCCGAGCCAGCCGCTTGGCATCAATGGAAACCACTATGCACTGGCTGCCGAATTTCTCCGCGCCCTGCCGGATGAGTTCGGGGTCGGCGATGGCACTGGAGTTGATGGAAATCTTGTCGGCCCCGGCGCGGAGCATGGTGAACATATCGTCCACGGACTTGATCCCGCCGCCGACGGTAAGGGGCATGAAACATTGATCCGCTGTGCGCTCAATGACCTCGATCATGGTACCGCGCTTGTGGGCGGTGGCCGTGATATCAAAGAACACCATTTCATCCGCTCCCTGCTCGTTGTAGCGGAGAGCGAGTTCCACGGGGTCGCCGACGTTGCGCAGGCCGCCCTTTTCGGCCACGCCGAACTGAACGCCGCGCGTGACCTGGCCGTCATGAACATCGAGACAAGGGATGACACGTTTTGTAATCACCCGGTTTATTTAACCTGAAAAGCGGGAGGGATACACCACGAAATTTGGAAGCCGGACAACCAGCCCAGCAGGACGGGGATGGCAACTAATTTTGAATTCAAGTGTTGGATCCATTGTCTATGATAGCGGATCGTTGATAATTTACTCAGATATGAAGACAACAACATTGATTTTAAGTCTCGCCGTTTCGGCGGTGGTTTTAACGGGGTGCCAGAATCCGGATGGCACCCAGAATAATACCGGTTCAGGTGCCTTGATTGGCGGGACCATGGGGGCCATCACCGGCGCGGCCATCGGCGGACGTAATCATGGGGGACAGGACGCGCTGATTGGCGCGGCGGCCGGCGCGCTGGCCGGCGGTCTGGTGGGGAACTCCATGGACCGTGAACAGGAGGCGAGGCTCCGTGCGCCGGCGCCGCAGAATTATGGTTATGCCAGCGTGCCGCAAAGCCAGCCCATGAGTCTGGCGGAGGTCAAGTCCCTCGCCCGGGCGGGCGTCAGTGAAGACGTGATGCTAAGCCAGATCAAAGCGTCGCGCACTGTGTTCCATTTGACTGCGTCGCAAATTATTGAATTACGCGATGCCGGGGTGACCGACAAGGTGGTGAATTATATGATCAACACCCCCGCCACCGTGGGAGATGCGCCGCCGGTGGCAACGGGGACCGTGGTTATTCAGCAGGCCCCCCCGCCACCGCCGGTGGAAACCATGGTGATTGCGCCCGGCCCGGGTTATGTCTGGGTGCGGGGCGAGTGGGTTTGGAATGGAAGCTGGTTCTGGGTTGGCGGGCATTGGGCCTATCCTCCGCGACCCCATGCCATCTGGGTCGAAGGACGGGCGTGGCACGACCACTACGGATGGCACCATGATCGCGGGCATTGGCGCTGAAAATGTACCCCGCAAAAAGCGGCGAGGTGGGCACGTCGCTGGTTTTGACTGGATCCGGAAAACGGGCGGTGGTTACCCCACGGCCTGGCGCATGGCGGCAAATAAATTTTTCCCGGATTCCTGGGCGACGGGCGTTTTGGATTTGGCATCGGCATGTTCCACCAGTTCCGCCGGCAGTTCCTTCAAAAACGGGGAGGGCTGGCAGGGGAGCAACTGGCCGTATTTCTTGCGCCCGCCGCAGTGGCTGATGGAGAGGGTTTGCATGGCGCGCGTTACGGCCACGTAAAACAGCCGGCGTTCCTCATCCAGCGTGCCTTCGATTTTGGAGCGCGAGTGCGGGAGCAAACCGTCCTCCAACCCCACAATGAATACATGGGGGAATTCGAGTCCTTTGCAGGAATGCATGGTGATGAGCGTCACGGCATCGCTAGTGTTTTCCTTCTCTTCTGCGCGGTCGCTGTCCAGCGTGATATTTTCGAGGAAGTTCTCCAATCGCTCGGTTGGCTCATTGCCCACGCCATCCATCGTGGCGAGCAATTCCTTCAAGTTGCGCACCCGGCTTTCGGAATTTTCCGGATTTTTTTCCAGGCGCCGCAGCTCGGCAAAATAGCCGGTTTCATCCAGAAAGCGTTCCGCCCAAGCCTGCAGCATTAAACCGGCAGGCGGGTTTTGCAGCTCCCGCTGCACGCGCTCAATGAATTCCACAAAGGCCTCGATACTTTCCCGGGTGGTCTTTTGAAACGTGGTTGTGACCAGCGGATTTTTCATGGCGGTGAAAACCGAGCATTTGCGGTCATGGCTGGCACCGAGCAAACGTTCCATCGTCACATCGCTCAGTCCGCGCGCGGGCACATTCGCGATGCGCAGCAGGCTGATGTCGTCGTGCGGATTCAAAAACGTTTTCAAATAGGCGATGAAATCCTTGATTTCGCGCCGGTCGAAAAAGCTTTGTCCGCCAATCAGGTGATAGCGAACGCTGGCGGCGCGCAAGGCGGTTTCGAGGGGGCGGGACTGCTGATTCGTGCGGAACAGGATGGCGCAATCCTGCCAGGGGATCCGGTAGGCTAGCCGCTTGAACTCGATTTGCGCCACAACCTCGCGCGACTCGTCCTCGTCGTGGCCATAGGTCTGCAGCTGGATTTTGGCGCCCGCGCCCTTGCTGGACCAGAGGGATTTTCCCCGCCGCTGAAGGTTGTTTTTGATGATGGCGTTGGCGGCATTCAGAATGGTCGTGGTGCTGCGATAGTTTTGCTCCAGCTTGACGATTTTGACTTCGGGAAAGTACTTTTCGAGGTTGAGCAAATTGGCGATTTCCGCGCCCCGCCAGCCATAGATGCTCTGGTCATCATCGCCGACCACGCAGAAATTCCGATGTGCCATCGTGAGCGCATGGACGAGCTCAAACTGGGAGGCATTGGTGTCCTGATATTCATCCACCATGACATAGCGGTATTTATCGCGGCACGCGGCGAGCGCCTCGGGATGTTCCCGGAACAATCGCAAGGTAAGCAGAATCAAATCATCAAAGTCCACGGCGTTGCAGGCGTGCAAGGCGGATTCGTAACGCTTGGCAATGTGCTGCGCCAGCGCGCGGACGCCGGGATCGCCAAACAATTCGGCGCGTTCGCCGCCGTTCTTAAACTTGCTTAACATGGCGAGCACGGTGCCGGGATCTGTCTTTTCGCCCTTGGCGGAAATAGCGGATAGAATTTTTTTAACCGCGGCGAGCTGTTCGGACGCATCGTAGATGACGAAATTTTTTTTGTAGCCGAGCTTCTCAATGTGCTGCCGCAAGATCCGGACACAGAGGGAATGGAAAGTGCAGATGGTCGGCCGGTTTTCCTGGTCGGTTTTGGATTTGGCCTTGGAGGACGCCGGCCGGGGCAGCAATTTGGTGACCCGCTCCTGCATTTCACGCGCGGCCTTGTTGGTGAAGGTCACACCGAGGATATTCCCTGGGGCGACGCCGCGCTCAACCATGTGGGCAATCCGGAAAGTGATGACACGGGTCTTGCCGGTGCCCGCGCCGGCAAGGATCAACACTGGGCCGCGAATCGTTTCGACGGCCTGACGCTGCTGCGGGTTGAGCGTGGACAAATTCAACATCGGGCGCGGAGTTTAATTACATGCTATGGGCGCGTATCCGCCCAACGCCCGAAAAGCTGGCCCAGCCACGCCGGATAAGCAACTGAAAACGCCGTGCCATGCCTTTCACGCTGTCGTTTCACGCTTGAACCTGCACGACGCAGGTGCTTGAATTGCCAGCGTCAGCTAAAATTAACGACCAGAAACCACAAAAAACAAATTGCGAAGCTTTGGCTGCTGTTTCCCACGAGACAGGAAATTTCTACTCAAAAGGCAGCGTTTGAAGGCACCCCCGTTTGAAAACGCCCCATTTTGCAGGTAATTCTGTGCCGCTAGAGGAGCGTGAGTATGGCACGCCTTTTTTATTGCAGCGGCTTAGACAGCGCAGAAAGAAAAATTAATTATGAGTGACGATTGGCGCAATCATCCTGCAACCGAAAAACAGTTGGCATACCTGCAATCGTTTGGCTTTAGTTTAGACAGCCTGTTAACCAAAGGGGAAGCTTGCGATTTAATTGATAAGTTTTCCGATGAGCCGGAAAGTCAGCGTAAGCGTGATCAAAACAATAGGAAAAAATACGAACAGGATTATGGAGAACGAGAACACCATCTTGCTTACCACTTGCGTTTAGAGCTTAAGGAAGCAAAGCAAAATGTTGAAGAAGCAGAACCGGATGAGAGTGAATTTGAAAAAGAGGATTTCAAGTATGAACAAGAGGCGCGGTTAGTTTTTTGGAAAAATACCTTTCGCGATGTCAATTTAGCCGTCGAGGACTTCAATGAGCAATGGAGTAATCTGTATTTGAATTGGGGCTACCGGTTCAAAACACCAACTGACAAGCAAATCCAAGATTTGCTCGATGCACTTGATGTTAATTCATCAACTTGGGATCGAGATATGCCAGAGTATTTTTTCCAAACGCTGGAATTTAACTTTCCAGATTTGTTACTTACCATGCCACCAACAGAAGAAGTGGCTCGCAAGCATGCCATCTTTAAAAACATCTTACAAAACCTTTGACGGGCAACAAAAAAACTATGAGTGCTACCAGCTACGACACCTGCCGTTGCCAACACTGCGACAGTGGGATTGAGTTTGAAACATCAGGCGCGGGAGATACAATTAGCTGTCCGCACTGTAAAATGGACACGCTTCTTTTCATTCCGCCAGCCAGCAGCAGGGGCGTTGAAAGAACCGAACCGAAGGAATCAAAGCAAGCGCCAATCCGCCCCATATATCCTGTGGCTGGCCGCAGCGAACAGCCGCTAATCGCATGGGGATGCGCGGCGTTTCTCGCTCTTACAACCATGTTATTTGCTTGCCTGTATTTGATTGAAAAACGTTCGCTGCAAAGAACTCAAAGTGCCCTTGCCATGACCGAGAAATCGGAGGCCGAATTTAGGAGCAATGTTCAATCAGCAATCGCCCAATCCGATAAGCATGAATCGCAGACGGCAGTGCAGGAAAAAATTAACGCTGTTTGCGGAATATATTTTTGTGAAAATTTACACGGTCGAAATCAGGTTGATTTGAGAAGTGACGGCACGGCAGTCTTTTTCTTTGAGACACGAAGCGGGGAGGAACCGTACCGGTCATCCCAACCGAATTGGAAATTGGGTGAAAATACGGTGACAGTCGCCCCGGAAAAGTTCGGAGCCTCGACAATATTCAAAATCGAGCAGTCCGATTTAATTGATTCTCGTGGCAACCGCTGGCTCCACATCCGATAATCGTTTCACCCGTTCAATGCCAGGGATTTAAACACCCCGCCAGCACGCTACATTGCGCTTGTGGTGCGTGATTGTGCGCAGACAGGATTACATAAGCCTTTGAGCAGTTAACGCAGGAAAATGAATGCAAGGGGGCGTGCAAGAAAATTTTGAACAATAGAGCCAATTTCAAAACCTTGCAGGAGACGAGGTGACG
>CAISVF010000155.1 GCA_903888765.1 uncultured Verrucomicrobia subdivision 3 bacterium | reverse complement strand
GAATATTTTAGAAACTGCGTGGTTTCTCAAAATATGGCATACAGATGGTGCTACGAAGCCGGAGGCGGTAAAAGCCAGGTCAGCGGCCAATCCGAAAACTAGACTTGGAGCAGGTGCGCGGCTAAGAATCGTTCACAATCAATAGCTGAGGCACAACCGGCACCCGCTGCGGTGATAGCCTGACGATAGACGTGGTCGGCACAGTCGCCGGCCACAAAGACGCCGGGAATGTTGGTCATGGTGCCTTCGCGCGGAATTATGAAACCATTTTCGTCGGTGTCGATTTTGCCTTTGAATAAATCGGTGTTGGGCACATGGCCAATGGCGATGAAGACGCCGGCAACCGACAAAAAATTTTCCGCACCGGTTTTGAGGTTTTTGATTTTTACCCCCGTCACCTTGTCCTGGGTCACGTCGAGGATTTCAGTTACCGCTGAGTCCCAAATGGGTTTGA
Source organism: uncultured Verrucomicrobia subdivision 3 bacterium (assembly GCA_903888765.1). Taxonomy (GTDB): domain Bacteria; phylum Verrucomicrobiota; class Verrucomicrobiia; order Limisphaerales; family UBA11358; genus UBA11358. The sequence continues at coordinate 2,958 of CAISVF010000155.1, read as the reverse complement.
TTTTGGGATTGGCGAGGGTGCGCTCCGCCATGATTCTGGAGGCGCGCAAACTATCCCGGCGATGGACGAGATAAACGATGGAGCCAAAACGAGTGAGATATTGAGCCTCTTCGCAGGCTGAATCGCCGCCGCCGATCACCACTAGCGGCTGGTTGCGAAAGACCGGAAGCGCCCCATCGCACGTAGCGCAATAAGTGACTCCTTTGGTTTCCAGCTCATGTTCGCCGGGGGCGCCGAGGTGTTTGTGGCTTGCGCCAGTGGCAATGATGACGGTTTCGGCCGCGACTTTTTCGCCATCCACGATCAATTGAAAGGGGCGCAGGGAGAAATCCACGGAATCGACGACTCCAAAACTGGTTTTTGTGCCGAACCGCTCAGCCTGTTTTTGCATGCGGGTCATTAATTCGTAGCCGTCCACTCCTTCCGGAAAGCCCGGAAAGTTCTCCACAATGCTCGTCGTGGTCAGAAGACCGCCCGGCTGCTTTCCGGTCAAAACAAGCGGCGCGAGCTGAGCACGGGCAGTGTAAAGGGCAGCCGTCCAGCCCGCGGGACCGGAACCGATGATGACAACTTTTTCCATAGGCGCAAAATTTAGTCAGCGGCGCGCCAACTTGCAAGCTGTGTCCGGAGCTGTGTCCGGAGCGGAAATGCCCGTGACAGTTCGCAAAAAGTCAGCGTTTGCGATTGGGCCGACGGGAAAAGCCGCCCACGCGTGAACGCCGTCGCACCTGTTCTTCCTGCTCCAGTTTTTTTCCGGTGGCCTTGCGCGGCTTGCGCACCGAATCAACGGTTTTCGGCCGCGCTTTAGGCACCAGTACCAGCGGACAACCCTCATAACCAAAAGCCTGACGTAATTCGTCCCCCAGGCTTTTTTTATACTGGTCGGAAAATAGTTCATCCCGATTGACAAAGAGCAAAAACGTAGGCGGTGCCTGGCGCACCTGGGTGGCATAAAAGAACTTCAATCGATGGCCCATCGCGCTGATGGGCTGGCGGCGCTCCACGGCGTCATGAATGGTGCGATTGAGGATCGCCGTGGGAATTTTCTGTTGCAACTGGGCGGCAACATAGCGGACCGCTTCCAGCAGCCGATCAAGATGAAAGCCGGTTTTAGCCGAGGTAAAGATCACGGGTGCATAATCCAGGAAAAACAATTTACGCTGCACCCATTCGCCAAATTCACCGAGCGTTGTGAGCGGTTTGGCCTGTCCTTCCGTGCGTTTCTTTTCATTGCGCTGCTCGATTTCCTTTTCGCGCGCGAGCCGTACTTCTTCGTCGAAAAGATCCCATTTATTGATCACGATAATACAGGCGCGACGCTGCTCGACAATTTCATCCGCGATTTTTTTATCCTGTTCGGTGACGCCCACTTCCGCGTCGATCACCAGCACGGTGATATCGCTGCGAGCAATGGAATCTTTGGCTCGCTGGACACTAAAAAATTCGACCGTATCGTCAACCTGCCGGGTTTTACGCATGCCAGCGGTATCAATCAAAATGTATTTTTGGGTGGTGGCCACTCCTTGGTCGCCGTCCGAAATTTTGACTTCAAAAGGCACGTCCACCGAATCGCGGGTGGTACCCGGGATGGGGGAAACAATCACGCGCACAGAATGGGTCAAGGCATTGACAATCGAGGATTTGCCGACATTCGGCCGCCCCACGATGGCGAGCTTTAGCGGCTCTGCCTTGCGGAGGGCGGGTTCGGTAATTTCGCCATCAGGGGGCACAAGAATCGCGGCATCGGTAGCCACTGGTGGCGGGTCAAGTAACACCGCAGGCAGCAAATCCACCGCATCATTCATGAGGCGCTCGATGCCCAACCCATGAATGGCGCTGACCGGAAAGATTTTTTCAAACCCCAGCGCTGCAAATTCATCGGCGGTTTTTTCGGAGGTAAAATTGTCCACCTTATTTGCGGCCACAATAACCGGCTTGCCGCATTTTCGCAGTCGCAAGGCCACTTCCCGATCCAAGGGGACGACGCCTTCGCGGGTGTTGACTACAAAAATGATGACGCTGGCTGAATCAATGGCGATTTCAACCTGCTCCACCGCCGCCTTAACAATCACGTCATCGGATTTTTCCCGACGCAGCAGGCCGATGCCTCCGGTATCCACCAGCGTATAGGGGCGGCCGTTCCATTCCGCCTCGGCGGTCACGCGGTCGCGCGTCACGCCGGGCATGTCGTGAACAATGGCAATCCGCTTGCCGGCGATGCGATTGAAGAGCGCAGATTTTCCGACATTGGGCCGGCCGACGATGGCGATAAGTCCTGACATGTTGCCAGTTTGCGTGATTTTACAGGCACGAGAAAGCCAAAAGCGAACTGTCCGCTTGTTTTTCCAAATGAATTTTCCGACAATCTGCGCGCCGCATGAACCCGACGCTCATCATCGTGCCCACTTACAACGAGCGGGAAAACCTCCCGCGCATGGCGGCCCGGCTTTTATCTCTGCCCGTGGGAGTGGATGTGCTGGTGGTGGATGACAATTCCCCCGACGGCACCGGCCAGCTAGCCGACCAACTCGCCGCGAAACACCCGGAAATTCATGTGCTGCATCGCGCCGGCAAAGAAGGGCTCGGCCGCGCCTACCTGGCGGGGTTCGCCTGGGCGCTGGACAAGCAATATGAATTTATTTTCGAAATGGACTGCGATTTTTCGCATGATCCAAACGAGATTCCGGTTTTTCTCAAGGCGGCAGAGCAGGCTGATCTTGTGATCGGTTCGAGGTATTCCGGCGGCGTGCGGGTCTTAAACTGGCCGCTCAAACGCCTGCTACTGAGCCGAAGCGCCGGTGTGTTTGTGCAATGTGTCACGGGCATGCCGTTTACGGATCCAACCGGTGGTTACAAATGCTTCCGCCGACGAGCCCTGGAAGCCATCGGCCTGAGCGACGTTCGTTCCAACGGTTACAGTTTCCAGATTGAATTGACCCACCGGCTTTGGCGTCAGGG
>CAISVF010000154.1 GCA_903888765.1 uncultured Verrucomicrobia subdivision 3 bacterium | reverse complement strand
GGCGCAGACGCTCGACCACCATGCGATGGCACGAGGAAGTGCTGGCGGTCTTCATCATCCAGAAAGATGGCTTCCGGCGATTCCCGTGATTCGACATATGGTACATTGCGACGTCACATTCTACGCGCAGCTTGCGCCCGGTGGTTATCATGCGCAAAGTCATCCACGGCACCCGGTCAAGGGAACCACAGTGGTCATGCGTAGCTCGATTGAAACCGGCCACCGCTGAGGCAAGAAACCGCTCCACTTTTTCTTGGACCTCCCGACCAAAGATAATGCGCAAGCTAGGCTGCTCTCTATTGCGGTAACTTGCCAAAGCACGCCAAGCCATCCCAGGCCTCCGGTATGGGATCTCGCCTAGCGGTCAGCGATACATTTCGTTCGGTTTGCCGGGCACCGGCCTGTATTATATCAAATATTTTACAAATCAAACCCAACCGGCACAGCCGAAAAGCCCACCTGCATATTATAAAAACCTTCCGCAGCCGCAAAATGCACCACCACCCGCACCACGGCCCCTTCACCTGCACCACCACAGGCATCCAATCAGCAGCCATGGTGGTGGCAAAAAATTTGTGACAGTTCCACCATCATCTAAAACCGTTATGCCATCAATTGCTTGGATAGTCGGGCGTTTCGGCGTTGGAGGTGTTGGTGCATGGTCAACATAAGTCTCGTAGCAGACGAATGAAGGCGTGCAGATGAGTGGACTTGCTGGGGCAATTGTTCAATTGCATGGCCTTCGTTCATTGCACACCGACCCGGTATAAAAATGAAGTCGCATTCGTGGCGGTGGTGTCAAAGTAGATCGTGGTGCCATCTGCTCCGGCGAGGTTGCTTTGGATGGTCATGAACCCGGATGACAAGCTTGAACAGCGCTGCAAGAAATAGCTCCTGGACGAAACGCTTTGCCATTTTACCACCGCCCATAAGGAAGTTCTAATCGGATAGACGGTGGTTATTTTTAAGACCGAAGCCGCGTTGGTTGGATTCGTGCCAGCAAGAAACTCCTGCCAGTTGTTCATGCCGTCGCCATCTGAGTCCATGAAATCAGCGCTGCCATCTGTTGGTAATCCATATTTCTGGTCCCAGGCATAAGAAAGCACTGATTTGGGGGACTGAAACTCGTAAGCCCCGATATCCACCGTGCCGCCGACAATGCGCGGGTTGCCGTCGAGGTCAGTGCTATTCGCGATGCCGGCATTGATTCCTGAATTGCAGCAGGGCGAGTTGGATTGCAGATGAAAATCACCGCCATAAACATCCAGCAGAGTCGGGTCATTGGTGAAATTGCCAACTCCGCTGGACGGCAGCGGAAATGTGCAACAGTGATCCATGGAAAAATTGGTGGTGCCATAATTCGCATTGGTACCCGCAGCGTTAAAATATACCAGGCAATTCGTTAATGAGCTGCTGGTATAAAGACCTGGATTGTCAGAACCCATACCCCCGTAGAACGCGGCAGAATTTTTTACGATGGTGCAGTTTACGAGTTTGCTCGCACCATATACACCACCCCCCGCAAACGCAGTGTTGTTGGCGACGATGCAGTTGACAGCTGAACCTCCATAGATGCCCCCGCCCGATGCGGGCAAAATGCCTATCGAATGGTATGTCCCAGGGTACATATTGTAAATCGGCCCCGTTGCATTGGCGGTGTTCCCAGTGACAAGACAATGGCTCAAGGTCGAATCACACGCGCCACCGCCACTGGTTGCTGTGTTGCCGGTCAAGGTGCAATTCCTCAGGTTAACTCCGTCTGCACCCCCGCCATTACCATAAGCCATATTCGCGGTTAGCACACAATTTGAAACCCAAACCGGACTACTGCCCCAAACAGTCGGACACGCCACGCCACCGCCATTGAAGGCATTGGTTTTAGTCACAATATTGCCGCGAAGCGATTGGGTCGTGTAAATCCAACCGGCGACGCCATTCATCAAGGTAAAACCGCTCAAGACCGCCCGATTGCTCAGATAAACGCAACGATACATGCCGCCACCGCTGATGAACGCCGCCGAGGGCCCATTGATGCTTTGGATGTTCAGGGCGTTGGTCACCACCAGCCGGTTGGTGACGGAATAGTTTTGTTGATAGGGTGGAGAGCTCGTGGTCACCGATTCCTGGATGGTCCGAAATCCATCCTCATAAACGCCGTCGTTCACTAAAATCAAATCACCGTTGGTGGCGATGTCTGCGGCATCCTGAATGGTAACGGCGGCACTGGTCAGGTCGCTGTAAGGCGGCACGGGGTTGGTGGTGTTCACATCGACGTACAAAATAGCGGCGGATGCTCGAAGAACGAAAAGCATCAAAATTACTACGATGAAACTATGAGAAAATTTCCTCATCGGTTGTTTGTACCTGCAATGATATTAACCCTGATGGCTGGAGTTGTACACTATTAGAAATTACAAACAAAAAAAGAAAAACAATTTTCTGGGGTTATGCAAGGGGCTTCCCCCTTTTCACGGCCACACCATCGTGGTAGCAATCTTCCCGCAACCCCATCGGCGCTAGATTTTGTGGTTTTGGCTGGGTGAACTCGTGTTTGCGTTCGCCCCTCATCCCTGCCTTCTATCTTGGGGCGAAGGGGAAGGAGTTGCTACAGCGGCTGTTTCTCTATCAGGCTCTTTTGCGGATCGCTTGATTATTATTTAGCAAAGCACTCAAAGCTTTTGCCAGTCCCACGAGTTGATCATGAGATGTCAAAAGTTGTTCGTGCTCCCCCTGAATTTGATGAAAGGTAACGCCACCACGGAAAATGTGGTTCCAATATTTTCGAATCCAAAACCCAGGTCGTTTGATAAGAAAAATATCAGCCGCCCCCGCATTGGGCTGGAGCCGATAGGTCATCGCAACTGCTAAATAATAATC
>CAISVF010000153.1 GCA_903888765.1 uncultured Verrucomicrobia subdivision 3 bacterium | reverse complement strand
GCCCGGCGAGGTTGCGTCCAAGAAAGCCTCGAACAACGAATACGGCACATTCGGCAGGCGATATTTTTCGGGGTTATCATGGAACTGCACAAACAGCGCACCATCTTCGTAGCCGATGGCGGCTATCGCACGTGAATTCACTTGGATCCAAGTCATGCCGCAACTATGCGGCTGAATTAAACAAAAAGCTTACGCTTTGTTGCTTCCAGAAATTGGGTTACCCAAATTGGGTTGCGCAGTTTGGGCAACCGGGCGGGAATGCGGGGCGCGGGCGATGGTCTTTACGGGTGAACGGAGCGCATCCTTGATGCTGTTCCACATCCGCCCCGGCGTCTGCTTTTCGCCGCGATTTTCCCAATGTGTTTTGAGGCGCGCCCAATCGCTGCTCTTGGGCAGATGAGGGCATTCTTTCTTCAGCATCTCGACGCCGACATCCAGCCAGGCTTCCGCAGTTTCACGGCTGAATGGCTCCAGCTTGGCGGCAGCTACCGCCCAGGCGGGAACCGCTTTGAAAAGCACCTTGATCCCGTCTTTTTTCTCCTTGGCTTTAGCCACCTGCACCACCGTGGAAAAAAACTCCGCACAGCATCGGTTTTTTTCCAACGTGTCAACGAGACCGCGCGCATAGCGACGGGAAACATTTTCCAGGTTGTAGGCTTTTGACGGATCAAGCCGGCCATGAAGAGTAGCCTCGCCGAGTTCCAAAACACGGCGCAATTGCTTTTGGGTTTGCACCGGCCATTCCGGTTCCACGCTGGCCAGAACCGGCCATTGCACGGATTTGCGCGCGAAAGGCCGGATTAATTCCGGCCGTTTTTCGGCCAGGGCTTCCAAAATCGCCGCGGCATGCTTGGTCAGCTCCACGAGCATGGCGGTGGCAGATTCATCGCCAAATTCAATGGCTGCGGTGCCCAAAGTGGTGAAACAGTTCACAGCCTGTTCAATGGCCTGCTTTTGTTTGTCCACGGTGGCGAGGCGCAACTCACCGAACTGCAACAAGGTCTGAAGCAGTTCGCGGAAATCTGGTGTTTGTTTCAGCCGTGCATCAAGTTGGCTGGTAAATTGTGACCACTCCTGTCCCAGTTTGCCGGCGCCTTGCAATTGCTGGTCTGCGCCCTCGACGCTTAACCCGCCTTTAACCAGCTCCAAAAATATTCTAAAGACTGTGCTGCTGTCTTTGCTTTCGGCAGCAACCTCGCGGCGTAGTTGTCCGTCTTTGTCTTTGTTCAATTCGCGCTTCCATTGTTCCACGACTTCAAGGTTGCCGAAAAAAACCACCTCCCGCGCGTTGGTTTTGCCCGGCAGATGAAAAGGATAGTGAAGCTGAAACATGTAGGCTTTGCCTTCGTCTGCCTTTTTTGCAAACTCGATCAAGTCTTCCTTGCTGGCTGGTTTCATAACTTGCCCCATCATTTGATTTTCAGGAAGCGGACGGCGCAACTGACTCCACCTTACCGAAACGATGCAAAACGGTTATATCCATCGCCTGAGGGTCATCGCAGACATTTGCATCCTCTGCTGCACAGCCGAACCTATGCCACTCGCCGGCCCGGTAATCTTCCGTTCGCCATTCTTCAAACCGGCGGCAGAACTCCCGCACGAGTTGGTGCCGGTTCACCCGGCTCCAATAGATGCGTTTCGGCTCCAGATTTTCGCCCCCATATAGCCGGTCAATTTTCAGCTCGATCCAATCCGGCCTGTCCTTCACCAACTGTGCTTGAAAAAGCGCGTGCGTGCCTTCCTCATCCAAACTGACTTCGGCAGGCAACTGGCCAGCGGCAATTTTGCCAACCCATTCAACGAAGTCCGCAAGCGGGTCGTAGATGTAGGAGAAATTAATGTGGGGAAAGCCGCCGCGCGGCGTCCCCGCAACCCACAAATCAAACCACCCAAACAATGGCGGTGTGAGGGAAAACGTAATCGTCGAGTCATACCACCACGTTTCCCGGTTTTCGGAATAGGATTCTACCGGCTCGCTTGCTTGGTTGCTCATAATAATCACGCCAGTCTTTTCGCCAGCGGCTCGTCCAAAAAACCCTGCACCCACAGCATCCCGCCGATGCTGTCGCCAACTTTGGGCACATAACCATCTTGGAAAACTGCCGCCGCCCCAAAAATAACGCGTGGCAAAGGCACTTCTTCACAACTTGGCTCCTCAAACTTTGGAATGATTTGAAAAATCCGGATGCCCTCCAACGCAAACTCCGTCACTTCGCCAATGACTGCGTAAAACTCCGCGTCGTCGGGATATTTGGCAGTTGGCCCTAGCCCGGTCATGTTCGCATAACGGAAAATGTAGGGCGGTAAAGTGCCATCCGGCAGCCGTTCCGGCGTTTCGCCCAGAGCCGCGTATCTTTCTGCCAGCGTTGTTTGGTTCGTCACTTCAATGATTTCCTCATTGGTGCAACGGGCGGAATAAATCAGCCCAGCCAGTTGAAAGTCATATTGTTCGCCGACCTGGTAATGGCCTTGGTTGATATAGTAATGCGTGTCAAAAAAACCAATCAGGGCGTTGTTCTCCGCAGTTTCACAAAGCAACAACCCTTCCGCCTGATTTCCATCATTGCGCAATTCCAAGATACGCAGGCGTTGTTTGCCGCCACTGGCCGCGAAGGGAAATCCCGAAAGGAGCGCGTGTTTCTTCTTTGAGCCTTGGGACACGAGCATCGCCATGCAGCGCAACGGCGTTTCAGGATAGGTAATGGTATTGATGGTTTCCTTGCGCTTGGGGCTGTCAAACCAATCGCCGACGAGTTCTGCCGATTGACCAACCTCACCTTTGGCGATGGTCAATGGAATGAATTGTTTGATTCTTTCCTCAGCCGTGCCGCCAAGACATTCCCAATGGTTTCCGTGTCCCATAATTTTATTTGGTTAAGGCTGGTCGCTGATCCAGTGCCCATTGCCGATAATCCGTATTCTTCGGCCATTCCTTGATGCTGCCATCGGCCAGGATTTCGGCATCCGCCTTTTTCAAGGTGAAATGATAAATGACTCTGGCCTTGTCGCCCACCACCCGTTTCAACTCGCCGGCGAGGGCCAAGCCTTTTTCGTCGAAATGTTCAGCAGTGAGCGTGGCCACATCCTTCGCCGCATTTTTGGTGTTGGTGCAACTTTCCCATAGCTGTGTCCATTTTGTGAACCGCGCTTCCAATTCCGCTGGCACGCCATGGTCTTCCAGGCAGAGGCAGCAGCCGTCCAAGTCCCAGAGACAAGCCCCTGCATAATCCGGGAATATCCGCAGAACCTTTGTCGCCAACTCGCCCGGCAAATATTCATCCAGCCAAAATTCCTTGCGCGCCCAAGTGAACAAATTTTGATCCTGCCAGTAAGCCCGCCATTGTTTTGAGTCAAATTCCAACCAAGTCCGGAACACGACTTGGATATTTTTATCTGCCACGGCTTGCTGCAATGCTTCTGCGATGGCACGTCCTTCCGCGTCTTGTTCTTTGCGGTGTGAATACGATGGTGCCCAGCAAGTAGCATCGGTTTTCTTGTCCCATGCCTCAATTTTTGCCATGAATTCCGGCGGAATGGGCAATTCCTCCAATCCCGGTTGCAGGCCACCGCCCACTTTCGATACCGTGCAGGCGTGACCGGCGGACAGGTGAAATTTAAAAACCGGTTCATCGGTGATTTGCTCCGCACCCCATTGCCATTCGTCAGCCGGTTTTTCCAGCGGCAGCAAATACCGATAGACAATTTGGTGAGTGTCTTTTAATGACCCCGCGATTTCCTCCGCGAACTTCCGGCCTTGTGCATTGTAACCGGCGCGGTCGTAATCCGCCGCGACTTGGTCCGGCTCGCGATACAATTTAAGCCACGCCTCAAAGCGTTCGCAGAGTTCGGGCGGTAGCCCCAGCGAACCCGGCGAGGTCGCGCCATCCGGCAAAAAGAGGCCATGGCAGTAATCAGCCATTACCATGAGTTTAATTGGCTTGGCACTCACACTTGGTTTCAATTCACTGTTCACGGACTCACTATGCGTAACATGGCAGGCCATTGGCTGTCCAACCTGAAAAGGTTTTCGGTGAATGGTTCAATACTTCAAGAAAAGCCATTGGGGCTTTTCTGTTTTTTTGAAGCGGCGCAAATAGAGACTGGCTTCCCGCGTTTCGACGGGCAGCCTGGCAATCTGCCGGTTGTGCGAGGAATAGCTGGCTTCCAGGCGTAGGTATTTCTGGCAGTCTTGGGCAAGGCGTTTGCCGGCCTCGCGCGCGTTACGCCCGCACGCCGCACCCACCAGCCACGTCTGTTTATTAAGGCTGACGCAGCCGACCAGGCAAACCGGCTGTTCCGCCGACTCTTCCGTCAATTCGTAATCTCCCGGTTTGAAATGGATATAATGAGAAGAATAACAGTCGGCAAACTCGTAGGCCACCGGCTCCATGTTCTGTGGATCGAGGACGTTTTGCATGCCACCGCCCGGGCCACAACAACCGCAATATTTGGTGCGCGGAAATTCCTGAAAATCGGCCTGGGAGATGTAAATGCCCTCAATGCCCTCGCGCGCGTTGGTCCAGCCTGAGTTGACCAAATCAGAATCCCTGGCGAAAGTTCCGGCGGGAAGCATGGGATGATCATCACGGCCGCCGCCGAGAAGTTTCAAGAAAGGAAGGTGATAAAGCCCACGCGCGGCAAGCGTGCCAAATTTAGTGTGGAGGCGGTAGCGTGGCATGGCAGATTTTTAGTAGTTCTCTGTTTCAGCCGCTATTCTTGCATAAGAGGTTGACCAAATGCAACCCAACCTAAATCAGTTGCCCCTGCTCGCCGTCTTTGGCCTTGAGCGCTGTTTTGAACTCCCCGTCGCGGGCAGCCTGGCAATCTGCCGGTTGAGCCCGGCCCAATGGTGAAGTTGCTCGCGGATGTGAAGGCCAGTCCGAAGTTGGCGAAGGTGATCAATGTTTTCACCACGGAGAAATTTGCCCAGGCTTTAACTCAGAGACGCAAAGACGCAGAGGCGTTGGGGAAGGCCTTTGATCCCAGGCAGGCGCGCGGCTACGATGCCCAATGGATTGCCGATGGTCAGGAAAAAATCATGAGGGTGCTGAATTCTCCTCACGTCGTCGCCTACGGTTTTAAAGCGCCGCAAACGGCAAAATTTTGCAAACCAGCCGCGTCAGAAAACCGCCTTCGCGGCACGCCAAAACTGGCAATTCATCGGGTTTTCAAACACGTTAGCGGCGGCTGCCCTGCCAGGCTAATAAGTTTTATCGGCACCGACTTGCTAATGAAAAATAAAATAGCCAGCAGTCGTTACATTGTGATCCTGCTTTGCGGCTCAAACCACCGTCCTGCTGGCCAAGACCACACTACAATGAAAAACAACTTTTGCAATACCCCGGTCGCCCTGTGCCGGTCGCCCTGGCGAACGAGAACTACGACGTGCGCGGCGAGGCCGGCACGTTTAGCGCCGCCACCGAGGATGCCGTGACGGCCAACAAGCGTTTCCTCCCCGAAATAATGGCCGTCCGCCAGGACCCGGCTGCAAAGCCCCCAAAAACCCGCTGGCCAGTTTTCCCGGCTGCCGCTAATCTCCCTGCCATGCCGAGCCGGGATGTTCAGGATTTCATTGCGCATTGGTCAGCGGCCAGCGCCTCAGAGCGGGCCAACTCGCAGCCGTTCCTGTTGGAACTGTGCGACCTCCTCGCCGTGCCCCGGCCTGATCCCCATCCAGACCAAGGCTATTTCTTCGAATTTCCCGTCCTGGAACACCACCCCGACGGCACCACCAGCCACGGCCGCATTGACCTCTATCGCCGTGGCCATTTTGTCCTGGAATCCAAACAGTTTCAGGAACAAAAAGCCGAGCAATCCCACCTCGAACTCGCCGCTGAAGCGGCCGGCGTCATCGCCCGCAAAAAATCCTCCCAGCCCGTGCGCGGCACCGGTGCCTGGGACGATGCCATGCTCAAAGCGCGCGGCCAGGCCGAGCGCTACGTCCGCGCCATCCCCAATGACAATCCGCCGTTCCTCATCGTCGTGGATGTGGGCCATTCCTTCGAGCTTTACGCCGACTTTTCCCAGGCTGGCAAAGCCTACCTGCCCTTTCCCGACCCGCGCTCCTTCCGCATCCGGCTCGCCGATCTGGCCGATGAGAAAATCCGCGAGCGCCTCCGCCTCATCTGG
>CAISVF010000152.1 GCA_903888765.1 uncultured Verrucomicrobia subdivision 3 bacterium | reverse complement strand
TGCGCTGCGTTACAAACCGCATCCGACGCACATGTGCCTGGATGAGGCGCTCACGACCGCGCGGCGGATCGGTGCCGGCAGAACCTTCTTTACGCACCTCACCCACGATTACGACCATGATGTGGCCCAAGCAGAACTCCCGCCGGACGTTTACTTTGCCTGGGATGGTTTGAAAGTTTTGGCGGAATAACATGAAACAAACATTATCCTTAAGCATACTGGCCAGCCTCTGGCTGGTCGGGCTTATCGTCCACGCAGCCGAAACGTCCGCAGTTTTCACCCCGAAAAACCCGCCGGAAATGCAGCCTCTGGCCCATCAACCAACTCCGGCATTCCAGGCAGCAGCCCATTTTCAGCATGGGGTGAATCTGGGTAATTACCTGGAGACTCCGGTCGGTCAGAGTTGGGGGGTAAGTGTTTCGGGCGAGGAATTTAGCGCGATGAAGCGCGAGGGCTTTGACCATGTGCGCGTTCCCATCGGCTGGCACCATTACGCCGGACCTGCTCCGGAATTCACCCTCGCGCCCGGCATTTTTTCGCGGGTGGATTTTGTCATCACCAATGCGCTGGCCAACGGATTGGCCGTCCTGATTAATATTCACCATTTCAATGAACTGGATCAAAACCCGGTCGCCACGGCTGAAGAATTTCTAAAAATCTGGCAACAGATTGCGACCTACTACCGAACCTCTCCCGCTGATCTCGCGTTCGAACTGGACAACGAACCCCACGAGCAGGCCACCACGGCATTGATGAATCCCCTGTATGCGCGTGCCATCGCGGAAATTCGCCAGAGCAATCCTCAGCGCACCATTTTTGTGGAACCCGGAAATTGGGGCGGCATTGATGAGCTGAATCATCTGGTGCTGCCGCCGGATGAGAACCTCATTGTCTCCGTCCATTGTTACGCTCCTTTTTATTTCACCCACCAAGGAGCCACCTGGACCAAAGGGGAAACTACACAAACCGGCCTTGTTTTCCCCGGCCCGCCAGCCCATCCACTGGTAACCGACCCGAAATTAAATTTGAAAAAATATTATCGGCATTGGATTGAGCAATACAATACGCTGCCGGCGGAAAGCAACCCAAGCGGTCCAAAAGCGTTCACCGGACAATTGAGATTTCTTCATGACTGGTCGGTCTATTATGGCCGCCCCGTGCATATTGGTGAATTCGGTGCCTACACCAAGGCTGACGCCACATCACGGGCAAATTTTTATGGTGCCTTTCGCCGCGCGGCGGAAGCGCAGCAACTCGGCTGGTGTATCTGGGATTGGAGTGCCGGCTTTCGTTACTGGGATAAAAACCGCAACCAGCCGATGCCCGGCCTGCAAGCAGCGCTCTTTGGCAAATCCAAATGAACAGGAACTGCCGGATACGACCACAGCACGAAGCCATGAATTTTCTTGTTAAACCCCTGCTTTGCTTGCTGACAGCTTTTTTTCTCACCCGCCAACTGGCCCTGGCTGGCGGCGAGGAGGTGGTGGTGGTTTATAATGCCAATCTGCCCGATTCCAAAATGGTGGCCGAACATTATGCGGCGGCGCGTTCGGTGCCGGCGAAACAGGTTTTTAGTTTTGCGCTCCCCACCAACGAAGTCATGTCCCGGGTCGAGTTTATGGATTCGCTCCAAAAGCCACTGGCCAGAAAACTGGAGTCGTCGGGATTATGGAAATTCGGGCCCATATCTATCCCGGCCACCACCAATCAGCCGGCCCATCAGGAGGAACGCGTAGTAGCTTCTAAAATCCGTTATGCAGTGCTGTGCTATGGAGTACCCCTGAAAATCGCGGAAAGCTCAATCATTGAAACTATTTCAGAAAAAATCACGCGGGAAGAATTACGCAGCAACGCAGCCGCAGTGGATTCTGAACTTGCCTGGCTGCCGTTAATCAAGCTGAATCTCGCCTTGACGGGACCAATGCCTAACCGGCTCTACGCCTCCACCAACAATGCCCGGCTCACGCCC
>CAISVF010000151.1 GCA_903888765.1 uncultured Verrucomicrobia subdivision 3 bacterium | reverse complement strand
CGACCTTCAGGTTATGAGCCTGACGAGCTACCGGGCTGCTCCACCCCGCGATCAAGAAGGGTCAAATTGTCAGATTGCCCGGGCAGATGCAAGCTATTTTAAAAGGGATTTACTCCGTACCGGATCCAATACCCGGGCACCTTGATAAATTCCTTGGCCAGCTTGCGCGCCACTCCCAGCGGCACCCAGTCTTTGCGGTCAAACGCATAATAGGATGGGCGGGAGTAGAATTTCAGGTCGGGGGCGTAATGCTCAAAGGTCTTCTGCGACCGCCGCGCATGATACCACGAGGTGACCAGGATGACGCTATGCACCTTTTCCTCACGCAGGCGCGGGAGGGTAAAACGGGCATTTTCGCTGGTGGTCATGGATTGGTTTTCCATTTCAATGGCCTTCGCCGGGACGCCATTTTGCAGGAGCAAATTTAAGTTGATGATATCGTCGCCCGCCCCGGTGATCAGGATGCGCGGCGCACAATGCTGGCGAAAGAGTTGCGCCGCCCGCAAGGGCCGCTCGTGCGAACCGCCACCGAGCAGCACAATGACATCCGCCGTCACCGGTCCGCTGTCAGCGCACAGAATTTTTTCCGGGTAAAAATAGGCGACGAAGCCGACCGAGCCCAGCAGCAGCAGGACAAGCAGGATGGTCCGGAAAATGAATTTCCTAATCACGCGAATCATGCTAGCAAAGACGGTATTTTTGGGAAGAGCAAGCGCGGGTTACACTCATAGTTGGGCACCCGCTATTTGCCAATACAAAAGGTGCTGAAGATGGAATCCAGCAAATCCTCGGTGGTGGTTTTGCCCACGATTTCACCGACAGCATTGGCGGCAATGCGCAAATCCATCGCCACCAGTTCCAGCGAGGTGCCGGCGCGGAGGGCGGCTAAAGCCAGTTTCGTCACATCCCGGGCGCGTTTCAAGGCGTCCTGATGCCGGGAGTTGATGGCGACCTGCCACATCTCAGCCTTGATTTCGCCATTCCACAGCAAGGCTTGAATAGCAGCTTTCAGCGTTTCGATCCCTTGCCCGCTCAGGCAGCTCACCTGGACGCAGGTCAGGCCAGCGGGCAATTCCAGGCGGACCGGTAAATCAGCTTTGTTACCCACCAAAACCCGTTTTTTACCGGCGAATTCCGCCAGATAAGCGGCATCGGCGGGCGTGAGCGGTTCGCTGGCGTCGAACACGTGCAGAATCAGCTCCGCCCGGGCCAAGGATTCGCGGCTGCGGCGAATACCCTCGATTTCAAGCACATCCTGCGCATCGCGCAGGCCGGCGGTATCAATGAAAATGACGGGCAAGCCGCGAATATTCGCGGTCTCCTCAATGGTGTCGCGGGTGGTGCCGGCGATGGGCGAGACAATGGCGCGGTCGTGACCGAGCAGTTGATTCAGCAGGCTGGATTTGCCGACATTGGGGCGGCCGATGATCGCCGCCCGCACGCCGCGCCGCAAAAGTTGGCCTTCGGGCGCGGTGCGGAGGAGTTTCTCCATGAATTCCAGGCCGGCTTGCAGGCGCGAGAATAAGACCTCCCGGGCATGCGGATGGATATCCTCCTCCGGAAAATCGAGATGCGCCTCGACATGGGCGAGCGTGAGCATGAGCTCATCGCGCAAGCGATTGATCCGCCTGGATAGCGTGCCTGCGAGCTGCTCATTGGCGGCGGCCAGCGCGAGATCCGTGCGGGCGTGAATCAGATCGGCCACAGCCTCGGCCTGGGCGAGATCAATGCGTCCATTCAGGAAGGCGCGTTTGGTGAATTCGCCCGGCTCCGCCGGCCGGGCGCCATGAGCCAGCAGCGTATCGAGCACCAGCTTGGCCGGTAACAGTCCGCCATGGCAGGAAATCTCAATGGTATCCTCCCGCGTAAAGGTGCGCGGGGCGCGTAGCACGGCCAGCAGCACTTCATCCACCACCTGGCCGGCGTGGACGATTTTGCCGAATTGAATGGTGTGCGTGGGCGCGGCCGAAGGCCGCAGCGAACTTTTCCCGATTGGCTGGAAACATTGGTCTGCAATGGCGAAAGCCTGCGGACCAGACAGCCGGAGCACTGCCAATCCGCCATCGCCCAGAGGCGTGGCAATGGCGGCGATGGTGCTATCAAACATGCGGAACAAGGCGGAGCCGGGAGAATTAGGGGATCAACAATTCACTGATGACGACAATTGCCCGCCTGGTTTTCCGCTTCGCATCCCTGCAGAAACAACCGGGCCTTTTCGTAACTTTTCTTGTGCAGATAATGCAAGAGGACAGCGTCCGTACCGGCGGGCAGTTGCTGCGCCAAGTCATCAATCCGCGCAAAGAACGGAAGCAGCGAAGGCTTGGGATTGGCAGCCGGAAGCGACTTCACGGTCGTTTCCAGCAGCAGCAGAGCCGATAGCAATTCCGTTTCAACTGAATCATTCATGCACCGGGAAATCACTTGGTGTGCAGGCGGGAAAAACTATTGAGGATGGAGGAGTGATGAAAATCCACATCGCCCAGCAAATAGAGGGCCGTGAATAAACGCCCCACGCCGGTCATCAAGATGACCACCATGATGCAGGAAAGG
>CAISVF010000150.1 GCA_903888765.1 uncultured Verrucomicrobia subdivision 3 bacterium | reverse complement strand
CGCGTAGGTCAAGGTTCCAGCGCCTGATTTCTGCACACCGCCAGCTGCTGTAGCAGACGAAAAATCCATGGAAAACGAGTTGGACATCGTCGTGCTAAAGGTATTGACGTTCCAAGTTGGCGCTGCACTGGGATTGACTAAGGTCAAAGTGCCACCGCCGAAGGTGTAACCATTGGCATTGAAGGTAATATTACCAACTGTTCGCGTGCCAGAAATGGTGATGTTGCCCGCCCCAGTGGCGCTGAAGGTGGCATCGTTCCCGTCCGTCCATGCGGCTCCGCCCCAGTTCAAAGAACTTGCATCCCAAAGGAAATTAGCTGAACCGTTGTTCCAAGTTTGGCCAACGGCGCGCACCAGTTGGGGTGAAAGCATCAGCGCAGCCAGCAGCAGTGCCAGCTTGAGCGGAAACTGGAGGTGCAGGCGTGTATTTATTTTTGATTCTCCGGGGGGAGATTGTAGGTTGGTCTTCATGTTATTTAACTAGGTTTTGTTTGTTATTTTGATTTGGCTGGCGGTGAGTTAGTAATTTGAGCGGAGGTTTTTTGGTTGCATCAAAAAGCTTCTGAAAGTCCCCCAAAGCTGTTGATAGGCTTGGGTTCGACATGCCCATCGAAAAAGACATAAGCGCGACGTTTGATGTGTGGCGGCTCGGGAGCTACCAAGGCACCCCAAGGGTTGCCGACGCTTTTCACATCAATATCCGTAAGCATCCAAGGAAGCTGACCACCCCAGATTTGCGGGGTTACCTGTGTGAGTTTGTGCGGTGCCTCCGCGGGAAGGGTGGCGCCAGCCATATAGCCAAATGGTGCCCAGGGCAGAATGCTTCCATCCCGCCGCTGGCTCCAAGTCTCGATAATAACCCCATAACCGATGACATTGGTCAGGCTGTCCTTAAAAGTCGGATTGCGGGACATCATGGCGGGACACAAGAAGACGTTGCAGGATTGCCTCTGCGTGGTGGGCGCCTTGCCTCCAAGGTAGGGTGCAATCCACGTCAGCAGCGTTTGCGGGGTGGCAGTGGTATACCAGTTGGATTGACCACTGGACAGGCCGGTTGCGTTTCCCTCGCCCGGCGGCAACCAATCGTTGTTGTCCCCTGCGAACATAATCACGCCCATACCAATCTGGCGCAGGTTGCTGGTGCAATTGGTGATGTAGGCTTTTTGCTTGGCCTTGGCCAGGGCCGGCAGCAGCATCGCCGCCAAAATCGCGATGATGGCAATGACCACCAGTAATTCGATCAAGGTAAAACCAAACTGTTTTCTCTCGGACGATTTCTCGTGATATTTCGTTTTCATAAAATTTCAAAAAGGGTGCGCCGACAACCCAAAATCGGCGCACCCACCCCAAACCCATCAACCAAACTGCCAGTCAATGAAGACATGAAATGTTGAATCATTGGTTAAATGGTTTACGGGTCACATGAAAATTATGGCTCAACTCCCGAATTTGCCTAGCTACACAAATTTGTAGTATTTCATCGTGGGGAGATTTCCGCCAAACCCGGCGGCCCGCCGAACCAAGCAGGTAAATAAAACATTCACCACCGATTCGCACGGATATGAGAAAAAAATTCAGGCGAAGACAAAAAACGTATCTTCTCTGGCGGAGATTGAGAAAAGGTAATTGCGATTGCCACCGTGATCATCGGTGTTTATCCCTGCTTCAACGGAATGATTCCCGCTTAAATCTTCGGCGAGGGACTGCCCGGAATCAACCCGCCACGCATTTCCCGGAATTTCAGCGCCGCCTCGGTTCGCGAGCGCACATGGAGCTTGGAATAAATGTGCCGCAGATGGAAACTCACGGCTTCCGCCGTCACGGACAGGCGGGCGGCAATCTCCTTGTTGCTGCCGCCGGTGGCTAGCAGCGTCAGCACTTCGGTTTCCCGGGGCGTCAAATTGATTTCCGCCGCCTTGGCCGAGGAAGCGGCTTGGTGAAAAAAATTCAGCACTTTGCGGGCAATTTCGTTGGACATGGGCACACCGCCGGCAATGACCTCGTGGATGGCGTCCAAAATCTTTTTGGGAGTGGCGCGTTTCAGAATGTAGCCGCTGGCGCCGGCGCGCAGGGATTGAAAAACTTTTTCCGTGTCGTCATAGACGGTGATCAT
>CAISVF010000149.1 GCA_903888765.1 uncultured Verrucomicrobia subdivision 3 bacterium | reverse complement strand
GGACGCACCACGCCAGTAACCTGATCGGCTTGTCTTGCCAGCCGTTCAATGGTTAAAAATCGGTTGAAACAAGAAGAGTTGTCCTTCGGGCAAGGATCGCTTTGATGAGCTGCTTGAGTGAGTGCTGTAAAATAGCGCTAATAACCGGAGTTAATCCTGGTAGGTCAGCCGAAGCAATCGGCCTAAGGTTTCGAGGTGGTTAACGAAAACATGATTTAATTTACTTCCGGAGTTGCTCCCGGCGGGTTATTCGCCAAACCTTCGGCTAGATTTGAAGGTAAAACCTCCAAATGCAATTGATCAGGCGGGACTGTGGCCAGACCGGCATCGGCAGTGACGGGCGCTGGCGGGCGCTCCACGGGAATCCGACGCAGTTCGTCCGCCGCCGGGAGGTCTTCCAGACCGCGCAACCCGAAATATTCCAAAAAAAGCGGAGCCGTGCTGTAAAGAGCCGGGCGGCCAACGACTTCTGCGCGCCCGCTTTGTTCGACCAGCGCACGCTCCAAAAGGGTCTGCATAGTGCCATCCACATTCACGCCCCGAACCTGCTCTACTTCAGCCCGAGTGACTGGCTGACGATAAGCGATGATGGCCAGCGTTTCCAGGGCCGCCTGGGAGAGCCGCGAAGGTCGAACCTTGACACCCACAAGAGCCTTGAGCCACGGGGAATATTCCGGTTGGGTAACAAATTGCCAGACACCAGCCACGCAAACGAGCCGGTAGCTGCGTCCGGCGCTGGCGTGCTCTGCCGACAGCTGTTCCAATGCAGTAGTTAAGTCCTCCTCCTTGGCTTTCTTGAATGACTTGGTGGTTTCGTCCGCTTCTTCCGCCATTGCGGCAGTGGCCAGCAGATCGCGCAATTCCTTCGCGCTCAAGGGTTTTTGAGCGGAAAACAATAGCGATTCCAAAACGAATTTTAGTTCCATTAGCTAGTGACTTCGGGTGGTTTATTATAAAGGCTCATCAAGCTTGTCCAGCGGCACGATTTTTTCCGATGGGGATACGACGGCGGATTCGGAGGCTGGATGGGAATCTTCAGTTCCCGCCTCGGGCACCACCGTGGGTATCACAGCCCGGGAAATTTCAATTTCAGCGAATGGTTCCGGCTGAAGACACGCGAGTTGTTTGAGGCGGATCAATTCCAAAAGCGCAAGAAACGTGCAGACTACTTCGGAACGGTTTGCAGCGGTGGCAAAAAGCTCGGAGAATTTTACTGCCCCCCGCTCTGTTATAATGCCCAGAATAAATTCCATCTTTTCACTGACTGTCCATTTATCCTCGTAAATTTCCCGAGTACCAGCTTCTTTTTCCTGAAAGCGTTTCAGGACAGAATTGACCGCGTTCAGCAAGTCAAAGATGGATACACTGGGAGAGGCCGGCGCGTCAGCTTCTTCGAATTTAATTTTAACCGGCAGGCGCGGAAAGACGTTTTCCTGGCGCTCTTCCAGGTTTTGCAATTGGGCGGCGGCATCCTTGAATTTTCTGTATTCAACGAGTTGCCGGATTAGTTCCCAGCGGGGATCCTCTCCCTCATCCTCTTCCTCCACCGCGACCTGCTGTTCCACCGGCAGCAGTTCCCGGCTTTTGATAAACATTAGTGTGGAAGCCATCACCAGAAATTCACCGGCCACCTCCAAATCGAACTGCCGCATCAAATCAATGTATTCTATGAATTGGGTGGCGAGTTTGGTTAGATTAACCTCATAAATGTCCACTTCCTCCTTTTTTATTAAATAAAGGAGCAGGTCAAGCGGGCCTTCGAAGACCTCGAACTGGACTTTGTATTCCGACATGAGCGGGGCGCATCCTAAATCGAAGCAAGCCACTTGGCAATGCCGGAACCCGGCGGTTACGAATGCCCGCTGTTCATGCTGACGCTGGGCAGGAAAGGGTGGGAAGCGGTTCGAAGCAGGTGACAGATGGGCAAAACGGCGGTGCCGGGCTGGATGAGCCGAGGTGGCGAGGCTCAAATTAAAGCAATTTTAGAAACTGCCAATGAACGGTAAAGACAGGGCGCATCGCTCCACGCTCGCCGAGGCAGGTTGCAAGCGAAGACGGCGCGCAAGGAGGCCTTGGCAGACGGGCACGCGCCCTGCCAGAAAAGACTGTCGGTTTTCGCTTTTTAACGCGCGGAGCGATGCTCCGCGCTCCGGGGGAAACGAATGGTCGGTTGATCGGTGCGGCAGGGAAAAGCGGTGGAGGGCCACCGCATTCCAAGACGCTGGCGCTTTCGCGGGACGCTGGGATGGCGCGCAGCGTCGTGGAATGCGCCTGCCCTCGGGCGCTTTGAGGGGGGCAGGATGCCCGTGATGGGCAGCGAAAAGAGAAAAGCGGCAATTGGGGCGGACCGGGGGCTTATGCCTCACTTGGCAGTGTTTAATTTTACTTATACTTCTACCACCCGCTTGACTTTGTTAAGCGTATATGATTTAATGAAGGGGTCAGAGGGAAAGGTTCGAGCTAGTAAGCTGGGAAAATACCGCTGACGAGTTGATCTTTGAATTTTTAAATTTTGCTTCCGGTTGCGGTCAACCGGAACGTGATTTCTACATAATCTCACATTTTGCTCATTTCGAATTCCCCGGATCTTTTGGCCATCCTCTGGCTGACTGATCCGGTTTTTTCTTTCTACCCTGTCCTGGCGTCGGATCCGGCCTTTTTGAGCTCCCCAGCGGCCAGTCTGTGCGAAAAGCTGGTTGCGGCGCAAGCCTGGTCATAAAGGTGTTCATTGCATTTAGGGCCGGCGCTGGTAGGTTAAACCCAATGGAAAGTTTGATTTTCAACATCAAACTACCCATGATTGGCTGCAATTTGAGTCGCTGTCGCTATGCAAAACGAGCAATATCTGAGCTGCTTAATATGAATGATCGGCTGGCAAAAGATGGGGCAATGCCTTTTGAGGATTGGGCGGTTGACCCGGTTTTTTTACTGCCGTGACGCTTGATCGGCCACTTTTTCCATGAGAGCAACTGCCATTGGTAAGGCATTTCGCCAGCGGTACCTGCGCACGATTATTGGCTTTTTGCTGCCATGGCTATTTGGGGAACATTCGGTTTTGGCGAATGAGCTGGGAGGCGGGCAAGATCCGGACTATGTCATCGTCAATTGGCAGGTTCAGGATGGATTGCCTTCGGCACGAATCCATGAAGTGCTGCAAACGCGTGATGGATACCTTTGGCTGGCGACGCTTGAAGGTCTGGCCAGGTTTGATGGCGTGCGGTTCGAGCGTTTTTACGACTCCGATACGCCCGGGCTCGCGAGCAGCATGATTAATTGTCTTTTGGAGGACAGCCATGGGCGTCTCTGGTATGGCACGCAGTCGGGGCAAATCGGATGGAAAGATGCCGGCGGTTTTCACAAGCTCAATCTTCCGCAGGCAGAGCCGCTCGATCCGGTGGAGCGACTGGCGGAGACGGCGGATGGCACGGTTTGGGCAGCCAGCCGTCACGCCTTGCTGCCGGTGAAAGATGGCAGACCAGGAAAGATGATGATTCGCCCGGAGGATCACGATATCTGGGACATTGGTGCGATGGCCCAGGGTGGCTTGTGGGTGCTGGTGGACGGCGGGAATCTTTACCTGCTGGATGTAAAAACCCGGAAAATCTCACTGGGCATCCCCGGGCAATCCGGTCAATGGCGTAACATCACGCCCGCACACGCTGGTGGATTATGGGTGCGCGACGGTCAATGTATCCGACGGTGGCAAGGCGGAACTTGGGTGGAAAATCGAGGGGTTTTTGATTTTCAGTTCCGGGAGAATGTCGTCATCCAGGAATCCCGCAATGGCACCTTGATGGTTGGCACTTTTGGACAGGGCTTGTGGCTGGTGGAATCCAATGGCCTGCAGCATAAATTAGATCATTCCAGCGGTTTATCCCAGGATCAGGTATTGTCGCTCTGCGAGGATCGCGAGCAAAACCTCTGGGTGGGCACAGTTCATGGGGTGAACCGGCTCTCACGCCGGGTGGTAAAGATGATTACACCGGCTGACAACTGGCAAAACCGGGCGGTAACGACCATCGCACCGGCGTCAGCTGGTGGTTTTTGGGTAGGAACTGAAGGTGCCGGACGTTATCGCATCAGCCGGGACGCGCGTGTGCTGGATCACCCCACCGATGATGAATGGCACCAAGATGTCTGTTGCATTTTAGAGGATGCAAATCAACGGATATGGATGGGGATATATGGTTATAAAATATGGCGGCGAGACCATGAGTATCCTATGGGAAAATATTTACCCGGCCCAACCCGGGGGTATCCAAACGCCTTGTTTCAAGATTCTCGCAAAACCGTTTGGGCGGGCACCACCCTGGGAGCGGCACTCTATGAAATGGGCGGTACGAATCCCGCCCAGATCCTGCTGACAAATGCCGACGTCCGATGTTTTGCAGAGGCGGTAGATGGCTCCATCTGGATGGGACTTCAAGATGGCGGGCTCTTTCGATACGACTACTTGACCCACCAAGCCAGTGAGGTTGGCAGTGGTCTTTTTCACAGCAGTATTCACGCCCTGCATTGCGCCACGGATGGCACATTATGGGTAGGCACGAGACGGAACGGGTTGGCCTGTATAAAGAATGGCCACTGGGCCACTTTGACGCATGAACAGGGATTGCCCGATGATTCCATTAGCGACATCCGCTCCGACAACGCCGGCAACCTTTGGATAGGCTCAGCTAGCGGAATTTTTCGCATCAGCCGAAAACAACTGGATCAATTTTCTGCCGGGGATATTAAATTGGTGAATTGTTTGCAGCTCGGCAGCGGTGATGGCTTGGGCACTTGGGAAATCATGGGCGGCAATCAGCCCATCGTCTGTCGCACCGGCGATGGGTGCCTTTGGTATGTCACCAGCGTGGGCCTGGCTATGGTAGATCCCCAGGCTATCCAGCCGAACGAGTTGCCGCCGCCCGTGGCAATTGAGTCTGTACGGGCGGACGGAAAAGCGATTACAAGTGATACCTCGCCACCGGGGCAGGCCGATAAAAAAATCATCCGCTGTCCGGCGGGCACTCGCCAGTTGGAGATCCGCTATACGGCTTTAAGTTTTTCAGCCTCCCGGCAGGTTCGCTTCCGTTATCGGTTGGCAGGCTTCGACCCGCGATGGATTGAGGCAGCCGACCAAAGGGTGGTGTATTTTTCGCATCTGCCTCCCCGCAGATACCAGTTTGAAGTGACTGCCTGCAACAACCACGGTGTCTGGAGTGAAACCGGGGACCAGTTGGTGTTTGAGGTGCTGCCGTTTTTTTGGCAGACGGAATGGTTTAAATTGCTGATTGGGCTGGCGGTAGCCGGCGTGATGCTGTTTTTCTATCGGGTCAGACTTGCCCGCCTACGGGCACTGGAACGTCTCCGCCAGCAGATCGCGCGCGATCTCCATGATGAAGTGGGTGCCAACCTGGGAAGCATTTCGCTGCTGACCGAAGTCATGGAACAAAGGCCCCAGCCCGGCGACCTCGCACAAATCCGCTCCACGGCCGACCAGACCGTGGACACCTTGCGCGATCTGGTGTGGATCATCAACCCCACCCATGAGCACCTTTCGGATTTAATTGCCCGGCTTAAACAAATTGCCGCCATCATGCTGGCAAATCTCAACTACGAATTTGCGGAAATGGAGCAGGCGAATAACATCAAGCTATCGCTGGAACTGCGCCGCAACGTGCCGCCACTGTTCAAGGAAGTGCTGAACAACATCCGCAAACATTCCCGGGCCAGCCGCGTGGTTATCCAATTGTATTGCCAGGAGGGAAATCTGGTGCTGGAGGTCAAGGACGACGGCGTGGGTTTCGACCGGACCAGGAATGGGCAGGGCGAGGGCCTCAAAAATTTCCAGAACCGCGCCAAGGAAATGCGGGCGGAATTGACGGTGACCAGCCAGCCGCAAAACGGGACGAAGGTAAAGCTGACCGCCCCCCTCACGAAATCTCGTGACTGGCGGAAACTCATTAATTAGGGATATTATATTAATCAAGCGTCCCAATTCAGCCCCGGAATAGCCGTGCCGAGCTGAACAAGACACCCAGCCAACACATGAAACTTAACGAAACAGAATTTCTGGCCAAAATGGATACGGACGATCATGCGCAATCCGCCCCTCCGGTGAGCGTCTGGCTCATTGAAGACAACCAGAACTTTCGCATCACGCTTTCCCGGGTGGTCAACGGCATGGCTGGCATGAAATGCACCAACCAGTTTTCCAATGCCGAAGACGCCTTGGATGCGCTGCACGCCGGAGCCGTTCCCGAGGTGGTTTTATTGGACGTGGGGCTGCCGGGAATCAATGGCATTGACGCCATCAAACAGATCAAAACCCTTTCGCCTACCACCCGCATCGTGATGTTGACCGTGTTTGACGATCATGAAAAAGTTTTCAAAGCCGTTTGCGCCGGGGCCTCGGGCTACCTGCTCAAGCCCTCCAACACCGCTGCGATTGTCCGCTCCATTAAAGAGGCCATCTCCGGCGGGGCGCCCATGACGCCGCAGGTGGCCAAGTCCGTGCTGGATATGCTCTCTGGCCGCGCTGCTCCCAAGCCGGTTCAGATCCTGACTAATCGTGAGCAATCGGTTTTGCGATTGATGGCCCAAGGTCAGGGAATGAAAGGCATCGCCGAGGAACTGGATTTGAGCTACCACACCGTGGATTCTCATCTCAGAAATATCTACGCCAAACTCCATGTGCACACTTCCACCGCCGCCGTCGCCAAAGCGGTGAAGGAAGGGTTGCTTTAGGCGGAACTCCCCGCCTCGCTTTGAATAACGGGACTCACGTTTACAACATTATGTCAATGCCTTGGTCGGCAACACGTTGGTGGGGCGTTGCATTCAATACATTTCCCACCCGCCGTGATACGTTGCGCGGCGTAGAACTTTTTTATGTTTTTTGCATCCTTAAAATGAAACCAAAATTTTTATCCATCACTCTGGCGTTGGTCTGGGGACTCGCGCCCTGCACCGGCTTCGCGAACGAACCGCGCGCCAACATCCGGCCCGGACAGATCTGGAATGACCTTTCCGGCAAACCGATCAATGCCCACGGCGGCGGCATCCTGTTTCACGACGGCGTCTATTACTGGTATGGGGAGTTCAAGGAGGGCCGGACGTATCTTTCGCAGGTCAACAAAACCTGGGGCGGCACGCGCGTGATTGCTGGCGGGGTCTCGTGCTATTCTTCCACCAATCTTTACGAATGGAAAAATGAAGGGCTGCCGCTGCCTTCCGTGGCGGAAGATCCCGATCACGACCTTGCTTGTGAAAATGTCATTGAGCGGCCCAAGGTGATATACAACGCCCGGACAAAAAAGTTTGTCATGTGGCTGCATCAAGACAGTCCTAACTACGCCGCCGCGCATTCTGGTGTCGCGCTGAGTGATTCGCCAACCGGGCCGTTCAAATATCTCGGCAGCTTCCGCCCGAATGCCGGGGTCTGGCCCATCAATGCCACGCCGGCGGATCAGCAGCATAACCAGACCAATTTTCTGGCGCGAGATTGGCCAGGCGGGCAGATGGCGCGCGACATGACGTTGTTTGTGGACGATGACGGGACGGCGTATCAATTTTACGCGTCCGAGGAAAACGGCTCCATGCATGTTTCGCAATTGACCGATGACTATTTGAAACCAGCCGGCAAATATGCGCGAATTTTAATCGGTCGCTCGATGGAAGCGCCCGCCGTATTCAAGCGGAATGGCAGATATTATCTGATAGCGTCCGGCTGTTCGGGCTGGGATCCTAATACCGCTCGTTCGGCGGTGGCAGATAATATTTTTGGCCCCTGGACCGAGTTGGGTAATCCGTGTCGCGGCTCGAAGGCGGACAAAACTTTTTTCTGCCAAAGCTCCTTCGTCTTGCCGGTGGGAGGGGCGGGGAACCAGTTTATTGCCATGTTTGACCAGTGGAAAAAATGGGATTTGCAGGATTCGCGTTACGTTTGGCTGCCGCTGGAATTTGACGCCACTGGCAAACCAGTGGTGCAATGGCGGGAGCAGTGGTCCTTGCCGGAAATGAAATAATCCCCTGGCGTTCTCCCCAGTGCCGAGGGCGGAGTTCCCGGCCTTCACAAATCATGGCACCCCGCTGCGGCGCACGAATGAACCGGAGGGTTGCCGGATACTGCTGCGCACTCCGGCCAAAGCAGCCGCTCCATAGGCCGCTTGGCTACTTTCGTTCCCCCAGTTTACCTGCCGGTTTACGGCGTAAGCGCCACTGTCTTCTTCAGCGTGTAATTAACACCGTTGGCGTCCGCCCGGTAAATGTCCACAGAAGCATTTTCACCGGCGACGTTGAATTTCAGAAAAGTGCTTGGCGCGCCGCTGTCGCCGGCACCGCGGGCGTGACCGGAATCAGCCTGCCAGATGCCCTGGACCTTTTCCACCGAGCAATCGTGTGTGTGACCGCAAAGGTAAGCACGGACGTGATACTGTTCACAAAGGTGCCGGAATCGTTCGAGATGCGCCGGGTTCGTGGTCAGTGAATCTTCGCCGTGACGAATGCGGCCGGAATCCATATCCGGCAGCGACTTGATGGGCTTGTGCCCAAAAATCCAGATGAGCGGTTTTTTTGTAGCCGCCAAATCCTGCTCCAGCCAGGTCAATGCGGCTTCGCAGACATCGGCCTTGATCACAGCATCGGATTTTCCATCATAATACTCGTTGAGCGCGATAAAGTGCGAGTTGCCAAAATCGAAGGAATAAGTGGTGCGTTCTGCGCCGGGCGGCCCGCGGCGGACGAGCCCGGGTACCTGCGCGGCCCAGGCTTGCGCCCACTTTACGTCGCCGGAAGTTTCAATCTCGTGATTGCCCACCACGGGATACCATAAATAGTTCGTGCCCAAATTCTCATCGATCACCGCGCGCACCGACGCCATTGGATCGGCATCGCCCGGCACA
The DNA here is from genome assembly GCA_903888765.1 of uncultured Verrucomicrobia subdivision 3 bacterium. Lineage (GTDB taxonomy): Bacteria > Verrucomicrobiota > Verrucomicrobiia > Limisphaerales > UBA11358 > UBA11358. The sequence goes on along the minus strand of CAISVF010000149.1, from coordinate 5,413 downwards.
ATCATGAACTCGCCGGCGCCTGCGGATTTGATGGCCGCGCAACAGCCGTCGAACTGCCGCTCGCCGGTTTTTTTGGCGTGGAGATAATTCCGCATGTCGCCGGCGGCGACAAAACTGAAGTTGGTTTGCGCCGCCGCGCTCCCAACCCAGGCCACTAGAATGAACGCCGTGCTGATTTTTAAAAAATTCATGGCGGCATTGTGCCGGATTTTCCCCGCCGTAGGCAATTAAGCTGTTGTCGTTTTCGCGCCTTTGGCTTACGGGACGAAAACTCCCCAATGTCAGCTTTAGCCGTCGATTACCAAACCCGCCGCAAAGTGTTTCCAAGGGCGCGTCACTCCGGGCGCGCCGTCAGGGCAAAACCGAGCGCGTTGGTTGGCAAGCGAACGGCGGGCTTTGCAACCGGACATCAGCCCGCCCTATCACCCACGTTTTGATTATGCGGAAATCAAATTCATGTCCACTTCTCCTTTACGCTAGCCCATTTTCAAAAACCTCGAATTAAATGACACGTCCTGCCAGGCCCAAACGAGGGAGCGCAGTCCCCTGCGTGCCGAGGCTCCGCTAACACTTGGCCATGGATTAAAAAAGGAGCGGCAGCGACTGCACACGAACCAGTGACCGCTCTTGCAAGGTCTAAAACGATCTTTTGCCCCGGCAGCTTGCATCCGCGTCCATCCGTAGCTAGAGCATTGACGGAAATAATGTCGCGAGGAGGAGGAGCGCTGCCGTTCGCAACTTATGCTTGCAATAGTGGGATTTTGATTTAATTAAAGTTTAAGTCGTTGAACTCTGCTTTTATCCATTTTGCCTGGCAAATACTGTTACTGTTGGCGGTCATTGGCCGGTCGTCCCAGGCGATTGGCGCAGATGCGGCGCCACCCTTTGTCAGCGGCACCGGGGATTATCTAATCCAGAACTGGCAGGCCGATGAAGGTCTCCAGCGTAATTCAATCACCTGCCTGACGCAGGACCATCAGGGTTATCTCTGGATGGGAACGCCGCAGGGACTGATTCGCTTTGATGGAGTGCGGTTTGTGGCTTTTGAAAGAGATGCTTCGCCGGCTATAGCCCGGGGTTCGGTGCAAAAGGTGATCGCGGATGATTCGGGGGCGTTGTGGATCGCCACCCGGCGATCCGGGCTATTTCGCTACCTGGACGGGAGCATCTTGAGTATTACGGGCACGAATCTTCCTTCCAATGCCGGGGTGGATTCAGTGGCGCAAGACCGGTCCGGCGTTGTGTGGTTGACCAGAGGGATTGGCACGGTCGGAAGGCTGGAATCGGAAGCTTTCATTTCCACTGCGGAGCTGGAGAATATTACGAAGGGGCAGATGCTGTTCCAATTAACGTTCGACATCGACGGGCACTTGTGGTTTTGCCGGCAAGATACTTATGGCCGGTTGGTTGAGGGAAAACCCACCAACTGGACGACGCATGCGGGAAGTGTCATTACGCTGGCGCCGAGTCACCACGGCGGGCTATGGGTATCTACCGGATTTGATTTGCGGCGGCTGCATTCTGCGCAGGGTTCCAAGGAGGAACCGTTCGTGGCACTGCCGTTCGGCCCCTATGGCCTCACCACGATGCTTGAAGATCATGCCGGGACGCTCTGGCTGGGAATGTCGCAGGGAGGAGGGTTGTATTGCCTGAAGGGCGGACATCTGGAAAAGGTGGCAGGAATAAATCACTCCGTTTGTGCCATTTTTGAAGATACCGAGGGCAATCTCTGGGTCGGCACTGACGGCGCAGGCTTGTTCAAGATCCGACCACGCGTGTTTCGGCTGATAAACAAAGATGACGGGTTGCCAACGGCATCGGTTGTGTCCGTGTGCAACGACTGGGTAGCACCGATTAGCGGGGGATTGGGAAAAGTGATGTCCAACGGACATGTGGATATGATCCCGGGGTTTGAACTACAACCGGTTTCCTCCATTTTAGAAGATGGATCTGGAGGGGTTTGGTTCGGAATGAAGCTCGGGGAAGTGATCCATCAAAATGGCGCGGGAAAAAGTCGCTCCGTTCAACTGTATAAGAATGGTCCGCAAGTGCGGGTATTGGATCGCGATCAAAATGGAAATCTGTGGGTGGGTGGATTTCCGGCCGGTTTGTTCAAGTTTCCGGCCGGTGAGAATAGTCGCTGGCAAGACTTGAGCTGGCGTGGATTTACCAATCAGTCCATCACGGCGATTACGGAAGATCCGGCCGGATTGGTGTGGATAGGCACCAGCGCGGGCAATTTGTATCGGTTTAACGGCGAGGATTTGAAAACATTTGGAGCGGAGGCAGGGTTTTCGCAATTTCCCGTCAGTGCTTTGCTGCCGGGAACCGGCGACTCGCTTTGGGTAGGCACGCTGGGTGGCGGACTGGGCAGGTTTCAGCATGGCAAAGTTCAGTTCCTGGGCCAGCGCACTGACTTGGGGGACGATGTCATCACCCAATTGATCCAGGATAAATCAGGTTGGCTGTGGGTCGGTTCTTCGCGGGGCATTTTCCGCGTGCAGCCCGCTGAATTGCAAGCCACCTTGGAAGGACGGAAGGCGAAACCCAGCGTGGTTCACTTTGGTCCGGCGGATGGTTTAGCCAACGTGGAATGTGTGGCCGAGCACCAGCCGTCGGTGTGGATGACGCCGGCTGGGCAATTGCGTTTTGCCACCAGTAAAGGCGTCGTTTCCTTGGATCCGGCCGCTATTCCCATGAACTATCGGCCGCCGACGTTGAGTCTCGAAGGTGTGCTGGTGGACGAAACCCCCGTTTCGGCCAGAACAAAATTCACCCTACAGCATGACTACAAGAAAATCGAATTTCGCTACACCGCAATCAGCTTCATCGCGCCCGAGAAAATATGCTTCAAGCGACAGCTGTCGGGCTTTGATGCGGGCTGGGTGGAAGATGGGGGGGCTCGCAGCGCGACGTATCCGCGACTTCCCCCCGGCGAGTATGAGTTCCAATTCGCCGCCTGCAACAACGACGGCGTCTGGAATGATGATCCTTATAGGATCACCTTTCAGGTGGTTCCGGCGTTCTGGCAGACTTCGTGGTTTCACGCCTGCGCGGTAGTCGCATTTGCCGGGCTGGTGGGCGGCGTCGTGCTGCTGGCCGCTCGCGCGCGTATGCGGCGCAAGCTGACGCGCCTGGAACTGGCTAACGCTTTGGAGAGGGAGCGCACGCGCATTTCGCGGAATTTGCACGACGATCTCGGGGCGCGCACCACCAAGATCAGCGTGTTGGCCGCCGCCGCCAGCCGGTCGGTGGAACTTCCGGAAACCAGCCGCCAGCTCCATGACGTCTCCCAGGCGGCTCGGCAACTGGTCCGCGCCCTCGACGAAACGGTCTGGACCGTGAATCCCGGCAACGATTCGCTCGCCAACCTGCTGGATTACGTCACGCATTACGCCGAGGAATTTTTTCTCGACACGGCCGTCCGCTGCCAGCTAAAAATTCCAGTGCACATAGAGGACCGGTCCATGTCTCCCGAGTTGCGCCATAGTTTGCTCGCCATCATCAAGGAATCCTTGAACAACGCGCTGAAACATTCCGGGGCGCGCACCGTGGTCGTAGCGGCCAATGTGGAGGGGCGCAGCCTGGCTTTTACTATCCGGGATGACGGATGCGGCTTTTCGCCGGACGCACCGGTTGCCGGTAACGGGCTGGCGAACTTGCGCGCCCGGGCTGCTGCCATCGGTGCCCGGATCGAAATTCAATCCCAGCCCGGTCAAGGCACCACGCTGCGGGTCGCAGTGCCGGAATTGGACCCCGGGTTCGTTTTTCCCAAGGAATCGCTTTAATATGCCCGGCGAAAAAACATCCGCGTCGGCGACCGTCATCCGCGTTTCCATTGTCGAGGATGACGACTGGTTCCGCGAAGATCTGGCCAAAATTCTCCGCGAGGCCAGGGGATTCCAACTGGTCGGCGCGCATCGCAGCGCCGAGGCAGCGCTGGAAAAGCTGCCCGGCGAGGCGGCGGACGTGGTGCTGATGGACATCGTGCTGCCCGGCCTGAACGGCATCGAATGCGTGCAGCGACTCAAGCTCAAGTGGCCCGAGGCCAATGTGCTCATGCTCACGGTTTACGAGGAAACCGATAAAATCTTTGCCGCCCTGCGCGCCGGCGCCAGCGGTTATCTGCTCAAGCGCAGCGCCCCGGAGAAATTGCTGGAGGCGATTACGGACTTGCATCAAGGCGGCGCGCCTATGAGTTCCTCGGTGGCGCGTCGCGTTGTAAAGTTTTTTGGTCAGAAGTCGCAGCCGCATTCGGAGGCGACCGGTTTATCCAGCCGTGAACGCGAGATTTTGGATCTGCTCGTGGAAGGACGGGCGAACAAGGAAATCGCCGACCGGTTGGATATCAGCGTGCATACCGTGCGGATGTTCATCCGCCGGATCTACAAAAAAATGCACGTTCATTCCCGCGGCGAAGCGGTGGCGCGGTTCTTGAACAAATAGCTTCCGGGTGCCGGCCAATACACCCCTTTGGACGTATTGTCACTTGCGGGCTACTGCGTATATTCGATGCATGACCACCGTGAAACGCCTCAGCCCTAAAAAAAATATGAACGCCCTTCCTCACTCACCTTCCAGTTGCCTCTGGCCCAATAAAATCAGCTATATGATCAAAAATATGAAATACCTTGTAGCCGTCATGATCGGCCTGCTCGGAGTCCATGCGTTGAACGCGCAGTCCTTGAAATTCGGCTTTGATGACAGTGGAACCACGACCACCGACTCGGTGGCGGGCGTCAGCCTGAACTTGGTGGATGCGAGTGGGAACCTCAGCGATATTCACGGCCCCGCCGGCTCTGGCGTGTATGGCAATGGCCAGGCGTTGAAACTTACCAACAATGTCTACGCCTCAGCCGCGCTAAACTGTTTGACGACCACTAATTCCACCGTCCATTTTGGAACCTTGACCAATTTTACGATCACGATGTGGATCAAGCCGACCAAGTATGCCATCGGCACCGCCAACTATATTCCGCGATTGTTTTGTTTCGGCTCTACAGTCACTCAGCAAGCAACCAATACGTTGATGCTGGAAAACAATGGTTCTCCCTTGTCTGTTTTCATCAATAATGCCACGGCGAGAACCTCCCCCACCTTCAGCGAGCCCTCTAACCAATGGACTTTTTTGGCGACCACGTGGGATGGGCAGAACGTGCAGTTTTATTACGGCTCGGAAACCAACAGTCTAACGCTGGCGGGATCGGTGGCCGCGCCGGCAGGACCGATCAACGTTGGCCCCTCCTTCTGTCTGGCGATCGGCAACCTTATTTTCAGTCCCATCCGTCCGTTTGTGGGCTGGATGGATGATGTGCGGTTTTACACCAACGCGCAGAGCAGTGGCTCGCTGGAAACGGTGCGCCAGCAGGCTTTGGTTCTTTCCCAGCCCTTGAACGTAGTCATGGCCACCTGC
>CAISVF010000148.1 GCA_903888765.1 uncultured Verrucomicrobia subdivision 3 bacterium | reverse complement strand
TTTAGCATTGGGATAACTGGCTGTATTGCGCGCGCGGAAAAAATCCCCGACATAAAAGGCAGCTCAATAAAGGGTGTCGGCCGTCAAGCCGTTCGGGTGAACGAAGCGGTAGATGCGCCAGCCGTTTATGTGTGCCAAACTTTTCATACGGTTAATGAGACATTGGAAGGCTGCCTCGCCAACGGGGAGGGCAGTAAAACCGCCCTTTAAGGGCAAAGAGAGCGGGCTAGATTTAAGAGATTTAAGAGATTGCAGGCCACAACCAGAGATGTTTTAATCCCACGCAGGAATTAAGCAAGTACTCCAGTTTTCAATAAACATGAGCAGGAATCGGATTTCATTGAATGAATGCCTATGGGTCTATGGCGAGGACATCTACCGTTCTACCCCTAATGCACGCCCGGAAATTGACGCCTTAAAACCGCGCGGCGCAAAAGTATTCATGCTCAAAATCGGTGCTGGTGCGGATGAACTTGAGCGTCTTCGCCGTTTCATCTGGCAAACCGATGCGCATGTCATCCTGACCCGTTTGCATCCGAAGGAATTGATGACCATTAAACCGATTCTGAAGGACCGGAAAAACTTCTCGATTTTTTGCGATGACTCATGCCTCACGCAACCCTGGTTTCTGCGCGAGGCTGTTTACGTGGTCTATCGCTGCTACAACGGCGTGGCCGTCCGGCTGGGGAAAGCGCGTTGGACGAATGATTCACCACCGGCGCTGTTCAATCCATTCATCAGCCCCAGCCAATACGCTTTCACCGCCGCCGCGCTACGAATACCGGTGCTCGCCGTTTCTCCCATCATGAGCGTGGTGAATCATTTTCGCCGGCAGATGGAAGACACTGACCCAGCAAGGTATTTGTATTTTCCGCATGCCGTTGTCGCCGCCGACCTGCCGCTCAAGACCAAGGTCCAATACAAGTATGATTTTGCCAACACGGGCAGCATTTGTGGTATCTGGATCATACGCGACCCATTCATGCCGTTTCACCAGACGTTTGCGAATTTATATTGCGACCGCTTGCGACTGACCCGGATGATTCAATCTTTTGAAGGAGATCCCTTCACGGTTTATCACAATCAGGGAAAAGGTGTTTCGTGGAACAGTTACGTGGAGCGAAGCTCCGAGAGCCGCTTTGTCATCAACACCGGCGGTTTGCAGGCCAACTTCGGTCCAAAATTCCTGGAATATACCTGCCTGGGAATTCCGATGATCGGCAGCGGCGTGCCGTTCGAAGGGCCGTTTCTCGACGATTGCCTGTTTACGGTGGACACAATGCACGTGACGCGCGAACAATTAAAGCCCTTGCTGGAGGAAGCCTTGGAGCGCCATTCCGTTTTGCGAGAAAACTGCCTGAATTGGCGAGATCGTCTCCTGAAGCTGCACGACCCGCACGCGATATTGGACGCGTTGCAGGCGCAATATGACGGCAAACCGATCCCGCCCGGCTACCTCAAGAAGGATTTGAAAGATCCTGCGGCAAACTTAACTTAACCTTTCGTGGGGTCCGGTTTGATTTTTGCGTGCAAACCGGCTGCGGCGCGTTTTTAATATGCCGATGATTTACGAATTGAGCAGCCTGCGCCGGGCCATACGCAACGGTGGTTTGAAATGCCTACCAGAAATGATTGGGCTTTACTTGCGTCACATTGGCTGGGCGCTGCGTTATTTTCGCCGCCGGACGCCCCAGGGCACCACGCCCAAAGAAGTCCTGGATTTCACATTTGGCCCAGCCGGTCAATTGATTGTTCCCTCCCAGCTTTGGTCTGAGATCGAGCCTCTGCTGAAGCTTCTATACGAAAAAAAACCCAAGGTTGTGGTTGAGATTGGCACCAAGTTCGGCGGCACGCTGGCGATGTGGTGCGCAGTCGCCCACCCTGAGGCCACGATTGTGAGCATTGACCTGCCCGGTGGCATTCACGGCGGCGGCTACGCTTATTGGCGGACATTTATCTACCGGCGGTTTGCCCAACCCAAGCAGACAATTCATTTACTGCGCCGGGATTCGCATCTCGCCAGCACGTTGGAAGATTTGAAACACCTCCTGCCGCCCGGGGGGATTGATTTTCTGTTCTGTGACGGCGATCACACCTATAAAGGCGTCAAACAAGATTACGAAATGTATGCACCCCTAGTTCGCAAAGGCGGGTTGATGGCGTTTCACGACATCTGCTCCCATTCGCCCGACCAGGATTGCGGCGTGGACCAATTATGGCGGGAAATTTGCACCAGACATAGTAGCCGGGAACACGTCGAAAATCCCAATCAGGGAATGTATGGCATAGGAGTCTTAGAACTGTGAGGATCCTGGTCACCGGCGGCGATGGCCTGCTCGCGCACCAGTTAAAAAAAATGGGGTCAAACGGCTTCGTTTTTTTCTTTCCCGGCCATGCGGAGTTTGACCTGACCGATCCCGGATTGATGGCGCAACGGCTGGGGGAATGGGATCCGCAAATTGTCATTAACACCGCGGCCTACAACCTCGTGGACCGGTGTGAAATCGAGCGGGAGCATTCCTGGGCGGTGAATGCAGCCGGTCCGGAAACCCTGGCTCAACTCTGTGCCCCCAAAAAAATCAAACTGATCCATTTCAGCACAGATTATGTTTTTGACGGGGTAAAAAAAACGCCCTACGGCGAGGCCGACCCGCCGAATCCGCTGAACCATTACGCAGCCGGCAAACTTGCCGGCGAGCGGGCAGTGTTACGCATTTCGCCACACAATCTCGTCTTGCGGACCAGCTGGGTTTTTGACTGGCACCCAACCCAGGCAAAAACTTTCGTGCATACGATCATCAAGGCCGCACGCGAGAGCCGGGCTTTAAAAGCCGCCACCGATCAGGTCTCGGTACCGACTTTTGCGACGGACCTGGCTCAATGGACTTTGGATTTGCTGCGACAGGATGCCGGAGGGCTTATCCACGCAGTGAATGACGAAGGTATCAGCCGGTGCGACTGGACAAGAGTTGTTTTGGCGGAGGCAGTGCAGGCGGGCCTGATTTCCACCGCCCCGCCGGTGGAACCGGTGTTGGGCGCATTTTTCAATTCTGCCATGCGACGGCCGGATTACACGGTAATGAGCAACGAAAATCTCTCACGGCGGCTTGGTCATCCGCTGGGTTCCTGGCACGCGGGGCTGCGAAAAATGCTCGCACAAATGCGGTAATTTCGGTTAGCTTTTCCGCCCATGTCCACCTTTTGGCAACCAATTGAAGTATGCGGGGTCTGCGAAATCCCCGATCTACCCGGCGTGCGGGTTGAAGCGCTGCCGGTTTTCAAAGACGTTCGCGGCAGCCTGCATGAGCTGTTTCGCGTGGATGAGGTCCCCGCTGGTTTCCAACCGCTGATGGCGTGTTGCTCGTGGTCGCACCCGGGCGTGACGCGCGGGCCGCACCAGCATGTGGGACAGGACGACTATTTTACGTTTGCCGGGCCGTCGAACTTCACGGTTTATCTGTGGGACGATCGTCCGGGCGCGGCGGGCGCGACCAAGGGCTGGTTTATCAACACCGGCGATCAGGCGCCCACCCGCATCCATGTTCCGCGCGGGGTTGTCCACGCCTATCGCAATGTCGGCACCGCTTTTGGTCTAGTCGTCACCGTAACGAGCCTGCTGTTTAAAGGCAAACACCGCCGCGACCCCGTGGACGAAATCCGCCACGAACTGAATCCTCAATCGCCTTACATTCCTCCGCCATCATGATCCACGAACGCAATCAATGCCGCACCTGCGGCTCAAAAAACCTCAAACTCATCCTCGACCTCGGCAGGACTGCGCTGGCGAATGATTTTCTCAAGCCGGAGGAGGTGGCCAATTACAAAATCTCCCTGCCGTTGCGCGTGGCGCTTTGTCCGGACTGCTCCCTGGTGCAACTCGGCGACACGGTAGATCCGAAAATTCTTTACTCGCACTACGCCTATGTGACCTCCACGTCCAAGACCATGGACACGCACCTGAACCAGATGATGACGCATCTGCTCTCAACTGCGCGGCTGGGCGCGGGCTCAAAAGTTTTGGAGATCGCCTCCAACACGGGCGTTTTCCTGAAAAAATTCAAGGAACGAGGCTGCGAAGTTCTCGGCATTGAACCGGCGGGCAACATCGCCGATGTCGCCCTCGCCACGGCGATTCCTACGCGCAAGGAATTTTTTAACGCGGCCACCGCCAAAAAATTGCA
>CAISVF010000147.1 GCA_903888765.1 uncultured Verrucomicrobia subdivision 3 bacterium | reverse complement strand
GTTTGTCCGGCCAAATGGGCGGTGTGGGTCTTGAGGCGCTCGGACCAGGAATATTGAATGGCCCAGCGCTGGACGGTGCGTAAACCAGCACCGGTTTTATGCGCCACCGTGAGGTAACGGCGCCGGGCGCCCAGTTCCAGATACATCTGGAACGCTGCAAAGGCCCGGCCGGATTCGCCCGGCATCGGTGTCACGGTGATGGTGGTGGTATCCATCGCAGCAGTGGGCGATGGGGTGGCCTCCGCTGACGCGGGAGGAATGGGTTCTGTTTTGTTCATAAATTTACTCATATTTTTGGTTCAGGCAATCCATCCTGATTTTAAAGCCAAGCGCCGATCCGGGGTTAAGGAATAGTGGGCTAATCCAGTGCGAATAGTCCGGAATCCGTGAAAATCACAAAGACCATGACCGGCTTTGCCCGTAAAAAAGAGGGCTGGAAACGAGGGAGTGAAGGCACCCCCATCGTGGTGGTTGCCGACGAAGCCAATTCCGGCCGAACCGAAGGAATTTTTTGAGCATGCATCATGTTGCTTTGATTTTTGATTTTGTTGCCGGCCCCCTGAGTGCCGCTAACGACGATCAACGCACGTGAACGGCAGCCAGGAATAGGCCATTGACCCGTGATTTTAACGGAAAAAGCGGTCCGGGGGTTGGCGAGTAGTGGAGGAGTTATAACAGAGTTATAGGGGAGTAATGACGAGTTGTGAAAACGGTTTCGATTTTCGACGGTAAAAACGGGTGGTTGTGAAAAGGCGGCGTCCAGCGACAATGCTGCCGACACAATGTGGTCCGCCAGTGCGGAAGGAATGGTTTGTGGTTGCTGTATCATATTATTTTTATCTGCTGCCGTGCATTTATAGCACGGGTTTGGGGAATTTTTTTGAGGTGCCAAAAAGCCGGTGGCAGGGAGGGACGGTTTTGATGCACGAAAATGCAAGTACGTGCAGCTTCATGAAGCGAAAAAGGTGAAAAATAATTTGACAGCATTTCGATCTGAAAGCGGGCTCTGATCCGGGCCTATTAATTTAATCACGGCCGGCCAGTTTTTGCAGACGGCCATAAGCACTACCTTTTCTGGAACAATTTTTGTTTTGACGAGGGCCCTCACCTAAATCCTCTCCCGCCCGGGCGAGGACTTGCACTAATCGTGGTTCGGGATGGTTTGATTGCCGACGCATTTATCCGGTTGGCGATGGTATTACCAGAGCAGTGGGTTGCGGTTGGCTGGCCAGCCTTGGCGGACGGCCGTCGGTGCCGTCTTCCCTGAAGCAATTTTTGATGCTTGCCCGCTGCTGTTTCCTGACAATTGTTGACCGTCATCAAGGCTAGGTGCGTGTCAGCAAGCGGCGCGCACGGAGTGACGCGCCCTACCTTTTGGGGAACAAGTTTTGTTTTGACGAGGGCCCTCACCTAAATCCTCTCCCGCCCGGGCGAGGACTTGCACTAATCGTGGTTCGGGATGGTTTGATTGCCAGGGCATTTATCCAGTTGAAGGGGGCGGGCACGGAAGTTTGGGCAAATGAGGATTCGCGGAGGGAGCCGGAGGGGTGACGGTGTTTTAATAACTTACCTGCTGCGGGTGGGCGATAGCGGTGTCGGCGCTACCGCTTTGCCACCGCTGTCCATGACGGGCCTGACGGGGAGACGGTTCTTTACCGTAGACGCGGTGGGTATGTATTCAAGTTTCGTCGGGAGGCGATGGAGCGCGGAAAGCGTTGCTTTTCGGGAGGGTGAATGATAATTCAGAATTCAAATGAAATTTTTAGCCGTCGGATGGGTAGCTCTCGGGATATGGGCCGCCTCAGCCAAAGCGATGACGTTCGCCCATCCCGGCGCACTTAATTCCAAGGCGGAACTGGATTTTGTCAAAGTCCAGATTCAAGCGGGCAATCAGCCGTGGAAAGGTGAATGCGAGCAACTCAAGCGCTCAAACCTCGCCATGCGAGGTCCGCATGGGCTGGTCCGTATTGATTCAAAAAACGACGATGCCAATGTTTCGCGCGACGATGCCATCGCTGCCTACACCCAAGCGCTGCTCTGGTATTTCACGGACGATGAGACCTACGCCAGACATTCCATGGCCATCCTCAATTCGTGGACGAATCTGCAAAGTTTCAGCGCCGGTTCGGAACAGGACCGGCTGCAGGCCGGCTGGATTGGTGCAGTCCTGGCACCGGCGGCGGAAATCCTGCGCAGTTATCCGGGCTGGACGCCACCCGAAATCGGGGCGCTCCAAGCCATGTTCCAGCGGGCCTTTTATCCGCAATTGAACACGGCGAGTTTCTGGAATGGCAACGTGGATTTGACCCAGATTGACGCCCTGATGGCGATTGCCGTCTTTAATGAGGATGCAACGGAATTTAACCTTGGTCTCGGGCGATTGAAGCTGCGCAGTCCGGCCTATTTCTATCTGACGGCTGACGGTCATGGTCCCAAGTCAATCACCGGGGACGGTGGCAACCTGCAAAAGTTCTGGTTTAATCCGGCCAGGTGGATTGACGGGCTGACCCAGGAAACCTGTCGCGACAACGGGCATCACGCCCAATATGGGCTGGGATCGGCGCTGCATGCCGCCGAAGTGGCCTGGCATCAAGGGGTGGATGTATATACGGAGAACCAGGCGCGCTATACGGCGGCCATGGAGCTTATGGCGAGCCAGTTGCTCGCCAACTCGATGCAGGGTTTGTGCAGCAACAACCTACCGACTGCCGACCGATATGACACATGGGAAGTGGGCTACAGCCACTACCATAACCGGTCTGGCGTGGACTTGCCAAATACGCGGAAGCTTATCCTGGAACAAATCCGGCCCCGAGCGGCCAGATCCGTGTGGAACCTGGATTATGAAACTCTGACGCACGCTGATCTGCCGGGCGACATCTCTCCCTGCGGCGGAGTAAAAACGAATTCCGTGAACGCAGCGCGGTCTTGTATACGCTGATGGAAAACTGCAAGATGCACGGGGTCGAACCCATCGCCTATCTCAAAGACGTCCTGGAGCGCCTGCCTATCACCACCAATAAACAGGTCGACCAACTGACACCGCTCAACTGGAAAAAATCACGCCAGCAAGTCGTCGTCGCGGATTGATCCCGCTTCCGCTCAAATTCAACCGGTCATCCTATCACAAAAATCCCCGCATCCCAGTGGGTCTCTCCTTCACCGCTTACGATCAGCAACATAGATTTTATTCCGGACTGCCGAAAGATTCCGGGCGCTGTCGATATGCAAGCATACACAGCAAGAACCACTTCTGGTTGGGAGGAGAATCCACTTATTCAGAAAGCTGTTTTACAATTTCAAAGGTTGCAATTCCAGAAACAATATTAGCTTCCGCCTTGCCGTCAGATGATGGAAGGGAAATCTGCGCCTGAACCGAATATTTTCCAAAACGCTTCAAGTTGAAAAAACGTCGGAGGTCAATAATCGTCAAGTCTTGGGTTTTCGTACCCAAGTAGCATCCATACGGGTCAAGGGTAGGAGCCAGATTAGAAACATCGTGAGGAGCTAAATCAGGCTTTTGTTGCGGCCGCCCCCAAGTTGCTACTTTTCCCTCATGCCAGACAGTGAACCGATAGCCGTGGTCGGGAAGTGCGTTCCGCCACCAACCTCGGGGTAGCGGCCCCATATTGCGCAAAATGACCACCGCCGGCACGGATTCTCCCTTAAGGTATTCAGGCCTGCGAAAGCGCAGCGATACTTGCGTATTGTTTATTGAGGCTCCCCAATTGCCAGTCGGGTCTTGTGTCGAGGGTAGCACTTCAGAGAAAGGCTGGTTATGCGGTGAGTGAAACAAAAAGATCTCAGATTCACGTTCAGAACCCGCTCCAGCAAAGCGAATAAACGGATAGCCATTGGTAGCATCGCAACCGAACGGAGCAGAGGTGATTCCGTCCGTACCATCGAGATCTCGATTATCATTAGGGGTGATTCCGGAATCAGCCTGTGAAAAAACGAGCACGCCGACTAAAGTGGCCAGACCGGCAATTAGGAAAAACGGCCTGCACAATCTCAGCTTTTTATTATTCATCGTGAAGGGGACCGTGGTTTTTTGCTATTCGCCCGCCGCCACCGCCAAGCCCCCAGCAAACCACCCGCCACCAGCAATGCAACCGAACCGGGTTCAGGAACCGGAGAGTTGGAGGTTGTCAAGAACAGCGTCTCAGGCAGGTGTTTCATTGGCACCATTGCAATAACCACGAGTGGGAGTCGTGTAGATCAGCAACATAGATTTTATTCCAGGTTGCCGAAAGATTTCGGGGGCAGTCGGAATGGAAGTAGCCATAGGCAAGAAGCACTTCTGGTTGGCGGTGAGGATCCACTCATTCAGAAAGCTGTTTTACAATTTCAAAGGTTGCAATTCCAGAAAAAATATTAGCTTCCGCCTTGCCGTCAGATGATGGAAGACAAATCTGCGCCTGAACCGAATATTTTCCCAGACGCTTCAAATCAAAAAAACGCCGGAGGTCAATAACGGTCAAATCTTGTGTTTTCGAACTCAAGTAGCATCTATACGGGGCAAGCGGAGGAGCAAGATTAGAAACATCATGAGGGGTTAAATCAGGTTTTTGTTGCGGCCGCCCCCAAGTTACTACTTTTCCCCCATGCCAGACAGTGAACCGATAGCCGTGGTCGGGCAGTGCGTTCCGCCACCAGCCTCGGCGCAGCGGCCCCAGATTGCGCAAAATAACCACCGCCGGCACGGATTCTCCCTTAAGATATTCAGGCCTGCGAAAGCGCAGCGACACTTGCATATTGCTTGTTGATGCCCCCCAATTTCCCGTCGGGTCTTGTGCCGAGGGGAGCACTTCAGAAACAGGTTGGTTATTCGGTAAATGGTTCAAAAAGATATTCAATTCATGTTTAGCACCCGTTCCGGCAAAGCGAATAAATGGATAGCCATTGGTAGCATCGCAACCGACCGGAGAAACCCTGTTCCCGTCGGTACCATCGAGATCTCGATTATCATTGGGGGTGATTCCGGAATCAGCCTTTGAAAAAATGAGCAGGCCGACTAAAGTGGACAGACCGGCAGTTAGGAAAAACGGCCTGCACAATCTCGGCTTTTTATTATTCATCGTGAAGGGGACCATGGATTTTTGCTATTCGCCGCCGCCATCGCCAAGCCTCCAGCAAACCACCCGCCACCGGGAACGCTAACGATCCGGGTTCAGGAAACGGCGAGTTGGCTGTTTTCAAGAACAGCGTCTCAGGCAGGCGAGGCATTTGCGGGTTAATTTGATGCTGGCAATTTTTGATTTGGTTCTTTGCCAAGAAGCCAATCGCGCGTTTGATTTTCATTGGCACCTTGGGTACTGCGGCTGGCGTGGCGAGTGCAATTTACTTTTTCCACTCTTTACCAAAAACTTCTACTTCTACATAGTGATTTAACTTGTTTGCAAAGTTTCCATTGCTGTAAAGCCGCACAAAACGGCCTTTGACCCCTTTGGCGTCAATCCACTTTCCTCTAAAATCCTCAATATAATTATGGTCGGCACCTTTCCCGAGACCGATGATATTTTCAAGGTCATTATTGAAAACAACTTTGACGTCCTTCTTAAACTCTGGATCGTCAGAAACCGCCACCACCACGTTCAAATATACACGGCTTCGGTAATAATAATGCCAGACCAGGACGGCGTAGATTGTGGATTCGTTTTGCAAATCAATCTGCACCCATTGCTTGCCTGCCTCCAATTCCAACCAGCCACCGTCATCCCCGTCTTTATCGCCATCGGTAAGCATGCCCAGGTTGCCTACGGTGGCCCGACAACTTGCGGCCACGGGTTGGTGAAGCGCCAGATTGGTAGTGCCAGTTGGAACATAGAATTCCCGTATTTTGCGCATTGGATATGCCTCCATATTCGTTTCGGGGACAACAACAAGCTCACTTATGGCGATAGGAGGGCTGGGAAACTTGGTTATCAACAAGACTTTTCCATCCTCGGCAAAAAGAAGCGCTTCGCAGAAAAACAATACCGTGCAAATTGAGAGCAGAATTTTCACATTCATTATTTTGTTTTATGGATCGCTGCCGGTTGTGTCAACTCAGTACTACTGGCACGGCCAAGGGGGCGGTGCATAGTTTGTTGCTATTCGCCGCCGCCACCGCCGCCAGGCCACCAGCAAACCCCCTGCCACCAGCAGCGCTAGCGATCCGGGTTCGGGAACGGGCGAGTTGGAGAATTGGATGTTGTCTAGGATCGCACCCCCAGGGTGAGTAACGTTAAACCTCAGTTCGCCGGTTTGCCCGGCAAAAGCGGAAATGTCGGCCCCAAAAATCGAGTAATTGCCGATGTTGCCAATTGCATTGTAGGAAAGCGCTTGACCACTGAAAGACAATTGCACATTACCTACTTGCCCCCAAAAAGTTAAAGACTTTGCGGAAATCGGAATTTGCCCAGTCTGAAAAATACCAGCGTTGGTCCCATAAGCATAGGGAGATCCACCTTGGATGTAGACTGAGTAATTTCCCTGCAGCGGTGTGAGGTAAGTAGAGGCGGTTCCCTGAATAGTTACGACAGGGTCATCTAGATTTTTTAAGTTAAACAAAACTTGTGAATCCGGAATACCACTCACATAAGCGTTCCACCCCGGAATTCCCACAGTTGCAGGAACGAGCCCTTGAGCGTAGCCACTCAGGTGTGCTGATTCGAAATCCAGGTTCAGGAACCCTTGCGAGTGGCAGGGGACCATGCCTAAAATCCAGAAAGCGAGGCTGGCTAAAATTATCTTCATGATCGTTTCCACCGCCAAACGCCAATCAAACCGCCGACCACCAGCAGCGCTAACGATCCCGGCTCAGGAATGGCGTTGATGGAAAAACGGATGTTGTCAATGTAGTTCCATTGATTATATGGAGCGGTAAAGAGCAGTTCCCCGGTTTGGCCGGCTAACATGGAAATGTCAGTACCGTAAATGTTATAATTGTTAGCGGTGGTTCCAAGAATCGTTAGCGGCAAAGTTTGCCCCGCAAACGAGACCGATGACGGGTCAACAAAGCCCCAAAAAGTCATAGAAACGGCGTTGATGGGAATTTGTCCGGTCTGGCCAATGCCGGCAGTATTGGTGTGAAAGGCATCCCCACCGTTCCATTGGCCTTGAAGAAGAATAAAGTAGTTGCCTCGGATCGGTGCAAAGCCGCCAGAGGCCGGGGGTCCTTGCAAGGTGATTGCCGGGTCAGCTAAATTAATTGTGTTATAAATAATATCGGTTATGGGAACTCCGCTAATATATGGAGTCCACCCGGGAATGGCATTACTTGCGTAAACGTAGGGATTTCCTTTTGCAGGATCAGAAACGATGGTGGCATCCTCAAAGCCAAAATTGATGAATCCCTGCGAGTGGCAGAGGGCCGTGCTGAAAACCCAGAGACCAATAATGGCCGGTAAATTTTTCATGATCGTTTCCGCCGCCAGGCCACCAGCAACCCACCCGCGACCAATAACGCTAAAGATCCGGGTTCCGGAATGGGCATGGAAGAAAATTGGATGTTATCCAGCATGGCCGAGCCTTGCCAGGGAACGGCGAACATTAATTGTCCGGTTTGTCCGGCGTAGGCTGAAACATCCGCTCCCCAAACGGTGTAGTTCGCGGTGTTGCTGATGGCGTTGAAGGTGAGCAACTGGTTGTTAAATGTGACCTGCAACGCATTACCCCAATAGGTCATGGACTCTGCAGAGATTGGAATTTGTCCGGTTTGCCAAATGGAAGCGCCATTGGTAATGGGAGAAGTGCGGCTTCCACCTTGCATCAAGAGTGAATAATTTCCCTGGATGGCCTGGATTGAAGGAGCAGGGGCATTGGTCCCTTCGAGATTTACGGCCGGAACGTCTAAAGCAATATCATTATACGGAATGCTGTTGGGATCGCCATTCACATAGTTAGGGGCATTTACTGTCCATCTAGAAATGGTCGCAGTGTGCGTGGTCAAGATGGTGGCACCTTCAAAATTAAGGTTGAAAAAGCCTTGGGAGAGGCAAATGGTGGTTCCATATGCGATGATCCCGAGGCTGGCCAATGAGGTTTTCATGATTTATGCCCTCGCCAGGTCACCAGCAAACCCCCTGCCACCAGCAATGCGATCGATCCGGGTTCAGGTATGGGCGAGGCAGAAAATCTGATATTATCCAACATAGACGAGCTTTGCCAGGGAACGGTGAACATTAATTGCCCGGTTTGTCCAGCGTAGGCCGAAATATCCGTCCCCCAAACGGTATAATTCGGCGCATTGCTGATGGCGTTGAAGGTGAGCAACTGGTTGTTAAAAGTGACCTGCAACGCATTCCCCCAATACGTCATTGATTGAGCGAGGACTGAAACTTGTCCGGTTTGCCAAATGGAAGCCCCATTTGTATCTGAACTAAAACGACGTCCCCCTTGCAGAAAAATTGAGTAATTACCCTGGATCGCCTGAAGTGAAGGCGAAAGTGCATTGGTTCCTTCGAGGCTTACCGCCGGAGCGTCCATAGCAGAGTCATTATAGGGAATGCTGTTAATATCGCCATTTACATAATTTCCGGTGTTTACTGTCCAGCCAGGAATGGTGGCAGTTCGGGAGGTCAAAATTGTAGCGTTCTCAAAATTAAGATTCAAAAAGCCCTGCGCACGGCAAAGGGATATGCCGAGGATCCAGAGACCGAGGGTGACCAGAGATTTTTTCATGATCGTTTCCACCGCCAAACACCGAGCAAGCCGCCGACCACCAGGAACGCTAACGTGCCTGGCTCAGGCACTGGTGCGCTGGAGAATTGGAGGTTGTCCAAAACGAGGTTGTTTTCATAAAATCCATTGGCTGGCGGCAGTGCCGTCAATGACAATTGGGCAATTTGTCCCGCAAATATTGAGATGTCTCCACCATAAATTGAGTAATTGGCGAAGCTTTGCTGGGGAATCATGTTAATGCTTTGGCCGCCTACCGACACGATAAATTGGCCAGTCAATAATCCTGAGGAGCTAACCAGCAAAGTGGTGGTTCCAATTGGAATCAAACCAGTCTGGCTGATGGATGACGATGTTTGATATGATCCGCCGACAAGCAAAACACTATAGTTTCCTTGTATAGGAGCCATTCTTCCGCCAGCAGTTGCGTCATTAATGACGATCATGGCACCTCCCAAACTTAAGGTGTCATAACAGATTTGCGACGTGTTGGCGGTCCCTAAACCAGGCTGGGAAAAAGAGGCAGTCCAGCCTGGCAATGCGGCAACTGTTGGCACGCTGCTACTACCGACCGCGTATCCCTTGACATTGGCGGATTCAAAATCCAGATTTACGAATCCCTGCGCACGGCAAAGGGAAATGCCGAGAATCCAGAGACCGAGGGTGGCCAGAGATGTTTTCATGATCGTTTCCACCGCCAAATACCGAGCATACCGCCGACCACCAGCAACGCTATCGATTCAGGCTCAGGTACTGGCAAGTTGGAGAATTGGAGGTTGTCCAAATAATTATCGCGACCAGGATGAGTAGTAAATAATAATTGTCCGGTTTGGCCGGCGTAGGTTGAAATATCAGCAGCGTAGATATTATAAAGCAGGGTGCTGCCGGTTTGAAAAGCCGCCAGAGTCTGACCGTTGAAGGAAACGCCATCGATTGGAAAATCACCCCAGAAGGTTAGCGATGCTGTTTCCAAAGGAACGGTGCCCGTCTGTCCTATCCCGGCGGTGTTAAAGCTGCCGGCATAATTGGCCCCAACCAGCAATACATAGTATTGCCCTTCAACAGGAGGAAAGCCCAAATCGTTATTGTTGCCAATTATGGAAACCATTCCCCCGCTTAGAGATGCGGTGTTGGAAAGAATCTCTGATAATATGCTTGCACCCGCATAGGCCGTCCAACCAGGTATTGCCTTGTTGGCATAAACCGAAGCCGGGTAATAGCCGCTGCTTGGATCTGAAACAAATTTTGCACTTTCAAAATTTAAGTTCACAAACCCTTGCGAGAGGCAAAGTGTGGTGCCAAAAGCGAAAAGTCCAAGGGTGGCCAGAGATGTTTTCATGATCGTTTCCACCGCCAAATACCGAGCATACCGCCGACCACCAGCAACGCTATCGATTCAGGCTCAGGTACTGGCAAGTTGGAGAATTGGAGGTTGTCCAAGTAATTTATGCCAGCCGGATGTGTTGTAAATAGCAATTGCCCTGTTTGACCTGCATAGGCTGAAATATTAGCTGCATAAATGTTGTAGAGGGGTGTGCTGCCGGTTTGAAATGTCGCCACAGTCTGACCGTTGAAGGAAACGCCATTGGTTGGAAAATCACCCCAGAAGATTAGCGACGCTGCATTCAGAGGAATGGTTCCCGTCTGTCCTATTCCGGCGGTGTTAAAGCTGCCGGCATAATTGTTCCCGGCAAGCAGGACATAATAGCTGCCCTCAATGGAAGCCGGTCCAAAACCGCAGTTGTTCCCAATTATGGAGACCATGCCCCCGCTTATGAAAACATTGTTTAAGAGTATTTCTGATAAAGGGTTTCCAGCCGAAAAAGCAGTCCATCCAGGTATTGCTTTATTGGCATAAACCGCAGACGGGTAATAGCCGCTGCTTGGATCTGAAACAAATTTTGCACTTTCAAAATTTAAGTTCACAAACCCTTGCGAGAGGCAAAGTGTGGTGCCAAAAGCGAAAAGTCCAAGGGTGGCCAGAG
>CAISVF010000146.1 GCA_903888765.1 uncultured Verrucomicrobia subdivision 3 bacterium | reverse complement strand
TAATCAAAACCATCATTGGAGATTTGCCGTTGTTAAAATAATGTTAGCATTTAGGTAGGGGAAAGTCCTAACGGCGAGGTATAATCTTACCATGCCGCACGGTTCTGGCTGTTGTATCCGGCCGCTATGATTTCGAATCGCGGCTGAAATGAAACGTCAACCTTTAGCCCGAGAGCAAATCACAGCAAAAATTACCACCCCGTCCAAACAATATTTTGAAATCATGAAAAAAACATCCGCCATCCTCTCCATCATCATTGCAGTCTCTTTAGTCTGCGCCACCGCTCAAGCCCAATCTGCGGTTACGAATGTGCGGAATTCAACCCCACCCCAAGTCCCCAAGCGACCGCCGCCGGTGACCAGGATTTCCGCACTGGCCAAAGCCATGGAATGGGTCGGGGTCGCCGTCAGCGAGCCGGATTATTACGTCTGGTGCACCTCGCCGATTGCCGGGACGGATGGCAGGATCCATCTCTACTGTTCCCGCTGGCCCAAGATTTACAAAATGGCCGGTTGGCGGACGCATTGCGAAATCGCGCATTACGTGGGCGACCAACCGGAGGGGCCATTCAAATTTCATGACGTCGCTGTTCCCGCGCAGCCGGACGCACTCTGGAACAATACGATTCACAATCCGGCGATTGAACGCGTGGGAGACAAATATTTGCTGCTCTACATTTCTTTTGATCGCCGGCCGAGTGCGTTTTTAGCCGCTGGCAAAACGCCAAATTACATCGGCATGTGTGTCGCCGATTCGCCCGATGGACCGTGGAGAAATCTCACGGCTGACCATCCGCTCTTCATGCCGTCGTCCGACACGAACCACTGGTCGTATGGCGATTGGCAATGCACCAATCCAACGTTTCTGGCATACGGCGGAAAATATTACATTTATTTTCACGGCGGAAAACACAACGGCCGCATTTCCAGTTACGCCTACGCCTACGCGGTGGCGGACAAGCCGGAGGGACCTTATCGCATCGGTGACCATTGGTGCACGGAAAACCAGGCTAAGATTGAGGACGCGACTGCGTTCATCTGGGACAATAAAATTTACCTGCTGACCGACGACAATTACGGCACGCATACGGGCATTCCCGGTGCTGGTCTTTTGTGGCGTTCGGACACGCCGACTAACTTCGCACTGGCGGATGCCGAGATTGGTTTCCTGTATTCCACGAACTACGCCAGGAATGTGGATTTGTCCAAAGTGCGCAAACTTTACGGGCGGGACTTCAAGTTCGAGCGCCCCGGCATCTTGATGCTTGCTGGCAAGCCAACCTATTTCTACGGTGCCTCAGGCTTTAATCTCCACGGCGGCGAAACGCCCGAAAGCTACGTTATGAAACTTAATTTGAAATAGCGTAGCCCCATTAACTATTTCGTTCACCTAATTCGCCGGCGGCTGGGCCGCGTGGCCGGGAGCGGCGTGCAGGGTACTGCCCGCCCAATCTGAGGCCTGGCGCACGACCGGTCTTGGCAGGCGGCAGTTGGCGAAAATGGGCAGCGGTCAGTTTGTGATATTCCCATTTCAACGGAACCATGCGGCGAGGTCGAAGTTGACGATGAGTTGCAGGCCGGTGATCAGCAGGATGCTGTAAATGACTTTTACAAATACGGCTTCCGAAAAGCGGCGATTCAACCAGACCCCCAGCCATACTCCAAGTGGCACCAGCGGGAAAAACTTCACACTCGTGTGCAGGGTGGCGGAAGTAATCAGCGCCTGGGGCGCGAATATCGGCCAGTTCAAGCGGGATTGGTCAATGCAGAAAAAGGGCAGCTTGATCCAGTTGACGCAGGTGAAGAGTAGCACGCTGGTGCCCACAAAGATGTCCTTGGGGAGGCGTTGGGGAAGCAGGAACATGGCCGCCACCGGACCCGCGCCGTGCGCAAACGTGGAGGTAATGCCCATGCCGATGCCGCAGGGTAGCCCCAACCGGTGGTTCGGGATAAATACGGATCCAGCCTGGAACAGGCGGTCTTTGGCGATTTGAAAACCCGCGAACAGTATCGCAATAACTCCGATGGCCACGTTCAGTTGGCGGGGCGAACACTGGCCGATGAGTTGAACCCCGATGACCACTCCGATCAATACGCCCGGCAGCAAAAAAATCAGATTATCCAGGCGCCAGCGCCGCCAATAGTAGTAGAGTGAGAAGAGATCGCCGGCGCACAGCAAAGGCAGTAAAATGCCGACGGCAGTTTTGGGGCCAAAGGCCAGGACGCACAGCGGCGTGACGAGCATGCCCAGTCCGCCGCCAAAGCCCGCCTTGGCCACCCCGATAAACATCACTGCAAATCCGGCCAGTAACAGTGAAGGCCAATCCATATTCATTATGTCTTTCGGTTCCCAGACGTCGCTGGGGTTGAAATGCGGGGTTACCCCTCTGCGCCGGCAATACTACCGCCAATTAAGGGTCGGGGACATTCTTTTCCCGGCAGCGATTTATACTTATTTATCGCGCTTTAACAGGAATTCCGCCAGGGCTTGCAGGGCAACGGCGCGGCCTTTAAAAATTTCCAGCGCGCCAAATGCCTTGGTGGTCAATTGCGACGCAATCTTGCGGGATTTTTCCAGGCCGACAATGGCGGGATAGGTGGCCTTTTGCACGGCCACATCCTTGCCGGCGGTTTTGCCCAACTGCTCGCTGGTTTGGGTCACATCCAGGATATCATCAATCACCTGGAAGGCGAGGCCAACGTGGTAGCCGAAGTCGGTGAGGGCGGCGAGCTGCGCAGGCGGGCAGTTGGCGCTCATGCCGCCCAGCCGCACGGAACAGCATAACAGCGCGGAGGTCTTGCGCTCGTGAATATACCGGAGTTCGGCTACGGAAAGTTTTTTGCCCTCACCCTCCAGATCCGCTACCTGACCGGCAACGAGTTGCAGCGAACCGGAGGCTTCGGCGAGCTCCCGGATCAAGGTTTGATGCGGATAACGCGGCCAGCCTTTGGCCTGAGCCGCTATCTCAAAAGCCTGGGTCAACAGCGCATCTCCCGCCAACACGGCGATGCCCTCGCCATAAACTTTATGATTCGTCGGTTTGCCCCGGCGAAAATCGTCATTGTCCATGGACGGCAGATCGTCATGGATAAGCGAATAGGTGTGAATGCATTCCACGGCGCACGCGAGCGGCATGGCGTCGGTTTCCTTGCCGCCGCAGGCCGCCGCCGCCGCGAGCAAGAGGGCCGGGCGCATGCGTTTGCCGCCGGCAAAAAGGGAGTAGCGCATTGCCTGATGAATGGTGGCGGGCTTGGTTTTCTCGCCGGGCAGATATTTATCCAGCGCGCCATTGACCGCCTCTGTGCGGGTGGCAAGAAAATGGTTCAGGTCAAACACTTTGTTTTGGGCAGCCATAATATTCAATGATGGGAACAAAATGCCGGAAAGAGACGGCAGTTTGAAGATTTTATTTTCCGCGATGGGCAGATTGACCAGTGGAAACATCGAGGCCCCAGCCTTCAGATAACCGGTGCCGAAGCGAGGCGGTTTGCGGAGGGTCAGCAGAATTCGCGAAGCGTGTAGGACTGGCCTTCCACCGCTTTTACTGGACCATGGACAGTCGAGCGCCTCACCAAGCGTCAGAGAGCCAGCGCACCTTAAAACTAGCGCTAAACGAATTGCAAATGTTCGCCGACGGCACTACCGAATTTCGTTTCTCATAATCTCATGTTTGAACAAGCTTTCAGAAATATTGAAGACCTGCTTCGCAATAAAGCCGGTTGCACGACCGAACTCGATTACACTGAGCAATCCTCCTGGCTCCTGTTTAAAAAATATCTTGCCAACCTTGAAGAAGACAAGGCCACCGCAGCCCGGCTTGAAGGCAAAAATACTCCTTCAACCGCAACCTGATCACGCTGATTAAATTTGTCTTGAGACTTTTGCGAATGAGCTTGCCCTTAAAGCGGAATTGGGCAAAATAAACTCACGACGGCTTGTAGTGAACGAGGTTCGTGCATGGTGTGTTTTGCCATGACGGTATCGGGTTCCTCAAGGTCGTCTTTCGCATTCACGGTTGCAGTATCAGATTGTCAACCAGGGTTGCCGAAAAGCTGAGAAAACAGCAATAAACACTGGTTCGGGGCGTAGCGTAGCCTGGCTAGCGCGCTTGTTTCGGGTACAAGAGGTCGGGAGTTCGAATCTCCCCGCCCCGACCATTTTTCTTAATAAAAACTAGGTGTAGGCAAAAATCTCTCCGTTTCTATCATGCGGGCGGGTGACAATAGATGCATCTACCACCATTGCGGACTCCGCAGGAGCCAAAGTTTCCGAAGCTGGCGAGGTCAAAGAAATCAAAAGAAACGGCATTTGCGTCCGGATTCGCCCCACAATCAAGCACGGTTTCACCCGATTTGTACTGGATTATCTTGTAAATGGGCAGCGAAAGCTGGTTTGGCGCTCCAGCATGGCCGAAGCGCGGCAGGCCGCCAACGATGCCATTGACAAGATCGGCGAAGGCCAGGCCGAAGTCTCAAATCTTCCGACGCTCATGCTTATACCCGCTCACGCGCCATTCTGGATGGCGGCGAAGGCGAGACGAAGATAGATTTGCAGATAGACGAAGCCGTCCGCATTGTTGCCGATGTGCTCCGATTGCTGGCGGGCCGGGCAACCCCGATGTCGTCGGGATGCCTTGGGCAGAC
Organism: uncultured Verrucomicrobia subdivision 3 bacterium; assembly: GCA_903888765.1. GTDB lineage: Bacteria > Verrucomicrobiota > Verrucomicrobiia > Limisphaerales > UBA11358 > UBA11358. Next base: position 2,097 of record CAISVF010000146.1, on the reverse strand, counting down.
TGGCGACCTGACCGAGGCCAAGCAACTGGGTCCGAAGAGTCAGGGCCGCATGGCGAAGCTGCGGCAACCTGCACGCGCGCGCTCCCAGTGAGAGGCACGGCGGCCGGGGCCACCCGTACTGAAGGAGAGCCGTGCCGGTGCCGGCGTTGCAGTGGCGTCAGCCACTGCCGCCGAGCACGAACGCCAGCCGTTCGCGCGCGAGCTGTGTCATCCACCAATGGAAACCATTATCTGGCCACGCGCCCTTAGTTATTGAGCAACGCGAACACTATTTGCCGAAGCCTGGCCGGCGTTTGAGGCGGGCCTGTGAGGTTTTACTTGAGTCTGGGTTGGCTCTAACAATGCTTTGTTAGGCAACGGTTTATCTGACATACTCATCTGGTCTCAACTCTCTGCCTTGCTCGGTGCGTGTGATGCCAGTGACGTGAACCTCTCGCACGCAAGCACCATAGCGTCCTCGGTCGCTCGGAATGCCGGTAAACCAAAGCGCAAAGTAACCGCTGCCTGCTGCCTGAATCTCACTCGGAATCACGCAATCAAATATTGGAAGCCAACCCTCAACCTTCGGAAACGAAAAGCCCGGTGGCAGCTCGGTGACAATGGTGATGTGTGAACCGACACAATAAACTCCGACGTAATCGCTCGACTGCCCCGGCACAACCTTCTGCTCTGGTGGAGGCGTGAACAACGAAAGCAATGTCGGAAGCTCGCTCATGGTGCGCAGTCTCCTACATGATAATAAAACACAGAATTGTTGTTTATCACAGTTGACATAAACGGGTTGTATTTCCTTCTTCAGGGCATGTCAACAATGGTTTCGAGTCCAGAGCGCCCGCGCTTTGGCGCTGGGGTTCGGGGATGCGGCATCCCTGATCCGGAAAAATCGTGGCGAGCCACCAAGGCGAAGACTGGCCGATGCTTGAGTTGGGTGGTACTGGGATTTACGCTTTGGTGATTGGTTGAACGTTCAGGGTGCCTTCATTTATCTCTCACTCTGCCCAAAATACTCTGCTTGGGCAACGCACCCCAAAAACGACTGTCGAAAGAATCCGTGGTATTGTCGCCGACTAGGAAATATGTGTCGGCTGCAATCTTATATGGACAAGCAACAACTGGGAATGGTGAGTGGGGAATACTAGCGTCGTAGTGAATATCTGCCAACCTGTCAGGCTGTGCTTCGCGTTTTCCATCAATGTAAACGCCATCAGTTCGAATCTCCAAACTCTCTCCTGGAAGTCCGATAATTCGCATGACCCATATTTCCTGCGGGCGCGTCATTGTTTCATTCGGTGGCGGATGAAACACCACAACATCCCAACGGTGCGGGTCGCTTTTGCGAAATGCTGACATATCTGCCAGGAAGCGTTCGTTCGGTTTGATGGTGGGGGACATGGCCGATGAGGCATTCTGATGAAAACTCCGCTCGGAACATCCGCTGATTAGAACCAGCAGAGTGATAATGATTATGGATGCGCGCATAACCGGCTAACAAGGGCTCGGCCACAGGATTGCGGTCGAACTCGGTTGTCTTGAGTGACTATGAAATGAATTAGGACTTTGTCAACATTGATGTTAATGAGCGTTCAGTGATTCCAAAGCGACACGACCTTTGGCGTTGGGGTTCGGGGATGCGCAATCCCCGATGAAAAAACATCGCGGCGAGCCAACAAGGCGAAGCCGCGAAAATTTTTTTGGCCCGATGCCGCTGGGGGGCATCGGGCGTGTGTGTGCTATCGTCCGCTAGGCTGTGGCGAACTGGGCCGCGAAGGGTGCGGCGATTTCGGGGAACAGCGGGTGCTGCTTGATGGCGTCCGCTAGTTTCTTAATCCGGAAGTAAACGGTGCTGCGCCCAATGCCATGGCGGGCGGCGTAGCGGTGCACGCGCTCCAGCGTGCTGCCTGGCTCGCCCAAGCTGAGCATGATGCTGTAAAGCTCGCGCTCGGATGCGGGCACCATGCAGGCAATGGCGCGCAGTGCGTCGCGTCGGGCGGCTGCTTCGTCCGGTGGGATGTGGTCGGCGTCGTGAATCTGGCTGGCGCGCAAACTGCCGGGGGTGTCGTCGTCGTGGTCGGTGTCCTCCTCCACGATGGGGAGGTC
>CAISVF010000145.1 GCA_903888765.1 uncultured Verrucomicrobia subdivision 3 bacterium | reverse complement strand
TCCGTGTCTCGCGGGCCGCTGAACGTGGCGACATTTTTGATGGGCACGACGGAGTTCCTCTGCGCCCTCAAGACCGATCCCGAACCGATCCACCGGTTACTGAGGGTGATCACGGATTACCTCAAGCAATGGCATGCGCTCCAGCGGGAGACGTTTCCGACCATTGCGGGCATCATGATGCTGGACGACATCGTGGGCTTCATGGGCGAGGGGGATTTTGTCGAATTCGGCCTGCCCTATTTCCGTGAGCTTTACGACGTGGACGTTCCCGTGAAGTTTTTTCACAATGACGCCCCGTGCGCGCAGTCCATCCGCCACTATCCGGACATGGGGGTCAATCTCTACAATCCGGGCGTGCAAACGTCGCTCACGGAAATGCGCCGGCTGTGCGGTAACAAACTCACCATCCTGGGCAACATTCCGCCGCGTGACGTGCTGGCGCAGGGAAAGCCGGAGGACGTCCGCACCGCGGTGAAAGCTTTATTGGCGGAGGCGGGCGACCGTTCGCGGCTCATTCTCTCCTGTGGTGGCGGCATCCCGCCCGGGGTCAGCACGGCGAATCTGCAAGCGTTTATTGGGGCGGCGCGCGAATAATGGAACGATTTTAGTGCATGTTCATTTGGGCACTGGCTAAAACCAAAATGTAGCACAATTGACGTGCAACTGGCTCAGCGGTCTCTATTGGGTCAACTTGATGGCGTTTCGGCAAGAGAATTGAACGTCGGCGCAGAAAAAATCCCATTATTGGTCATTTTTTCGGATTATCGGGTTGCACCAATCTACCGAATTGCCGCTCTTTCGGATTCCAGCATCCTGAGCGCGCAGCACGAGTTGGTTTACTCCATCTATTAATATCGATATTGGTTTGGCGCCATCGGCTTGTTTCACTACGCCACTTTTCCAGAGTTCTTTGCCATCGCCCGTGACGGTGAAAATAACATCGCTGTTCTTGCCGCTGTCATCAACTCCGGCCAATGCAGTGAACTCGTGAAACAAACTTTGCAAGTCGAATTCAATGGCTGACCCCGTCTTCATACCCAGGCCCACATCGAACTTATTGCCGTGCAGGAGCAGCGGCTTGCCAGAAACCGACTGATTTACTTTCATATTTTCATCCCGCCGGGCGGCTGCCGCAAGGATCGGCTCAAGCTCGGTCAGCGAGTATTCCCGGTGAACAAGCGAATTCAAGTTGAAGATCAGCGTTGCAATTTTATTTGTACCGATAGTTCCATCCTCCCAGACGCTGGTGACCTCAAGGGCGTTGGTTTTGCCGAAGGGCAGGAGCCTGAGCGGAAAAGACAGGTCCCGGGTGTCTCCAAGTAGTTCTTTATCCAATGACACGCGATAGGACCCGATGCTGCCGAATCCGGGCTGTTTCCAGTGTGCCGCCAAATGGTTCAGTCCCGTCAACTCAACCTGGAGGTCGTCCGGATTATTGAATGGATAATGGTACCACGGTTCCGGTGCAAAGCTGACAGCCCACGAAACAGCGCCGGTATTTTTTGAAGTAAATTCGACTGTGGCCCAGCCTTGATGGTTCGCCACCGTAACCGCCAGTCCGTCGGCTTTAGCGGAGTTGATGCGAAAATTCCTTCCGGGCGGAAAGACAAACGTGAGTACGTAGGGGTCATTCTTGATAACACGGCTACGGCCAATGAACGAAGTATTTTTGGCGTCAAATTTAAGGTTTAATAAGTCAAGCCATCCCTGGGTCAGATGCCGGCTCGTCGAAATAAGCTGGATGTCGGATGTGGCTGGGAGCAGTGTGAGCACCTGGCAACTCGTTGGCTCAAGTGTCGTGCTGAAACCTGCCGGATGGACACCCAAATAGGCCTTGTGCCAAAAATCATAAACATGTACTGACTGCTCGCCCATTAAGCCCAGTTCCTGCCAATTGAGATAAATTGATTTTTTACCGGAGTTGGCGAAGTTGAAGAGGCCAACAACGTCATAATTCCGGCCAAGATGGCTGATTTTCAAGTCCCAAACCGACTTGTGGGTAGCGCTAGGAAACAAGTCGAGTGGCCGAATGTCCACGGCCGGGAAAATCCGCTTGTATAGCTCAACCCGCTCGGAGGGCAGGTCCATCATGCGGTCGCTTGCCATCAGGGCCTGCCCGGTTAAACCCTGCAGCGTGGCCCAGG
>CAISVF010000144.1 GCA_903888765.1 uncultured Verrucomicrobia subdivision 3 bacterium | reverse complement strand
CCAAATGGCCCAAAATGAGCAGGCGGAACTAGGACAAAAACTGCAAGAATCCCGGCTACGACTCGATTCTCTACGGCTCATTTGGCAAGGGTTGGCCGAAACATTGGTTTGAAGACTAGAGCATTGACAGAAAAGAGGTAGCGATGGGCAGCGAGGATTTTTGGTTTTTGGCGAGGCTTTAGCGAAGGCGCAGGTTGGAAAACCCTGCAACTGAGCTGAAACAAAGCCAAAAACCCAAAAGACCGTTGTTTCTTAAAACCAAAGGCGCATCGCTATATATTTGATGGAAATGCTCTAACCCAAAACAAACAGGGACAGATCTCCTCAACCACCACGTCGTTTCCGGTTCTATTCCCTATCGGTACCTTTAGTCGTTGCCTCCCTGCTTTAGCTTCCTTTAACGGCCTTGCTGCAACCGGAGATTAGGCTCTGATTGCCTGGCGATCCGGCAACAATTCAAGTCAAGTCTCCGCCAATTTATGATAAGAATTTATTTATGGTCTGTTTTATATTTGCTGTGTCACTTATGAAAAAATTAACACTACTTGCACTTCCGGCCGCGTTTGCGCTGGCCTTAACTACTACTGCTTTCGCCGCTGACGGTAAGGCAGTTTATGCTGACAACTGCACCAAATGCCACGGGGAAGATGGCAAAGGGGCCACCAAGATGGGCGTGAAGCTCGGTGCGCGGGATTATACCGATGCCACCGTGCAAGCGTCCGTCAGCGATGATAAAGCCTTCAAATCCATCAAGGAAGGTCTGAAAAAGGATGACAAAACATTGATGAAAGCATCCGAGCTTTCGGATGAAGACATCAAAGCGTCGGTCGCTTATATGCGCACCTTTAAGAAATAACTACGTGGGCGGCAAATCCCGCTCAACGAAACAAAACCGGGGCAATTTTCATTGCCCCGGTTTATTTTTTGCCAGCCAAGGTGTTATTTTAGCAGGATGTAGAATTGCTGCGGTTCGCCAGAACTTAAGGCACCGCTGACCGTGTAGGAATAATTACCCGAGGCGTCGAAATTACCGGAGGTGACCGTGGTCCATTGCGCTAATGGCAGGGCAAGATTGGTGCTGGTAAGCACGCTTACCGCAGCGCTTGCCGTGCCGCCCGTGGCATTGAGGATAATATCGCTGCCGCTAGTGGTGATGTTTTTGAATCCGAAGGGCTGCGCGGTGACAATGGCCAGGGTGCCATTGATCGCGAGATTGCTGGTATCCCAAGCCAGGCCATTGCCCGGGGTGGCGGGCGAAATAGCCTCGAAAGCGCCGGCGTAGCTTTGGGCTTTGAAGAGCTTGAAGGATTGTCCGTTCGCCAGTGTCCCGGCTATGGTATTCAGGTTCAGCGTTCCCCCATAAGTCACGGCGGCGGCGATGACCACGTCATTCGTCACGGCATGCAAAGTGGCGTCCAGGTCCAGCAGGTTACTGGATCCACTTTGCAAGGTGAGATCATTGGTAATCGTAAGCGAGCCAATCGCCCCGTCCGTGTTTGCGGGTGAGAGCGTGGCACCGGCAGCAAGCGTCACGCTGCCACGTATGCTACCATTGCCCCGGAGCACTTGGTTATTATTCAAGGAAAGGGTGGCATCGCTCCGCCCGGAAACGTCCAGCACCGCTCCGGCCTGGATGGTCAGGTTCGTGGTGTTGGGCTGAGCCCCGCTCCCGATCAAAGCCAGGACGCCATTGCTGACCGTGGTCAATCCAGTGTAGGTGCAATTACCGGAAATGGTAAAGGTGCCGGTGCCCGCTTTTACCAGGCTAACCCTGCGGATGGAGGTTGATTCTGAAATGACCCCATCAAATTCGGAACTTTGGTTGCCGCCACCAATAATGTAGGTCGTGCCACGGTTGTCAGAGCTGGAGGTTGATCCGCCCTGGACCACCGTGCTCGCTCCGCCCAGCAGGGTGCCGATCAGCACCGTCAAGTTACCGTTGCGGTTATTTAATAGACCGTTACCGGTGCCAAGATTAATCGTGGCATTGGTACCGCCCACGACGCTTCCACTGTTGGGCAGAAAACGCAGGGTGGGCAGCGTGTCCACCAATAATGTGCCGCTGAATGTGGACATATCCCCGGCGATCGTCAACACGTTGGCGCCCGTCCCTTCCAGCGAGACGGTACCGCTGCCAAGTAGGTTCAGAACCTGATCGTTGCCTCCGTTAGTAATAAAATTATTACCGCCAACAATATTCAGCGGGTTGTTCAATACTTCAACGTCGCCGCCGAAATTAAAGGCCGCCGAGCCCGAGCCGCCATTAAGCGTCAAGGTGCTTGTGCCCAGGGCGGAAATCGTCACTGAACTTCCTTGAGCCGCGCGGATGGCTCCGGCCGTAATCAGGGTTCCACCGCTATAATCGCTGGCTCCGCTGAGACTGAGTTGACCGCTCCCCGTCTTGGTCAGTGCTCCGGGTCCGGTCAAGGCTCCGGAAATGGTCAGCGTGGTCGCGGCATTGCTGATGTTCAACGTGCCGCCGGCCGCCTGCAGGGTGGCACCTCGATCAATGGTTTTGTTGCCACCGGTGAATTCCAAAGTTCCGTTGTTGAAAACCAGATTGGCCGACGCGGATGAAGCTGCCCCCAGCGGACTGGCCAGACCGCCATTGGCCAGGCTCGCGACCACCACCGTTCCGCCGCTGAGTGCCGTCAGTCCGGTGTAATCGTTGTCATTGAGAATGGTCAGGCTGCCGGAATTGGTCTTGATCAACGCCGTCGTGCCGGCAATATCACCGCCGCCAGCACTCGTAAAGGTATAATTATTCGTGGCATTGATGAGTACCGCCGAGGCGGCTGCCGGGCTTAACACGCCGGAAAGATTGACCACAAAATTGGTGGTGCTATCGTCAAAAACATTGGTGTCTCCGATATAAAAACGGTCGTAACTGACTCCATTCAACCAATTGCTGCTGGTGGCGGTGTCCCACAGATTAGCTGCCCCGTCACCACGCCATACCAGACCGGCAGTCGGACGAACACTGGTCACGATCAAATCTATTTCCCCCGGATTTAAAACCAACGTGCCGGAGGAACAAATCAGGTTCGAGAGATCGCCCATCAGATTGCCGCTATATTTGATGAGTTTGTACGTGCCGATGCCCAGTGAGCCTACCGGGGTCACTGCGACGATGTTTGTACCGCTTAGCGTCAGGTCGCCGGTGACATTGACGGAATCATTAGCCGTTATCAGGCCGGTGGGGTCGGAACCGAGTTCCATTTTGAAATTCGCATTGGTGGCAGCCAGGCCGCTGGCGAAAGTTAATTTGCCCTGGGCACCGATGCCAGCCGGGCTGATAATGGAATTACTGCCGGCAGCAAAGGCGCCGGTGATGGTGCCAACCCCGGCAATGGTTTTGGAGGAAGCCAGCACAAAGCCATTTGCCTGCGAGACGTCCAAGTTCGCGCCGCTGCCCACGGTAATGGGGCTGCTCGCTAAAGCTCCAAAGGTAGTCGCACCGTCGTTCACGAGGGCGAGGGTGCCCGCATTGATGGTGAGGCCGCCGGATTGACTGTTGGCCCCGCTCAAGGTCAGCGTCCCGGCCCCGGTCTTGGTGAGAGTGCCAGTTCCACGTAAACTGCCGGCGATGGTGATGTTATGCGCATTGCCATCCAAATCCGCCGCATCCATGGTGCCACCGTTGATGATCATGGGCACGGTTCCGGTCCAATCGGCGAGTGCGCCGAAGATCCCGTTGCCATTTAACGCCACATTGGTCGCGTCCAGTGTGCCCCCCATCGAAAACCCGCCGCTGCCGACGTAAATTTTTGCGTTGTTGGTAAGAAACACAGAAGAATGAACATCCCCGGTATCGGAAATCACAAAGCCGCCCACCAGGTTGGTTCCTCCGGTGACGGAATATTGTACCCAGCCATTGTTAGCTCCGGTTTGACCGCGCAAATGGACGCTGGTGTTGGTGGATACCACGATGCCGCCGGCTTGCACAAAGCGCGAAAAACGACCGGCCGTATTGCCGAACCTAACGGTGAAATTACCCGCATTGGTCAGAAATCCATCCTTCAAATACATGCTTAACCACGAGTTGCCCGATCCGCCGCCCACATCAATGCTGGTGGTGCGAACCACCCCGCTATTGATTACCAGTCCTTCTGCTCCCAGGGCCGGAGCGCTGCTCGCCGCACTGCGCTGCACGGTCACGGCACCTAGATCGTTGGTGCCGCCATTGATGACCGCGAGACAGGTTTGATTGCCACTGCCATTATTGACGGTGAGACCGCCTAGACTGATGATGCCGGCATTGTTGGTGAAAAATCCGGCCCCGCCACCACCACTGCTATTGCCGTACATGCCGACCGCCAAAGTGTTTTTGACCGTGAATGATCCGCCCGCCGAAACCGTGGTCGTCGAATTGGAGGTCAGCACCATGCCGCCATTGGTTACCCCCATAACGCCGCCGTTGGTGATGTACATTTTCCCGGCCCCATAGAACAGCACCGCGCTGGCGCCGCTCGCCGTCAGCATGAATCCGTTGGTATTTATGTTCAAGGTGCCGCTAAGATTGGTCAAACCGGCGAAGCTGCCGGAAATCATCGGCTGGGTATAATTGACCACGCGCGCCACATTGATCAGCGCATTGGTGCCCACGCCGGGCACGCCAACATCCCAGTTTCCCGGTGTATTCCATTCGCCGCCGGTGGCTCCGGTCCAAATGGCGGTTTGGGCCTTCGCCGTAGTCAGGCGCAGAGCCAGCATCAGGCAGCACAGGGTTATGGTTTGCAATAATTTATCGTGGCGCATAGCAGGTTTAATTTTATCGGGTGTTGTTGATACGGAAAAAGCAAATCCCGTTTGGGAACAGGATTCCATTTAATTGATGCTCCACCATCGCACCAGTCCAAGGGGAAAGCAATGCTTTCAACCTGTATAAAAACGCATCAGCGTTTGATATTCCGGCACCAGAAGTGGCGATGGTAAGGATCGCTCACCTGATTTACCCCGGCGTTGATCGCTTTGCGCCCTCGGCAGAGCTGAAGACGCCAATGAGCAGCCTTGATGAAACGCTCCCGTTTGCAACCGTGGCGCAGATGAAGTGCCGCCTCCTGCGGAAAGATGGATGATGGCTCCTGCTGAAATTAGGTGTGCCCTCGCTCCCGACCACGTGCAAAAATTGCCGACGGCAGCGGCTCGCGCTTGGGCCTTGGTCGTCAGTAAAACTATAAAAAACGCCGCCGGAAAAAGCTGATTTCCGGCGGCGAGGCGTGATTTGCAAAAAACAATTACTTCACTTCTTCAATCTTGGTCGCCGCCAGCATCTGCTTACCGCCTTTTTCTTTGACCGTACCGGTCACGGTCACTTTTTCGCTCGTGCCGCTGCAAATTTTTTCGTGGAAGGCTTTGGCCTCTTTGCCGGTGAGGTAAAAACTGACTTCCTTGCCATCCACCGTGGCCTTCACCACCGTTTGGCATTTTTCACTGGTATGCAAGGCGCATTTGGCACAGGAGGCTTCCCCGGTGATGGTGGTTTCCTTGCCTTCCGCGGCAAAGGCCGTGGTATTCATACTGGTCAAGGCGATGCCCGCGAACAACGCCAGGGCGATTTTCAATTTTTTCATAATGTTTAATGTGTTGGTTATTTTATTTGGACTACCTGCTTATGACAGGCGAAGTGATGACTTTGTTCAAGTTTAATCTGTCGCGTTAGGGAACCTTGACCACCCGGAAAAATTGCCGGGGAGCCGACGGGGCATAGACATTGGCCATCGCGCCGGTGGCACTCAAAGGGATTACGGGATTGCCATAGCGCGACCAATTGCCAGACGCGGGATTGGTCGTGCTTTGAATTTCGTAAAGCTCATAGGCTTTGGTTTGCCATTGCAATGTATTGGTTTGCACCAAGGAAATACGCTGGGCAGAACTCGCCAGCTTGGGATTCTGTCCGGCCATGTATTCCTGCAAATTCGTCAATTTATCACCATCCGCATCATCGCCCGCACGGGATTTGTCCCCCGCCTGCGGCGCCGCATGGCCGAAATAATTCGTCATCCACGCATCCGGAATCCCGTCCGATACCGCGTCATAATCCGGATTATGGGAGAGTACCTTGATGCTGGTGTAAGGCGATGCATTCGTGCCGTCGGAAAACCGGGCATACGCGATGTCATAAAAAGAATTGCCAGCCGGATCAAGCCTGGGGGTTCCATAAAAAATCGGGACTACAAACGAGACGATATTATTGCTTACCACAAATTTTCCGGTCCCCGTGGTGGCATTGGTCATCGTCATAACCAGGTTGGTGGATTGCAGGTCATAGCCGCGCAATTGAATTTGATTGATGCCGGGAATATTCGTCACCGCCCCATAAGGAGAGGTGGTGATGTCCATGAACCGTGGATAAGTGTATGGCGGCGTATTGAAGGGATGCGCTTCTCGCACCACATTCGTGTCATAGCTGTTCAGTCGCGCGCCCCGCCCGTCGGCATGAGCCAGATAAAACATGACCGAATTGGTCAGCGTGGGGTCATTGGTAGCCACATTGCTGGAATGCGCGAGGCCCAAGACATGACCGATTTCATGGGTCAGCACCTCGGTAAAGGTGGTCAGGGTCTGGAGGGAGGAATTCGTCTGCTTGAGCACCACAAAGCCACCTTGGCTCTGGTTGAATTCCATCCCGGCCACGTTGCCGCCCGTGCCCCAGTTGGCATTCGTTAAGAGGCCAATCGTGTAATAGCTGCCCCCCTCGCCCAAAATACTGCCGGCTGGAATAAAATTGTAGGCATCGTGCAATTGCACGCGGATCACCCCATCGTTGGCATTGATGGCGGCGGCCGTCTGGCCCAGATTCGTCGTGCCCGCAAAAATAAATCTGGCACTGCTGGCGGTTGACCAGGCGGCAAAGGCATTGCTCACCGCGCTCAGCGCATTGGTCAACGTCATGCCGGCCGGCAAATAAGTGGCGTCCACCAGATACGGTATCGGCTCGCCGCGATCAGGCTGGGACCAGCGGGCCGGCACTCCGCTATTATCGGTCAACAGACCGTTGGTAGAGGTGCCATTGCTGTCGCCACTGGGTGCGGCGGTAAAACCATCCGCCGTTACGGTAGCGGCCTGGTCCGTGACATCCTCAATGGAAGCTGGCACGGCGGCGGTGGCTAGCCGCATTTTATTTAATAGCGCCGCCTGCTCCGGCGCAAAGCCTCCCGTTGCCTGACGATGCAGCCGGACCACCCCCGCGTGTCCGTCCTGGACGGATAAGGTTCCGTCAGTTTGCCGCGCAACAAACAAAACACATTCCTCGCCGATATAAAACCGAGGGGACAAATCATCGCTCATGCCCAGTCCACCCACTTCGCCGCCACGCTGCACCAGGCGGACGACCGGCGGCTGCTTGCCTTTATAGGTCTCGTCCACCCGCCAAAGCGTGCGGGTGTAAATCATCCCATTAGTGGGATTGCGAAACGCTTGAACTTCCACCACGGTGCCGCGAAAAATCGTGCCCACCTGCTGCCAATGGCCGGTCAGGGAGACGGGCAAACCGGAGGAGCCACGGACCTCGCTCCTAACCAGCAACACAATCGCGAATATAAATAAATACTGCATCCGTCTCATGTTAAAAACCATATCACCTTATCCAGCACTTTCAACCCTAAGTTGCCCCGGCAACTCCATTCCACCCCGTCAAACGTATCAAAAGGCACCCGGTCGAACATCGCTTCAATGTTAGCGCATTGACAGAAAAGCTGTAGCGATGGGCCGCGAGGATTTTTGGTTTTGGCGAGGCATTAGCGAAGGCTCAGGTTGGAAAACCCTGACTGCCATGCGCGCCAGCGCATCCACGCATCTGGGCATCATTCTCGCAGGACTTGGGAAGTCAAACTGAGCTGAAACCAAGCCAAAAACCCAAAAGACCGTTGTTTCTTAAAACCAAAGGCGCATCGCTAGTTTGCCACCCCCATTCATTGATTCAGTCTTTTTTTGCGCAACCTCAGCCTTTGGCCAGTGCCAGGATCCTTTCGTATTGGGCCCGGGTCAGGGGGGTGACGGACAGCCGCGATTGCTTGACCAGCGGCATGTCTTTCAAGGTGGCATCAGTCTTGATGGTGTCGAGGGTAACCGGCTGCTTCAGGGTTCTGGTTGGCTCCAGGTCCACGCAGGACCAATCCCCTTCCGTGGCGGTCGCGTCGGGATAAAATTCCCGGGCCACTCGGGCCAGGCCAACAATCTGTTTGTCGCTGACGCTATGATAAAAGAAAACCGCATCGCCGGTTTTCATGGTGCGCAGGTTGTTGCGGGCCTGGAAATTGCGCACTCCTGTCCACGCGGTTTTTCCGTCGGACTGCAATTGTGCCCACGAGTAAGCTTCCGGTTCGGATTTAACGAGCCAATAATTCATGCGCGAAATCTAGCCGCAGATGGTGGCGGAAGAAACCCTGAATTTTTGCGTTTTTTATCCGTGTCCATTCCGGCGGCTGGCGCTAACCTCCGCCATGGACTTTGCCGATAATTTGAATCCGATTCTTCAGCGCATGGCGGCTGCCTGTGCGCGTGCGGGGCGTGCTGCGACCGCGGTAAAATTGCTCGCCGTTTCCAAGACCCATCCGCCCGCAGCCATTGATGCCGCCGTGGCGGCCGGGCAGCTTTATTTCGGCGAAAATAAAATCCAGGAGGCCAAGGCGAAAATCCCCCTCTGTTCCAGCCGGGCGCGCTGGCAATTCATCGGCCATCTGCAGTCCAACAAGGTGCGCGATGCCGTGGAGTTGTTTGAAATGATCCAGGGCGTTGATAGTTTGCCTATTGCCCGGGAAATTTCCCGGCGCGCCGAACAGGCGGCCAAGACGATGCCGGTGCTGCTGGAAGTGAATGTGGCCGGCGAAGGCACCAAGTTCGGCTATCCGCCGGCGCGGCTGCTGGCGGAGTTGCTGGAATTGAACGCGCTGCCCAAAATTGAGATTCATGGGCTGATGGCGATTCCTCCTTATACCCCGGTGCCGGAGCGGGCGCGGCCGTTTTTCCGCCGGCTGCGCGAATTGCGCACGGAGTGCGAAAATATACTCGGCGCGCCGCTGCCGCAGTTGAGCATGGGCATGAGCGGCGATTTTGAGGTCGCCATTGAAGAGGGGGCAACCATGGTGCGCCTTGGTACGGCTTTGTTTGGCGCGCGGACGGGTGGTTTG
>CAISVF010000143.1 GCA_903888765.1 uncultured Verrucomicrobia subdivision 3 bacterium | reverse complement strand
GCGGGGGATCGGGCGACGGAGTTTCGGTCGCGGTGTCAGCAGTTGGGGATTGTGGGGGTGACGCTGCATTCGTATCGGTATGCGTGGGCTGAGCGTGCGCTCAAGTGCGGTTATCCGGAGCGGTTTGCGATGGAGAATTTGGGGCACAATTCCAAGGCGGTGCATCGGGCGTATGCGAAGCGGGCCCAGACGAAAATTCCGTCATTGGAAGAATTCGAGCTTCTGGCGGAGGGGTCTTTGCAGACGGCCACTTTGCAGTCGGCCAGTCTTGGCGGACGGCCACCGGGCTGAAGTGGATATTCCAATATCTACTTCAGTCCAGCCGCGCATACACGCCCGCGTCGCGCTCAGGATAGCTTTCATAAACGTGCTCGAATAGGGCGGAACATTTTTGCCGGTATATTTCTGGCGTGTAGGTTCGTGGCAACCCCGTGTCGAGCACGTCTTCGATCGTGAGTTTGATTTGTGAGCGGGCGGTGGATTTTTGCCGCCAGTTGAGCACCAGCAGCAGTTTCATCTTGTTCAACAGCTCGCGGGCAACTTTCTTGACCTCAGCGCGTTCGTCGGCGCTCAATTCTGGTGCCGGTCGTGTCAGGATGTCGAAGATCACCAGTTCTTCCTCCGTCATGTTCTCGCGAACGTGGCGCTCCTGTTCTTGGTTCAAATTGCGGCTCAGCTTCAGCAACTCCGCGAACAAGCCCTCAATGCTCTGGCTGCCCTGATTGTAGTTTTCAATCAATTCCTCGAACTTCTCCGCAAAATCAGCGCGCGTCTTATTCAAGCTAATTAGCTTTTCCAACTGCGCGCGAATCGCCGCTTTCAGCACTTCCAGATCCGTGTTCTTGTGCTTGGATTCCTTGAATCGTTTGCGGAGCGCCTCAAAATCAATCTTCGAGAGGTTCATCACCGGCGCGGGCTTGGCTGGCATGTCCACGCCCGTAATGGAGGCATCGAGGAGCTTGGCGATGTCGCCCATGACTTTCGTAATGTCCGCCGGATTCGGATTGAGCTTCGTGCGGATGGCGGCGGCGATAGCGGCGATACTAGCGACACGCCCGGCGAACTCCAGCGCTGCCGGGTCGGGTTTCACCGCGCCGTAAAGCGTACTGACCAGCCGTTCGTGGCCGAAAAGCTCGCGGCGCAACGGGTCGGGCGAAATGAGCGCGTTGACGGCATCGTCAATTCGCTGCAACCGCTCCAGACTGCCGATGGGCAATTGCTCAATGGCCGGGAGAATCACCTGGCGCGTGGCGCAGAAGACCGTCGCGGTGTCCACCGAACGGCGCAAATCCGCAACCAGCTTCGCCTTATCCTTGACCGGATTATTGCCGTCCTTGCCCGCACCATAAATTGCCAGCGCCTTTTCCAGCGAGGCGAACACGTTGGCGTAATCCACAATTATGCCACTGTGTTTGCCGGGAAAGACCCGGTTCGCGCGGGCAATGGTCTGCATCAATGTGTGATTCCGCATCGGCTTGTCCAGATACACCGTGGAACAACTCGGCGCATCAAATCCGGTCAACCACATGGCGCATAGGAACACAATCCGCAGCGGGTCTGCGGTATCCTTGAACTTCTCGTCCAGCTCCTCGTCATTCATCCGCTTGCGATGCGGCACGATGTCGAGGCCGTGCTTCTTCATCTGCTCAATCTCATTCTGGCCAGGCGATACAATCAGTGCCATGTCTGTCGCTCTGAGCACGTCCAGACGGTTGGACAATTCCGTCTGCCGCTCTGCCGTCAGATCATATCGCCCCAATTCTTCCTGCACCCGCGCAAGCTCCGCCGCCCAATACTTTCGCACCTTGTCGTGCAGCTTGAGCGCGGTGGCCTTGTCGATGGATACCACCATTGCCTTGCCGACGAATCCGCGCCCCAGAAAATGCCGCACGATGTCTTTGGCAACCGTTTCCAGCCGGTCGTCGCGCGTGAGAATGTGATATTGCCGGCTCAACTCCCGTTCCAGCTTCGCTTCCTGTTCAGAATCGAGCTCCGCCGCCTCGATGAGATTGTAGATGTCCTCGTTCAGGTCCGGGTTCACGAGCTGCAACTCCGGCGTGCGATTTTCGTAAAAGAGCGGCACGGTCGCGCCATCCTCGACGGACTGCTGAAAATCGTAGATAGAAACGTAATCGCCGAATATCTCCTTCGTATGCTCCCCGCAAGCGATAAGCGGGGTTCCCGTAAAGGCCACGAATATAGCCTTGGGCAATGCCGCGCGCATGTTCAGCGCCAGGGTATCGTATTGGCTGCGGTGCGCCTCGTCCACGAGCACAATCACGTCCTCCCGGTCACACAGCATTTCCGGCGTCTGGAATTTATGAATCAGGGTAAAGACATACCGATGATTCCCCCGCAGCAACTCCCGCAGATGTGCCCCGCTGGCGGCATGGCATTCATCGCCCTCCGCTTCGCTCACCGCGCCGGCCGCCTTGAACGTCTTGGCAATCTGGTCGTCCAGTTCCACGCGATCGGTTGCGACCACAAACGTCCAGTTGCCTGCCACCTTGCGCAGAACCTTTTGCGCAAAGAACACCATCGAATAGCTTTTGCCGCTGCCCTGGGTCTGCCAGAATACGCCCCCGCGACCGTGCTTCAATTTGCGAGCGGTAAGCATCGCGGCAATGGTGTTGTTCACACCGAGGAACTGGTGGTTCTGGCCGATGATTTTCACCAGGCCGGCCTTGTGTTCCGAAAACAGCGTGAAATTCTCCACCAGGTCTAGGAACCGCGTCCGGTCGCACGTCCCGCGTAGCATCACTTCCAGCGACACCCGGCGCGGCTCGTCCTCGCGCTCAATCCGTTTCCATTCAAAAAACCGTTCCCAATCCGCCGTCAGCGATCCGACGCGGCTGTCCGTGCCATTCGAGGCAATGAGCAGCGCGTTGAACCAGAAGAGCTGAGGAATTTCCGCCTTGTAGTGCGTCAGGTTTTCATCGAACGCCACGCGCGCGGGCACGCCGGGCTTTTTCAGCTCAATCACCACCAGCGGCAGGCCGTTGACGAAACCGACCAAATCCGGCCGGCAGGTGTAGAGCGCGCCGGTGACGCTGAACTGACTGACCAGCAGAAAATCATTGTTTTCCGGGTGCTCCCAATCAACCACCCTCAACCGCTCCGTCTTCTGCCCGCCGCTTTTGACCCCCTCTCCGCCTCGACCGGGGAGAGGGCCGGGGTGAGGTGTCGAGTCTGTTTCGGGCACGGAAACCTTGATGCCTTCCTTGAGCAGCAAATACACCTCGCGATTTGCCGCCTCCAAACTCATGGCCGAACGGTCGCGGGTCAATTCGTCCACGGCGGCGGTGATGGCCTCCGGCGGCAATGCCGGATTCAACCGCTCCAACGCCGCGCGCAACCGGGATACCAACACCACCTCGCCCTTCGTCTCGCGCCCGAGCAACCCAGCGTCACACGGTTCGCCGGCAAGGCCGCCATTGGTTGGTGGCCCGGCCACGGCCCAGCCAAGTTCCGCGAACAACCCGATGGCGGGCTGCTCGACCAACTGAACTTCCGTGTAGGCCTGTGCGCTCATTTCAAAACGTATCGTCCGGTTTTCAACGTGCCGACGCGCTTGACCAGTCCGGCTTTCACCAGCGGACGCAGCAAATCCATCGCGCCCTGCTTGGAGACCTTGAGCGCCGCCCAGAGTTCGGACGGCGTCATGCCGCCGCTTTTGCCCAGGAGTTTTAGCAACTGTTCTTGACGCGGACGCAGAATCACCTGCTCGCGCGCTGCCGAAACCGAGAGTTGCCCCATCCGCTCCCACACCCGCTCCAGCGTTTGTCGCAGCCCCTCGGCGCAATACTCCAGCCACGAGGTCAGGTCATCGCCCTCGCGCCGCACCGCGTCCAGCGCCGCGTAGTAACGAGGCCGATCCTCCCAGTAAAATTCGTCCACCGCGAAAATGTGATGCGAATCAAACCCGCGCCGGTAAAGCTCCCACAACGCCAGCGCCCGGCCCGCGCGTCCGTTGCCGTCCGCGAACGGATGAATCGTCTCGAAGCGATGATGCACGATGGCCGAACTCAACACCGGCGAGAGGCCGGGCGCTTCCTGGTTCCACCACTCCAGCAACTCGAACATCAGGCCCGACACAGCCTGCGGCGGCGGCGGGACGAACTGGCCCACGCGCACCCGCATGGTCCGGTAGCGCCCGGCTTCGCCCTGGTCCATCACCGCGCCGGCAATGATCGCGTGCAGCCGGAAAATGTCCTCATGCGTCAACCGCTTATTCGCCGCCTGCTGCTCGACATGCCGGAGGGCGGCGAAATAATTCAGCACCTCGCGCCGCGCCCGCACCGGTGCGGCTACCGTCGCGCCTTCCTCCAGCGCGCGGACATCCTCCAGCGTCAACGGATTGCCCTCAATGGCGGTTGAACTGTGGGTGTTGCGCGCCCGCGTGTCCTTTTGCAGCGCGGGAATCCACGGCACTTGCACCGCCGCGCCCTGGATGCGTTCCCGCAAGGCGGCGATACTTTCCACCCGCGCCAACAGCGCCGGGGTGATGGTGAATTGCGGTTGGTAACTCATGCCGGACAGTCTGCCAATGGGGCAATCCTGGGTCAAGTGTCAGTCAA
This sequence comes from uncultured Verrucomicrobia subdivision 3 bacterium, assembly GCA_903888765.1. Taxonomy (GTDB): domain Bacteria; phylum Verrucomicrobiota; class Verrucomicrobiia; order Limisphaerales; family UBA11358; genus UBA11358. The sequence continues at coordinate 669 of CAISVF010000143.1, read as the reverse complement.
GTATCGGTCAAGCAGCATCCCCTCGTCACCCGTCCCTTCTCCCACCGGGAGAAGGGACGGGTGACAGGCCGGGTTGAGGGTTCGGCCACGCCGATTGCTCCGCGAACAACCCGGCATCTCCTCTCCCACTGGGAGAGGACCAAGGTGAGGGTGACCCTCCGGCCTTGGCGGGCTGTTCGACAAGCTGGTCATCGGTGTAGGCCTGTGCGCTCACGTCGTTTTAGGGGTCAATCCCTTCTCTAATTCGGCGACCGAGGGCACAGCACCCTTCAGCGATTTCGGCAGCGAATCCACCAGCTTGGTGACATACCCAGCCACCCCGATGGGTTTGGTCATGTCGCGCAGCGCATATTCCGCGATCACCCGGTTTTTACTGCGGCACAGAATCAGACCAATGGATGGCTGATCGCCCGGCTGCCGGAAACGGTCGTCCACCGCCGACAGGTAGAAATTCATCTTTCCGGCGGCCTCTGGCGTAAACTCGCGTGCTTTGAGGTCAATCACGACATAGCAACGCAGCTTCAGGTGATAAAACAGCAGGTCGAGGTAGAAATCCTGATCGCCCACCTCCAGATGCACCTGCCGGCCCACGAGCGCAAACCCCGCGCCCAGCTCCAGCAAGAATTTTTCCACATGTGCCATCAACCCAGCTTCCACGGCGCGCTCGTT
>CAISVF010000142.1 GCA_903888765.1 uncultured Verrucomicrobia subdivision 3 bacterium | reverse complement strand
GACGTGGGAACGGGTGTTGAAAGCGATTCGCCCGTGGCTGGTGAGATCAACCGGCTGCTGCCATTGCTGCGGTAGCAAATTTGACAGAGTCCGCGACGATACCACTTAACATAGTAATACTAGCAGCCTGTCGGACTTAGGGCTTTTTGAACCAAAACCGCGGGTTTTAGACCATCAAAACACTCTCGATGAAAATAAAAATCGTTTGTGAGCCATTTGTGATCGTCGTGTTTTCTATGTCCGACAGACTCCTAGTGCGTGAAGGGTTCCCGTTCGCAAAGCTGCGGCACTTTGGCGTATTTGGCTTATTTCGCGGTTCCTGTCGGCATCACTGGAACTTGACCCCGGTCACGAATAGCAGGGCATCATTCGGGACGGTCTGGCCTTTCTTCGAACCACAATACATTCCCCAGCGGAAGCTGATCTTGCCTTGCGCCTTGGCGTAGGAACCTTTGGTCACCAGCTTCCAGGGACCTTGATCGAGCGGTTCTTTCTGATAGACCTCGTAATCCTCTCCGTTCGCCCGGACCTTGAGGCTAAGGGATTTGCCAACCATGTTTTCGGCCATGACGATTTTCCGCTCCTGGCCAGATTGAGGACGGCGGAAGAGGAAGTGAACCTCGCCGGCAGCGCTCATTTCGATGTGAAAAGGCCAAAGGAGTGGATTGCCCGCCTTATCTTTGCCATCGTGCATCAGCTGGAAGATGCACGCACCGACTGGCTGGGCGAACGTGTAGGTGGCTTCATACTCGTGCCAGGTTCCGGGAGCGACGGCGAGGGCGTGAGCTGTGTAGGCCTCAGTGCGTCCCGGCGAACCTTTCTCGGCCTCGCCTCCGCGAATATTTTGTTCGCCTTTGAACAAGCGGAACACCTGGACATTGCCGTCCTCTTGATACCAGCGCGTCCATTGACCGAAGTCCTTGCGGTTGATGCCGCCGCTAAACTCGGTGTGGAGAGCGATGTCCTGGGGAATGGGGCCGGTCTTGCCAACCTGCTTTTCCAGCAACTCGTGATTCACATGAATGCGAGAGCCGAGGGCGCCGCCTTTGTTGAATCTTTCGCCGGGTTTGCTGCCACTACTCTGCTGAACGGCAGCGAATGACGGGTCGGTGCCTTCACAGGTGTAGAGCGGCTCGGCGGCAAGTAAGTTGGTGGTGAGAAGGGCGGAGCATAGGATGGTTTTCATTCGATTTTGGAGTTAATCAATATGCAGCACTATTGGTTGTAGGCGGCGTTGGAGGGTTGATAAAAGTAAACAGCAGATATTTTTCATAATGATGCCTGAACCTGCAATCCTGATCCAGTCCCGAAATCGGCGCATCCGGCGGAATGACTTTACCTTGGCAATATGCGACACCGTTAGCCAAGACGTTTCGCGCGGTTCGGGAGCTGCCGGTTAGCACGCCAGCGTCCCGGATTGCGGCGGCCCTACGCGGCTTTTCTGTGCGCCCAGCACATCATTCGTTTTTTTCAAACCAACCGTCGCATATTCTGGAGGTGCCAAGGTGAGGTTATTTTGCGGCATCCTGCGTGTTCCGTCCGTCCTTCCAAAGTGCCAGAGGGCTGGCGCAGTCCAAGACCTGGCGGATCAGTGGCGTGGCCTTGGAAAATGGTGGGCGGTGGAAGGAGGATGTTTGTTTTTAACGCTTGCCCTCATCCCTGCCTTCTCCCCGAGGAGAAGGGGAACGCGTTGCCGCTGCTGGTTGAATTGGTAGCACTGGCATCCGTGCAGCGTTGCGGGGGCAAAAGCGGTGTCGCCGCTGCCGCTCTGCCACCGCAGTCCAAGACGT
>CAISVF010000141.1 GCA_903888765.1 uncultured Verrucomicrobia subdivision 3 bacterium | reverse complement strand
CTCAATAAGGGTGATGTCGCCCTGCTGGCGGCCGAAACCGGCGGTTCCACCACGGTGGTCGTCGCCCGGGCGGATGGACAATTGCTCCTCGTGCGCACCCTGTTGGGCACCTGGAATGATAATCTGGACCGGCTGGCGTTGGACCTGAAACGCACCCTCTCCTTCATCACCCAACAATATGAGCTGAGCATCAACGCCGGCGTCTGGCTGTTTGGTCCGGGAGCGGAAACCCAGGCACCCCATTTGCAGCGCCAGCTGGAGCATCCCGTGGCCGTCAGCCCGGTGGCGTACCGGCCGGATTACTGGCCGGTGGAATTTGCCAAATTGCGCCCCGCCCTGAATCCCAATTTTATTGAGCTGAAAATGCAAAAGGCGCCGCAGCGGCGGAAAATCGCCTGGGTCGTGGCCGTCAATACCGCGATTTTGGTGGTGGCTTCACTGGCTGCGGCGATGATCCTGAATCTTCAGGCATCCCAGGAAACCATCAACTCGGAACTCTTGCGCCGGCGGGTTGACCAGTTGCAACTCCAGCGACAGGATCTTCAAAAACGCAATACCGAACTAGCGGGGAAGGCGCAGCTTATCCAGCAGATTTTGGAAGACCAGCGCCCGCCGGTGCCCGCCTGGGTGATGGGGTATTTGTGCGAAGCCTTGCCGGCGCAACTCGTGGTGACGAATCTACAGGTCAAATGGGAGACCAACGAGTGGAACCTGAAAATATCCGGAGCTTTGCAGGCCGGCCGCACCCTGACGCCGGGCACCACCCTGACCAATGCCATCGGAGCGCTGGCCGACCGGTTAACCAATGGTCCGTTTCATATGCTGATTTCACATCGGAGCGACCGCAAAGACCCGGCCGTCAAGGGGCCGGCCAAAGGCGCCGGTAAAGCCGCCCTGGAAAAACAGTTTTCCTTGGAAGGAGTGATGCGATGAGCGCTCCCGGAACTGACAGCAGCCCGCAAACCGCGACCAAGGCCAGCGGTTTCAACTACGCCGAGCTGCTCTCGCGCATCCTGGTGCTCAGTTTGCTATTTGCCTCCGCTGGCCTGCTCTGGTGGAGTTATTACCGGGTATATGTCCCGCGGCTGGTCATTTTCCGCGATTTAAGCAGCACGGTGGATAAACTGGCCCGGGAAGTGGAGGATTTAGATCGTCAATGGTCCAAGCAGGACATCGAACGAATCAATCAAAAATTTGAATTGGTGCAGGCCAAAATCTTTGTTGACCAAGCCGACCTGGATGCTTGGCTCGTGGATTTTCGCGATCCACTCATACCGCTGGGCTTGAATCTTAAAACCGAATTTACCAAGCCCACCCTGATCGCGGGGGAGGAAAACCGCTTTCACACCATTCACACCACCTTCAACCTTGGATTCCAGCCGTTGGGAAGTTCCACCAACAAACTATCCCCTTACCAGCGCCTGCTGCAATTCACCAAACGCATCACCACTCAGGAAAAGCGTGCCGATCTTACCGAATTGAACGTCGAAAGCGGTACCAACTCCATTGGCCGGGCGGTCATGACCGTGAACTTTTGGGTGGGCACCAGGGAAACCAAATGAAATTCCTCGACAACCCCAAATTGATCGGCCCCATTGCCCTGGCCGCCGTGGCGCTCATCGGCTGGCAGCTCTGGCATCCGCACGGAAAACATCCCGCCGCCGCCACCGTGGCAGCCAAAGGCAAGCCCGCCGCTCCGGCCGTTGCGGCCGTGGGGCAGGCGGCGACCAATGTTGTGCCGGCCATGATTCTGTTGGGCACCAACATTGACCGTAACTTTCTGAGCACGCATTGGAACCTGTGGCTGGAGACTCCGCCTCGCGATCCGTTTTTGCAGGTGCTGCCGGAAGCCGCGCCGGTCCTGAAAAATGATTTAAACCGGTTAAAACTGAAAGCCATTTGGCGGCAAAGCGGCGTGGCTGTGGCTGCCATCAACCGCGGCGCGTATCGTCAGGGCGATCAGATCGACGATTACCGCATCGAAAAAATTGAAGATACGGGCGTCTGGTTGCAAAGCCAGGAAAAACATGAGTTTCTCCTTTTCGCCCATCTCCCGCCACCCGAAACCGGGGCCACAGATGAACCGCCGGCCCAGAAACCAAAATAAATAATCATGAAAACCAAATTTTTCACTAACCAAGCGGGCTCCACCGCCATACTGCAAATTACCGCCGTGCTGGGGTTCGCCCTCCTTGCCTCGCCATCACCGGTGTCTGCGGCACCAGAACCTGGCATTCCGGCCGGAATAAATGCCACTTGGGCCGGAGTTACCACCAACACGGCCCAGGTTGGCGGATCCCTGCCACCGCGGGCTTCGCTGGTTCAGCCGGCGAGTGATTCTTCGGCCAGTCTGGAGCAGCATACGCAAGGCAAAATCATCGAGAAATTTCATGCGGATAACCTTGAAATGAAGACCGCGCTGGCCATGTTTGCCAGTCAGAATGACCTGAACATTGTCCCGGATAATGATGTCGGCGGCAATGTCACGCTCGAGGTTCACAATCTGCCTTTGAATCAAATGATGCGCGCCTTGCTGGAGGCCGGGGATTGTTCCTGGGAGGAAGACCATGGTTTGATCCGGGTGCGGAATACCCAAACGCGCACCTTTGTGGTAAATTACCTGCGCCTGAAACGCTCCGGATCGGGAAGCAGTTCCGCCACCCTTTCTTCCTCCTCCTCTGGCGGCGGCGGCGGCGGCGGGGGTGGTGGTGGCAGTGGTGGTAGCGGCGGGGGCGGGGGCGGCGGCAATAGTACTTCCAGCATGAATCTCACGGCGGACAACCCGACCGATTTCTGGACCGAACTCAAAGCCGAGCTGGGCATTCTCCTCACGGAGGCGGGCGCAAAATCCATGGCCATTAACAAGACCGCAGGCATTATTTCCATTACCGACCGCCCTTCGGTGCTTAAAAAAGTGGAGCATTACCTGCAAATAACCCAACAAAGCATCAATCGGCAGGTGGATATTGAAACCAAAATTTACGACGTGACGCTCAACGATCAGTTCCAATTCGGCATTGATTGGAATCATGTGGCGCAGGCCTATGAAGGTAGTCTGGGTTTTGGCACGGCCACCCTGCCGACCGCCATCGGCAGTGCTTCCTCGGGTCTGGGCGGGTCCGCAATCGGCGGGTTAAACACGTCACCGGCGAAAGGCACGGGCACGGATCCCTCCACGCTGGTATTTAAAAATATGAATACGGCCGTGGCCGTCTCTGCTTTGAAGACCCAGGGCCGCGTGGAAGTGGTGGCCGCACCCCGGGTTCGCACTTTGAATAATCAAACTGCGGTGGTCAAAGTGGGACTGGAACTGCCCTTTTTCTCGCAGAGCACCATTAATAGCCAAAGCGCTGGCGGTAATCAGGTCACCTCGGGAGATGTGGTCACGACCGTTTCCGTCGGCACCATCCTCTCCATCACCCCGCAAATATCCGACGATGACTGGATTACCATGGACATATCTCCCGTGCTGACCTCGCTGGTTCAAAATGAGACCTCCCCGAATAAAACCGCCACGGCGCCCGAGTTGACCGATAAACAAACCTCCACGATCGCCCGGGTGCGGAATGGCACCACCGTGGTGCTGGGTGGCCTGATCCAATCGGAGCAGGATCATAGTGCCAACAAGGTGCCTCTGCTCGGGGACATTCCGTGGCTCGGCAGACTTTTCACCGGAACCTATCACGCCAAAACTAAAAACGAGCTGGTCATTTTTGTCACCCCGCATATTGTCGAAGATAACGAACCCAGCGTGCAATATAATGACCGGGGACAAAACCCCTCCGACACCGGCAAGACTCCGGTACGCTAACCGGAATTTCGCAACTGACCTGATCTCAAAGCTGTTCGGCCACGCGGCATTCAAATTGCCAAATTGGTAATTGCCGGAATGTGTCAAATCTTTTTCCTGAATATTTTTTGTCATCTCCTGTCGTCTCCTGACATCTTGTGTCATCTTCTGTCGTGTCCTTGCGTGACGGTTTTTTCGCACCCGCCTTCACCCGCATAACCCCGTGCTATAATTCGTGCTGGCCGCTCCGCGTGTCTCCACCCGAAACCGGGTGGCGCGGAACCGGCCAACAGCCAATCAACACGGATTGTTTATGACTGATCAGGATAACCTCAAACGCTTCATCCTCCTGCGTTCGCAGGGCTGGAGTTTCAACCGCATACAGGTGGAACTGAATGTCTCCAAGCCCACGCTCATCAAATGGAGCCGGCAGCACCAGTTTGAAATCAACAACCTCCGCGCCACCGAGACCGAGGCGCTGGCGGAAACCGTCTTTGGCGCGCGGCACGAGCGCTGGCGGGATTTGGCAGCGCAGTTGAAAAAGGTGGAGGAGGAAATCTCCCGGCGCGGCCTTGAGGAGCTCTCCGCTTCCCGGCTGCATGGCATCGCCGCGCAATTGCGGGCGGAGATCAAACGGGAAACTGTCCCGATCCTGTTGCTGGAAAATCCCCGGCAGATTCCCGAGTCGGAATGTGTCTGGGGCCAACAGCAATGGGTGGGCTGACCTCAATTTACCGGTAACCGGTAAAATTCGGTAAAAATCGGTAAACCTGGCTGCTTGCCGGGAACGCCGCATGACGGCAACCGCCATCCCCCGG
>CAISVF010000140.1 GCA_903888765.1 uncultured Verrucomicrobia subdivision 3 bacterium | reverse complement strand
CGCAGTCCGCGCAGGAAATCACCCAGGCCGTGTTCATCATTCTGGCGCGCAAGGCCGCGACCCTCGGTCCCGGGACGGTTTTGAGCGGCTGGCTGCACCACACCGCGCGGCTCACGGCGGCCAACTTCCGGCGCGCGGAAATCCGCCGGATCCATCGCGAACAGGAGGCGTTTATGCAATCAACCATTGAGGAAGCTGCCCCGGACACTGCCTGGGCGCAGCTCGCGCCAATGCTGGACGAAGCGGTGGCGCATCTGGGCGCGGCCGACCGTGCCGCCCTGGTGCTGCGGCATTTCGAGAATAAAAGTCTGGCGGAAGTCGGTGCGGCGCTCGGCACCAGCGAGGACGCCGCCAAAAAACGGGTGACCCGGGCGCTGGAAAAGCTGCGGAAGTTTTTCACCCGGCGGGGCGTGGCGCTGTCCGCCGCCGCCATTGCCGGAGCCGTCTCCGCCAATTCCGTGCAAGCCGCGCCAGCGGGCATGGCAGCCAAAGTTTCCGTGATTGCCGCCAAAGGCGTAGCGACGACAACCTCAATAACAACCCTCGTGAAAGGAACCTTAAAAGTTATGGCATGGACAAAAGCGAAAATAACGGTTGCGGTTGCGGTGGCAGGCGTGTTGCTCATAACTGGCGCGATAACCATGATTTTGATTTCCAAATATTTGACTCCACTCCAGCCATTGCCAGCGTTGCCAGTTCCCAATGGCTACGCGGATTTGGTCCGGGCTGGCAACATGGTTTCCAATGACAGTGGAAACTATCCCACGGCCAATGCGGCGCAACTACGGCAGATAGCGGTAGCGAATATTCCGGCATTGGTCTTGGCAAAATCCGCCCTGAGCAATGAATGCCGCGTGACGGTTGAGTTCACGGAGCCGTGGAATGAAAAACATCTTCCCGAACTGGCCAGCATCAAGCGGCTGGCCCAAGCTCTGGCTGCCGAAGGAAAATTGGCCGAGAAGGAAGGTCGCAATCAAGACGCGCTGGCCTCTTATCTGGAAGTAGTTCGGCTGGGCAATCAGGCGGATCGCGGCGGTGTGATCATCGACGAATTGGTCGGTATGGCCGTGGAATCCATCGGTCTGGCTGAGTTGCAAAAATTAAGTGGTCGACTCAATACAAAAGATGCTCGTGCCGCCGCCGTCGCTCTTGCGGAACTCGACCAGCAGGCACAGACTTGGAGCGAGGTTCTGCGACAGGAAGACAACTGGTCGCGCCGAACCTTTACCGGTTTAAAGAATGATTGGATACGTTGGTTGACTCGTGTCCAACTGCGCCAGGTTTTCGAGCGGGCAGAACAGAAGCTGAGCATCGTCCGCGTGAAGAACCGTCAATTGCAGCTCGTGCTTATACTCTCGACCAAGGCCATGCACCTGCCGCCGTCGGCGATTTGGTGCCCGAATATCTAAAGTCAACTCCGCAAGACCCACATACGGGAAAAGGCATGGTTGATTTGCCGAAATAAGTATGACTTTCAAAACCCGTAAAAGGGTTGGTCCTCGATTAACCAGCGATTTGAGTTCGGGTTTGCCCAAACTCGCCCGGAGCCAGCGCCTCCACTTTTCCTTTAATATTTTGTCGGATTTTCGCCGGTTCGGTTATTACATGGGTGAGATGCAGACCAAATCTGACGCCCAACTCCTCCGCGCTTATGCCGAGCGCGGCGCGGAAGCCGCGTTCACCGAACTCGTCCACCGGCACACGGACCTCGTGTATTCCGCCGCTTGGCGGCAGGTAGAATCGCCGGACATCGCCCGCGAAATCGCCCAGGGCGTCTTCATCAGCCTGGCCCGTGGCGCGCAGAAATTGGCACCACGGCTCGCGGACGAGGCGTCGCTGGCCGGCTGGCTTTGCCGCAGCGCCCGCAACCAGTCCCTCAACCACCGCCGTGATGAATTCCGCCGGCAAACCCGCGAAAGGCACGCCATGGAACAACTCATTTCAATTCCCGACGCCGCCCCGGATTGGGAGCAGCTCCGCCGCGTGCTCGATGACGCCATGGCTGAACTCGAGGAAACCGATTACGACGCGGTCGTGTTGCGCTACTTTCAGAACCGGGATTTTCAGGCCGTCGGTGCGGCCATCGGCGTGAGCGACGACACCGCGCAAAAACGGGTCGCCCGTGCTCTGGAAAAACTCCGTGAACTGCTCGCGCAACGCGGCATTCGCACCACGGCGGGCGCACTGGGAATCGCCATCACCGCCAATGCCGTGACCGCCGCGCCCGTCGGCCTGGCCGCCACCATTTCCGCCGCCGTTTTGACCGGAACGAGTTTAACCCTTGCCACCATTGCCATGACCACCCTACAAAAAATTGTCGTGACCGCCGCACTGACCGTGACCGTTGGCGCGGGCATCTACGAAGCCAAACAAGCCAGCGACACGCGCGAAGAAAATAAAAAACTCCAGACGCAACAAGCGTCGATGATGAATGACCTCGCGAAGTTGCGCGCGGAGAATGAAAAACTAACCAGCGCCGTCACCGAGGCGAAGAACCAGCAGAAGCTCACACAGTCGCAGTTCAACGAGCTGATGAAACTGCGCGGGCAGACAGGGCAGGCCAAGACGGCAATGCAGGAACTGGCCAAGGCGCAGACGGCGTTGAAAAAACTGAAGTCCCCGAAGCCCGGATATTTCCCGGCCGCGATGGCGACAAGCATTGCACTTGAGAAAAAAATGGCCGCCGCCCGGGTCGCGCGAATGAAGACGGCGCTGAACCTTTCCGACGCACAAGTGCAGTCCATCACCAACATCATGTTCACCCACATAGACCGGCGGAATGAGATGTTTCTGTCGGACATCCGCAGCGGAAACATAACGTCCATTACCAACGGAGACGGCACCATTACGCAGATGGGGAACAGCGGCGAAAGTAACGAAAAGCAGGAGGATGAAATCAATGCGCAGCTCTCGCCCGACCAGGTCGCGGAATATGACGCATTCAAAAAAGGTGAAGAAGCGTCGGTCCATGATAAAGCCGTGAGTTCGGAGGCGGCAGCCATAGCAACGGAATTTTCCCTGACGCCGGAGCAGCAGCAACAGATTCAAGAGCAGATTGCACAGAGTGGATTGGACACCATCAACAGAATTTCGACGACCGATACCAATCTGGCCGCAGCCTGGCTCGCCACGGGCGACCAGTCCATTATCACGCAGATCGCCATGAAACAATCACTGGAACGCCTAACGAACCGGCTGAACCTGCTTAAGTCCGTGCTCAAGCCCGCGCAGCTTGAGGAATACCGGCAGGAACAACAGACGCAAATCGAGGCGACGAAAAACTCGATGAGCACGTTCCCGCCACGGCCGATCGGCGCGGCAGCCCAATAAACTGAAACCGTTTTCCCAAGCGCCGGAGGGTCGGCGCACTCCGGGACGCTCCGCGCGGTTCGGGCACTGCCGGTGAACGCGCCAGCGTCCGGGAGTGCGGTAGCCCTCTACCGCTCTTCCCCCGAATTGGAGTCTGCAAACAATTTTGAAAATATCTTGTTCGGTTTGGGGCTCTGCGGCCATTTATAGATGATGACGCCCGATGACCATGCGCTGTTGCACCAGTTCGCCGCCGACCAGTCCGAAGCCGCGTTTGCCGCGCTCGTGAACCGGCATCTGCCGCTGGTGCATTCCGCCGCGCTCCGGCGAGCGCACGGCAATGCGCATCTGGCGGCGGAGATCGCCCAAGTCACCTTCATCATCCTCGCCCGCAAAGCCGGCGATATCAGCGCCAAAACCGTTTTGACCGGCTGGCTTTACCGCACCACCCAATACGTTGCCGCCGATGCCTTGCGCCAAAAGCTCCGCCGCCAGCAACGCGAACACCAAGCCTATTTGGAAGCCACCATGACGCCGAACGAAACGAATGAAGCGTGGCAACAGCTTGCGCCCGTGTTGGACGAAGCCATGCACGCCTTGCGCACCGCCGACCGCGACGCCGTGCTGCTGCGCTACTTTGAGAACAAATCTTTGGCCGACGTGGGCGCGGCCTTGGGCGTGACCGAAGACGCCGCCCGCGTGCGCGTGAACCGCGCCCTCGACAAACTCCGCGCCCTCCTCGCCAAGCAAGGCATAAAGTTTGGCGCCGCGCTCCTCGCCACCGCAGTAGTGGAAAATTCCGTGCAAGCCGCGCCAACGGCGTTAGCGGCCAAAGTTTCCGTCCTTGCCGCCAAAGGGGTGGCGGCGACAACTTCGATTACGGCGCTCGTCAAAGGGACTTTGCAAACAATGGCTTGGACAAAAAGTAAAATAGCCATCCTAGTTGTTGTGACTAGCTTTTTGGTATTTAGCGTCTGTTTAGTTGCGCGGCATTCAACTGCAGAAGCAAAACCAGTCTCGGTTTTGGAAATCAGCGGCATCATTAAGCAAAGCATTTACTACGCTGAGGCAAATAAATTCCAAACATCTACAAATAACTTCACGGTAAAAATCTGGGATGACCAAGCCAGAATTGAAGCAGGACCGATAGACAACCCGTCATTAAGCGGATTTGAATACGGTATGCTCGGCAAGGATTCCTACCTGTTGATACGATTTATTCCTGGCTTGCTGGCTACTGAAGTGTTTCAGCTCGGTAGCACCAAACCGACAAAGCTTAAAACCCCTGTTAAATCTGAAAATGATGCGACTATGACTATCAATGAGGGGCCGGTTCCTGAATATTCTTTCGGCCTGATCAGTCCGGTGT
>CAISVF010000139.1 GCA_903888765.1 uncultured Verrucomicrobia subdivision 3 bacterium | reverse complement strand
TTATTAAAAGTGGCCGGCCAGGTGCGGGTGAGCGTGCGCCGGGTATATGTGCAGTTGAGCAGTGCCTATCCCTTGCAGCAGTTATTTCGGTTATGCCAATAGCGTCTTCAAGGAAGCCTGCCAGCTACCGGTTGAAGCGCTTGCCGATCCTTCGGTGATGACCTCCTGCCGGAGGTGTCGCGCAAAATTACGTTCCGCTACCGGTTTTGATTCCTGGCCAGTCGCAAGCACGCTTTGACCTGCCTCCGCCGACAAATATCCGCTTCAAAAACCAAAATTTAAGCGTCCGTGCCAATATTAAACTCCGCTATGAAATTTCCGAGCTAGTAACCGGCAGCACGCTTGATTCATGATTCGTACCTGCAAAACGGCAAAAATATATCTTGCCGTTAGTGCATAAACGGAACAAGGTTGCTTCGTTATGATATTCGGCGATAACTTTAAAACCACTTATGCCTGTTTTGATGGTGTGGGTGCCGATATTTTTAACCAGTTGCCGATTGGTTTGGTTTGGGTGTCTGGCAACGGAACCATATTGCAGGCAAACCCGGCGCAACTCAACTTGCTGAGATTTGCGGCGGATGATTATCTGGGCCATGCCTTTACCGAATTCGTCGTGGAACCAAAGCAAGGCTACCGGTTTTTGAATTTGTTGGCTGCGGGCGAAGAGGTTCACGACTTCTCCATGCGGCTGCGCTGCCACAATGACACGATCCGGCATGTGTTGTTGGATGCTTATCCCGGCTGCACGGGTGAGCAGAAACCCGGCGTCCCCATTTTTGTGCGAAACATCACTGATCGCATTGAACTGGAGCGGGAAGTGCTCCTGATCGGGGAGAGGGAGCGCCGGCGTATCGCGCAATATCTGCACGATGGCCTGGATCAATTGCTGATGGGCGCCACTTTTTTAGCGGACTCCGTGCAGCAGGACCTTGCCGAGAAAGCCATGCCGGAAGCCAATCAACTCACCCGCATTTTGGAAGTTTTAAACGAGGCAAAATCGCAAACGCGCATTTTGGACCATGAACTGGACCTGATCCAACGGCAGCCGGATGGTTTGATGACGGCGCTGGCAAGTCTGGCGACACGCAGTCAAAAGCTTTTCAATTTGCGCTGCCAATTTAACTGTTCCCGGCCGGTGCTCGTCGCGGACAACCTGGTGGCCGCGCATTTGTTCCGGATTGCCCAGACGGCGGTTTCCAATGCCATCCAACATGCCAGCCCGGAAAATATTGAAATTAGCCTGGCCGAGACCGCCGGCCAAATCGTGCTTACCGTGAATGACGATGGGACTGTCCTGCTGCCGCGGACCAGAAAAAATGCCGGCGTGGGCCTGGGCATCATGAGCTGCCACGCCGCCAAGATCATCGGCACCCTCACGATTCAAAAAAATTCGGGCGGTGGCACCACCATTGTTTGCACGGTACAACGCCAGCCGGATGGCGCAACCGCCGATCTCACCAAAAAAACCAATCAAAAGAAACACCATGGCCAAACCAAAACTGCAACCGGCTGAACCGGTGACCAAAAAGAAAATTCTGATCGTAGATGATCACCCCATTACCCGGGAAGGCTTGCGCACGGTGATCAACCGGCAGCCGGATTTGATCGTATGCGGTGAATCTGCCAATGCCCAGCAAGCCATGGAAGCCATTAAGCAACTGGCTCCGGATCTGGTGCTCCTGGATATAACTCTTCCCGGAAAAAGCGGTTTGGAACTCGTTAAGGATATCCAGGCGGTTTATCCGCGGGTATCGATTCTGGCCATCTCCATGCATGACGAATCACTTTATGCGGAGCGGATGTTGCGGGCGGGGGCGAGTGGCTATATCAACAAGCATCGCCCTCCCGAGGAATTGATCGCGGCCATCCAAAAAGTGCTCAACAATGAGGTCTATTTAAGCAGTGAAGAGTCTGCCCGGCTACTGCAACGGATGTCGGGGAAAACCCGCGGCAACCGGTCGCCGATGGAAATTCTGACCGATCGCGAATTTGAAGTGTTTCAAATTATTGGCCAGGGCAAGACCCCCAAAGAAATTGCGAGCGAATTGCATCTAAGCATTCGCACGGTCTCGGTCCATTATGCGAACATCCGGCAAAAATTAAATCTCCCAGGCACCAGCCAGTTGATCCATTATGCCGTTCAAACGGCGGACTTGGAGACTTCCACTGGAATGGCTAGCCCCACCTCCAGCCAAGTGCACTTCCAGCATGGTTTGGATGATTTTACGGTGACTGGTGTCGCCATTACAGGACAACAAAAATCGCCCAAAAAAAGCGCTGCCGTGGTTACCCGTTAAGCTTCGCTCCTGCCATTCAATTCCGCCGACCGGATTGCCATGGCAGTGGCTGCTTATTCCCCTGAACCTCGGCACCCAAAGCGGCAATAAATTGTCCGCCAACCAAACGTAACCGCGCAGTGGGGTAAGGTCGGGTTAGCCATCCGCTTACCTTAAATTTCCAATTTTTCCCCTGATCAACGGCCGTTAGGAGGATGCGGTCAGCGACAAAAAAATTTCCTCCAGTGCCCCGGCGGAACCACTTTGCCGGCGCAACTCATCCCGCGTGCCCACGGCAATCATTTTTCCACCGTGAATGATGCCAATACGATCCGCCATCTCTTCGGCAATACTCAATTGATGTGTGGATACGAGCACCGTCATACCAGCCAAGGACCGTTCCTTTAATACATCTTTTACCACCCGCGCGTGCTGCGGATCCAACCCCACCATCGGCTCATCAATCACGAAGACCTCGGGATCGTGTAACAGGGCGGACACAATGGCAATCCGCTGACGGGTGCCGTGGGAAAGCCCTTCCAAAGGCCGGTCCGCATACTCCGATAGATGAAACCGCGCAATGAGCTCTTCCGCGTTCTGATTGATACGCCTGGCATCCAACCGGAACAGTTGGCCGGTAAAACGGAAGAATTCCCATGCGGTAAGCTTGTCGTAAAGAAAAGGGAAGTCAGGCACATAAGCCAGCCGGCGGCGCGCCTCCAGCGGCTGCGTCTGGATATCAAAACCGCAAATCCGCGCGGAACCGGAAGTTGGCTTGATTAAGCCGGCGAGCAATTTGATGGTGGTGGTCTTGCCGGCAGCATTGGGGCCAAGCATGGCAAAAAACTCGCCGCGCCCGATTTTGAGGGTTAAGTGATTGACGGCGGTGAGATCGCCGAATTTTTTGACAACTTGATCGAGTTCAATCATGGCCGGCTCCATTCGTCAATGTGAGCGCGGATGCCGCCGGGCAATTGCACTCGCAAAATTTCGCCGAGAGTACTGACGTCCACCGTCACCGTATAACCGAGTGCGCCGGTTTCCAACTGATAAACCGGCACGGCTTCGGTACCGATTTTGACACGGGTGCGCCGCGCCTCCCAACGCAATCCAGTAAAGGAGCCGGCGGGCAGCAGTTGCGGCAGATCCAACAGGCCAAGCCCTGGTATGCCCGAATTGCCGGCAATGGTTCGGAGCATGGCTTCGGGATTTTGGAGTTCGTCAAAAGTCAGCTCGCGCTCCACCATTTCTCCCTCATTGCTGATTTTTATGCGGACTGATTGATTGGTGGCCTGGGAATGTATTTCCACGCTGGCGAGCCGGGCAGAGATTTTTAAATTGCATTCCCGCCATTGCCGGTGTGAATTAAAATAGATTCGACCGTCAAATTTCAGGCGGTTGGTGAAGTCGCCGAACGAAATGTTGCCGGCGAGGTGCACCTGATAACCGGCGCTGACCCCGAAACTATCCGGCGGCAGACTCGCATCGTCCAGAGTTGCCATCTGCTGGCCGACAGCAGTGGAAAATTCACAATAGCCCATGCGTTCACCATTCTGAAACACGCTTAAGGAAGAGGCGTCAGGTGCGGTCAGGATTTTTTGCCAGACAAGTTCCGCTGGCACAGGGGTATCGCCACCCCGCACCCCGAATTCTGAGCGCCACAGCAGCCCATTCATCGTCAGCCAGAACGCCGCGATGGCTAAAAAGGCCAGGCGCGAAGTCATTGCGGCAGGTTCAGGGTCTGCCCTGCGCGAAGTCTTCTAGGAGTAATCCCCGGATTAGCAGCCTCCAAAGCGTGCAAACTGACCCCGTGCCTGCGCGCAATAGATGCAAACGTTTCACCGGCTGCAACCAGATGGGTGCGCGGCAACCTGGCTTGCCGCGCAACCGGAGGTTTCTCGCGCGCGGGAGGAACAGGCGAAGGCTGGGTGCCACCGGTGGGCGTCGTTTGCGGAGTGATGTCGTCAGGTGTCTGGCTGGTCCCCTGAATGAGCGCACCCGAATTGTTAGGCGAGGGAACCTGATGGTTTTTCTGGGCGGCATAATAAGCATTCCACTGCTTGATGACCTCATTTAAATGATCCACCTGAGCCTGTAGCTGATGGTTTGTCTCGACCAGTCGGTCCAGTTGACGCTGGGCGGTGGGAGTGGCAGGCGACACCACCCCATCGGCGGCAAGTTGCTGCTTACAACTATAAATGCGCTGCTTAATGACCTCGATATTGTCGGCTCTGGGATTCAGCCGGAGAAATTCCTGATAATGAAAAATGGCCGCCGCCGGGTCCGGCAACTGAGTATCGAAAAGGAGTGCGAGTTGAAAATGAGCGGCGGCGGAACGCGGATTGGCTTCGAGGGCCTCATTAAAGGCGTCTTTGGCACCGGCGTAATCCATCGCATTAACACGGCTGCGGCCCAGGCTGAAATGAGGCTCCTTCTCCTCGTCCATCTGACTTTGCTCGGTCGGCGCACAACCGTTGCTAGCAACGAGAACCGTCACTGCCAGCACACCGGAACAAAAATTAGCCAAAAACGACATGAAGGGAAATCTAAACGAATTAGCCACTCCGTGCAATGACCGGCTGTAACGTTTGATCCTCAAGTCAGCCCATCAATTCAAGGACTTTGGCGGCAATATTCCCCTGCTTAACCAATGCTTCGCCGACGAGGATAGCCTGCGCACCGTAGGTTTGCACCCGCTCCACATCGGCGCGGTTATGAATACCGCTCTCGGCCACCAGCAGGACGGGGTGGCGAATGCCCGGAACGGAATTGATTTTTTTTGCCAGATATTCCGTGGTGGCCAGATCCACGTGGAAAGTTTTCAAATTGCGGTTGTTCACCCCCAGGAGCGCCGGGGAGAGCCTCAGCGCGCGCGCAAGTTCCTCTTCATCGTGAATCTCAACCAGGACCGCCAGTCCGGCTTGGATGGCAAGCGCATGAAACGAGGTCAGTTGCTCGTCCGTCAAAATGGCGACAATCAGTAGAATGGCATCGGCGCCCCATTCGATGGCCTCAAGAATCTGGCGCTCATCAATGATAAAATCCTTGCGCAATAACGGCAGTTTCACGGCGGCACGAATCTGGCGAAGATAATCCAGCGAGCCCTGGAAAAACTTTTCATCCGTCAAAACCGAAAGGCAACTGGCACCGGCGGATTCATATTCCCGGGCGATGCGAACAGGGTCAAAATTCGGGCAAATAACCCCCATGGACGGCGATGCCTTTTTAACCTCCGCAATCAGGGCCACGCCGGAAGGCCGGCGAAGCGCCGCGAGAAAATCCCTCGATTCGCCGCGCTGCAGCATCGCCGCTCGTAAATCGCCCACCGTGATCCGGCGGGCGGGCAATCTGGCAACTTCTATTTTTTTCTGCTCAACAATCGTGTCGAGAATATTTTGTACTTTCACAATTTTATTTGCTGCTTGCGGGAGCCGGCAGCGCTAGGAAATTTTAACGCATATTCATACAACAGCAAAAAACTTTGCCCTTCAATGGCAGAATTTTACCAGATTCAGAAAATACGAATGCGAGCCAGTGCCCGCTTTTTACCGGATTTACCACCACCCGGAAAGGCAAAGTGCCAGCGGCTTAATTTGAAAGCCTGCGCCCCTAGCGCAGGCGCTTATTCATCATCGTCTTTGACGCCCTGCATCCGCTTGAGCGGGCAGCCTGCACGCAGCCAAGCGTTCACAAATGGATCCAGTGCGCCATCCATGACAGCCTGCACATCACTGGTTTGTTCGGCGGTGCGCAAATCCTTCACCATGCGATACGGCTGGAATACGTAGCTGCGAATCTGGTTGCCCCAGGAGATGCTGCCCTTATCGCCATAAAATCGCTCCATTTCGCTCTTGGCTTGGTCCAGCTTTAGCGCGTAGAGCTTGGAAATCAGCATGGCCATGGCCGTGGCTTCGTTTTGCACCTGACTACGCTGCGCCTGGGAGGCAGCCACCAGGCCGGTCGGAATATGCGTCAGCCGCACGGCCGTTTCCACCTTGTTTACATTCTGGCCGCCTTTGCCGCCGGAGCGAAAGGTGTCGCGCAAAATCTCCGTCTTGGGAATGACAATATCGGTTTCCAGCAAGTCGCTCAATTCCGCCACAATGTCCACGCTGGAGAAACTGGTGTGCCGGCGCTTATTGGAATCAAAAGGGGAAATACGCACCAGCCGGTGAACCCCGCGTTCCGCTTTGCAAAAGCCATAGGCATTCTCGCCCTCCACCCGGAAAGTCACACTTTTCAAACCGGCGGAATCGCCGGCCAGAGCATCCGTCACTTCCCATTTCCAACCCCGTGAATCAAACCATCGGCCATACATGCGCGAAAGCATTTCCGCCCAATCCTGCGCCTCGGTGCCCCCGGCCCCGGCGTTGATGGTAAAGATGCAGTTGCACTTATCGTGCGGGCCGCTCAGAAAAGTTTTAAGTTCGAAAGTATCCAGGTCCGCAAACAGTTTTTTGGTGTCGGCCACCATCTCCGCCTCCAGTTTGAGCTGCATGGGTTCCGGCTCGGCACCGGCAAGTTCCAGCATGACTTGCAAATCCTCAACCTGCTTGGCAAAACTCACCAAGGGATCCAGTTTACCCCGGATGTCGTTCGTCTCGCTGATTACTTTCTGGGCCGCATCCTGGTTGTTCCAGAAATTCTCGCCGGTCATCTGCGATTCCAGCTCGGCGAGGCGTTGGGTCAATTTGGCAACGTCAAAGAAACCTCCGCAAGTGCGTAAGTTTGTCGGCGGCGGTTGAAATTTGTGGGCGAACGATGTCGAACATCGGGAGAGAATATAGAAGTCACGAGCCGGAATCCAGAATTCAGAAGCGGAAAATGCGATCCTGCCAACGCCCGACTACAGTTCATCTTCACGCTCGGCATAAAAAAGCTGGTAGGCGCGGTCATAATCAGTTTCTGGAACAAGCACCCGGGCGGGGCGGCCCAAATCGTCCTCGTCTGGCGCGACCGGATCCACAAATTCCTGCGTGGCAGCTATACCGTGCTTCTCCAACATCATCACCAGCATCTCAACGTTGATGACTGGGCCCGTGTAAAATAGCCTCATATGTTTAGAAGTAAGAGCTTATCGGTTAATTGTTTTTTCACCCTCTCCCCTGCTCCGGCAACTCGGCACATTAGCCAGCGGCAACAAGCGGGCGAAATCGGCCACCGTTTTTGGGCAACCGGCTTTCCATTTGCACCTTTGATTCATCCACACGCGAGAGCGTTCACTTCACTGCTGGCAGCTTCCATCGGAATGCCGGATCCGTAAAGCATGCGGCCCATCGCCTGACGGGCGAGGAGAGCTCGCTCGGTGCAGGAAATTTGAAAAACCGGACGTGGACCATGAACAAATCTGCCGAGCATAGCCTTCCGGCACGCATATCCGACGGCAAATTGTGGAAATCAACGGTCGTCGTCATATCCGCTTTAGTATTTCAATACCAAACCAAGAATATTTTTTCGAGGATAATTCTGGGGCAAAGGCTGATGGCCATGCAGTTAACGCGGCGATTAATTTTTTGAATTGGATTTGCCGGCAGACGGTTAAGCCAGTATCTTTTTCACATATTAATCGATTCTAGCACATGCTAAGGGATTGATATTCAAACGCGTGGAGAGGTGGCAGAGTGGTTTAACGCGCACGCCTGGA